>NZ_JBPPLY010000005.1:0-204165 GCF_051535215.1 Nitrobacter sp. | reverse complement strand
GATCGGTGCGACCCGAAGAGATCCATGAATCGGTCGACGCTGTTTCATGCGCTCAACCTTCGCCCGGCTGTTTGCGCAAGCCGTATCTTGGTAGCCAACGCGCTGATGAAAGAGCGGTTCCAGGTTTTGGCCGGATAGCGTGACTTCAGCGAGACCTCCAGGCCGCCAAGGCGTTGGCGAGTACCCTGGCGGCCCATTACCAGCACCAAAGGGACGAACAAATGACGCTGGTGCGGCTATCATATCAGAGGCTTCCATGCAGAAGGCGCGGGGGTGTCCCGAAGCTGGCGCCGGTCGACGGCGACACCCGATAACTAATTCACGCTCTCCAGCACTTGCAGGTGCGGACGACGTTCAACGTCGGCAATCTGTTCGACAAGAAGTACATCAACCTGTTTTTGGATTTACCCCTGGGCGCGCGCCGCGCAGCGTGTATTTCAACATGACGTACTAGCTCTGAGGGCTTGAATCATTTGGTCGTGATGACTTGGTCGCGGTCTTTCCTTCCGCAAAAGAGTGCCAGTAACATGAAGGCTGCGTTTGGTCGGAAAAAGTCGAGGCGGGTCACTCCGCCGCTCCAGGCGCGGCCTGCTTTGATGTGTGTCAATTCGACTCTTGATGCTGATGTCATATTTCTTATCATGTGCGCAGATTTGGAGCGAATTATATGATCAAGGACATTATTCTTCATCTGGAACGCGACGCTTCTCGAGATATCGTTCGAGATTTCGCGGCTTCGATAGCCGAAACCTTCGCTGCGCATCTGACGGGAGTTATATTCAAGTTCGCAACGAACATTCCCGCAGAATCGCTCGACGATCTATTTGTCGAGAGCGAAGCCGAGGCGCACGATGCAGTTGACCGCTTTGAACTTGCCATGAAGCGCGATGGTCTCTCGGCTGAATCGCGGCTCGTTGCTGGAATGGCCAAGACGTTTTCGGAGATGGCGCGGTGCTTCGATCTAAGCATCGTCATGCAATCGGACGAACATCATTACATCAATAACAGCATTCTCATCGAAGCGGCGCTGTTTGATTCCGGCCGGCCGCTGATTGTTGTTCCTTGCACCCAGAAGGATACGTTGAAGCTGGATCGAATTGTGTGTTGCTGGGATGGAAGCCGCACGGCGGCGCGTGCGATCAATGATGCTTTGCCTTTCCTGAGAAAGGCCAATGCCGTTGAACTGTTTATTGTTGAAAATGAAAAGACTGCGCACGAGCAGGTGATCCGCGGAACCGAAATTGGTCGGCACCTCGCTCGACACGATATCAAGGTTGAGGTGCGAACGGAGCCAGCCGCCGATTCCGATGTGGCGAATGCCATCCTGTCGCATGTCGCCGACGGTTCAACGGACCTGCTTGTAATGGGCGGCTATGGACATTCCCGCCTCCGGGAATTCGTGTTTGGCGGAGCGACGCGTGGAATACTGTCGGCGACGACGGTTCCTGTTTTCATGTCGCACTAAACATTTTTGCTTCTGATTGAATCGGAAGCAAAGCTCCGGCTTGTTGTTTAAACGCGTCTTCTTCACGCGAACCGGTGTCCATCCTCCGGTCGAGCCGGGGGATAGGTTTCGCTCGAAAACGCTTTGCGCCGTCTCACCGATGGACGTGAACCGCTATTCTCCTTGCACCGCTATTCTTTTTGCAAAGTATGAGTGTAGTACCATAGCGTGCCGTTCAGTACCATCGCGCCGAAGATATTGCCGATTGTGACCGGAATCTGGTTCCACACCCACCATTCGTAGATGCTCACCTTGGCGCCCGAGAGGATGGCGGTCGGGAAGAGCCACATGTTGACCACGGTGTGCTCGAAGCCGAGTGCGAAGAACATCGCGATCGGGATCCACATCAGCACCACCCGGCCCACGGTGCTGCGGGTGGCTTTGGACATGACCGATCCCAGGCTCACGAGCCAGTTACATAGCACGCCCTTGCCGATGGCGGCGCACCAGCCGACGATGCCGTAATGGATGTAGCTCACCTTGGCCTCGGCGGTGTTGGAAATGACCTTGAGCATGCTGTCTGGGGGAGTGGATCCGCCCTTGGTCAGCGAGAACCACAGCAGCCAAGCAAAGAAGATACCCCCCACCAGGTTGCCGGTCAGCGTCCATGTCCAGTTGCGAACCAATTGGAACGGCGTGACTGTTCCGGCGTACATGCCGATGGGCATTGTCGCGAAGCTGCCGGTCGCCATCTCCAGGCCGAGGAAGCTCAGCGTCACGTAACCGGCCGGGAACACAAGTCCCGCTGCACCGAGCGGAACCCCGGCAGCGACCATCGCAAAGGTCACGCAGGCTCCGTAGGCCAGAAAGGGCGTGCATAGAAAACCGCGGATGAGAAGATGAATGGTGCCGAACTTGGCCTTCTTGGCGGCGTCGGCCGCCAGTGCACCCACCATCTCCGCCGGCGGTACCGTTTCGAGGACAATGCCGGCATGCGCTTCATCGGCCATTGCGTTCCCCTGTATGATTTTTTGTATGATTTTTCCGATCAGCGCCGTTTCGACGTTGTCGATTTTTATTGGAAAAAGCATAGCAGATCGACGGTAATCCCGCAACGGCATGCGGTGCGGTGAACCCCGTCTATCGGACAAACAAAATGGTGAGAACCAGGGAAGAGTCTTCGACGCCCTTTACAGAATGTTCCGCGCCACCGTCGAGATAAATCCATTGGCCGGCTAAAAGTTCGAGCGATCTATCAGCAAGCCCGAGGGCAACGCGGCCTTCCAAACAGTGCAGCATGATCGGACCCGGAACTTTGTGCGGTTCAATCTCCTTGCCCGCATGGACAATGAGACGAATGACTTCGAAAGCATCGGACTTCACGATTGCGACCGTTCGAGCCTCCCGCAGTGCTTCCCCGAGGGGATGCAGATCAACAACCTCGCCGGCGGCTGCATGGTGGATAGCCATTATCTGTTCTCCATTTTTTCAGCGACCACAGTATTGATGCCGCGAAGGATCGTGCGGCCAGACAGATATCTTGCCGATTGCTACTTTACCGTTGGGGGCGGATTGATTCTGCGTTTGACCCATTGGCCCAAGACATAGAACGCCACAAACATAATCGTAGCGCTTGCAGCGATGGTGAAATCCGAGAACTCGTCTTTGAACCTTGAGGCAAGAATGTAGACGCCGGCGAGTCCGATCCCAAAGACAGCCAGCGAGGCAATTTCGGCGGTTTGTTTTTTGGTCAATTGAGTCTCCCGTGTTAGGTCGCGACTTTCGATATGCGAGTAACGCTACTGATGCACGCCGTTGCTTGCCTATGAAAACAGTTCGAACGCCGTAGATGTGCTCACGCTCGCACGATCTTTAATGCATTACATCGGAAATGTAAGTGGACGACTGCCATTCCGGGCTGGATGATCATTGCAGCCGGCGAAGCCATGGGCTTGGCTGCATTGCAGCGCGAGGTAGCAGGTGGCAAACTTCGGACGAGCAGCAATGCCAAGGCTCGTTGGGGCGCGTGTGCGTTCAATCCGATCGCAGGAAGGAAATCCGGATGGCGGGTCTTTATTTCGAGCAGTTTTCCGTCGGGCAAACCTTCGTGCATGAAGTGCGACGAACGGTCACCGACATGGACAATATTCTGTTCTCGTCGCTGACCTGTAATCCCGCGCCAGTGCATATCGATCACGAATATGCCAGGTCGACCGAATTCGGCCAACCGCTGATGAATTCGATCTTCACGCTCGGCCTCATCATCGGCCTGTCCGTGCAGGACACGACGCTCGGAACCACGGTCGGCAATCTCGGCATGGAGGAAACCAGGTTCTCGAATCCGGTGTTTGCCGGCGATACGTTGCGCGCGGAATCGAGGGTGGTTGCGGTTCGCGCCAGCAAGTCGCGTCCGGGGCAGGGCATCGTTACACTGGAGCACCGTGGCTTCAACCAGCGGGACGAGGAGGTGGTGTTCTGCCGCCGCCATGCGCTGATGATGGGGAAGCCGGCATGAAGTTGCGCTCGCTTCTGTTTGTCCCGGCCGACAGCGATCGCAAGTTCGCCAAGGCGGATACCTGCGGCGCGGATGCGTTGATCCTCGATCTGGAAGACTCCGTTGCGTCCGGCCGCAAGGCGTTCGCCCGGGATGCCGTGAAGGATCGCGTAGGCGGGGCGAGACGTGAGTGGATGTTCCTGGTGCGCATCAACCCGCTCGAAACGGAGCTGGCGCTGGAAGATCTGGCCGCGGTCGTCCGTCCTGGACTGGATGGCATCGTGCTTCCAAAGGTGAACGGCTATCATGACGTCGAGCGGATGGCGCGCTCTATCGATGACCTTGAGGCTGCCACCGGCGTTGCTTCCGGGCATGTCAAATTGCTGGTTGTCGCAACCGAGACGCCGGCGGCGATGCTGGGCCTCGCCGGTTATGCCGCATCACGCGCAACGCCAGGCTCGAGGCTGGCGGCCATGACATGGGGCGCGGAAGACCTCAGCGCCGCGCTCGGCGCATTGACCAATAAAGAGCCGAACGGCGATTGGACTTTTCCTTATCAACTCGCGCGCGCCCAATGCCTTTTTGCCGCCGCCGCGGCGGGCGTGGTTGCGCTTGAAACGCTCTACGCTGATTACAGGGATCAAAACGGCCTTGCCGAGGACTGCCGGATCGCGCGCCGCGACGGATTTGTCGGGCGTCTCGCGATACACCCGGATCAGGTCGCGACCATCAACGCCTGCTTCACCCCGTCCGAAGCCGACCTCGCTCATGCGCGACGAGTGGTTGCGGCCTTCGCCGGTCAGCCGGACGCGGGCACGGTGGGCATCGACGGCAGGATGTATGATCGTCCGCATCTCGTTGCTGCAAAGCGCACATTGGCATCGGCGGGCGAAATCGTCGATGAATGAGCAACGAGCCTGGAGACCGGCGAAGCGGCTTAGAGAGTCAAAGATTGCTGTCGGTGATGGCCGCATAGACCATGGTGCGAAGTTCGCGCCGGACGGAATAGGCAGTCGAAGGTATCACCTGCGTCATGAAGATCGTGATCAACTCTTCCGCCGGATCGATCCAGAACGACGTTGTCGCCGCGCCGCCCCAGGCGTATTCGCCGGGGCTGCCAGGGACGAGTGTCCTTGCGGGATTCATGGTGACGGAAAACCCAAGGCCGAAGCCGACGCCGCTGTAGGTTGCTTCCGCGAACATCGATCGTGACATTTCCGGCAGGTCGCGGTTGCCCGGAAGGTGATTGGCCGTCATCAGCGCCAGCGTTTTCGGTCCGATCAGCCTCACGCCGTCAAGTTCGCCGCCGTTGAGCAGCGCGCGGCAGAAGGTGAGATAGTCGGCGGTCGTTGAGCACAGACCGCCGCCGCCGGAGATGAAAGAGGGCGGCGAGAGGTAGGGGCTTGTCGCCGGATCGTCCTGCAACGTCAGCCCGCCCTTGGCACCCGGCGAATGAACCGACATCATGCCGGCCGCGGTTGCATTGTAGCAGGCCGCCAGCCGATGCGCCTTTTCGGCGGGAACGTAGAAGTCTGTGTCGGCCATGCCGAGCGGATCGAAAATGCGTTCCTTGAGAAACTGCTCGAACGGAACGCCGCTGATCTTGCCGATGAGATATCCGATCACGTCGGTGGAGACCGAATAATTCCAGGCTTCGCCGGGCGAGAACTCCAGCGGGATTTTGGCAAGACCCGTGATCATCGAGTCGAGCGTGCCGGCCAGTTCGATCGTGCCGATCTGCCTGTCGCGATAGGCTGCATCGACATTGCTTCGCTGCTGGAAGCCGTAGGTCAGCCCGGACGTATGACGAAGCAGGTCGACGATCTGCATGGGCCGCGCCGGCGGCCGGGTGACGAAAGCGGGCGCGACGCCTGCCTGAAACACGCCGAGGTTCTTCCATTCGGGAATGTACTTGTGAACCGGCTCGTCGAGCGCAACGAGACCTTGCTCCACCAGCATCATGAAAGCGACGGACGTGATCGGCTTGGTCATGGAATAGATGCGGAAGATGGTGTCGTCCTTCATCGGCACCTTGCGTTCGAGATCGGCAAAGCCCTGCACGGAGCGATGCACGATGTGTCCGCGCCGATGCACCACAAGCTGCGTACCCGGAAAGCGGCCCGCGTCGATGTATCGCCGCTTCAGATGGTCATCGATCCGATCGAGCGCAGCCCTGGACATGCCGGCGGCTTCAGGCGAGGCGGGAGCGAAGGCTGACATCGGGCGTCACTCCGGTGATGGCGGACCGGGCGGCCGCGCATTCCGCGCGGCGCTCGGTGGCTGCTGCTGCCTTACTTAAATCGCAGATGCGAAGGGGTGGCAATCGCTCTCGGGCCGTGCAAGAAGACGCCGCTGGCAGGATGCTTCCGCGCCAGAAAAGATGATGTTTTACGGAGGTCATATGACAGTCGATCGAGCAGTCTCGAGTGGGCCGGTTTGACGAATGGCGGACCAACCGATTCTGATCGTGGGCGCGGGCCACGCAGGTTTTCAGCTTGCGGTGTCGCTGCGCCAGGCGGGTTACGATGGACCCGTCGGTCTGATCAATGACGAGCCGCATCTGCCCTATCAGCGGCCGCCGCTGTCGAAAGCCTATCTGAAGGGCGGCGGCAGCCCGGACTCGGTGATGTTCAGGCCGGAGAAGTTCTATCACGACCAGCGCATCGAACTGATCGCGGACCGCGCCGTCGCCATCGACCGTGGCGCGTGCCAGCTTGTCTGCGCGTCCGGCTTATCCCGCGCGTACAGGCATCTTGTGCTGGCGACCGGCGCCCGCAACCGCTTGCTGGATATCCCCAACGCGGGCCTGGAGGATGTTCTCTATCTGCGCACGCTCGACGAAAGTGAGGCGCTGCGGCAACGCTTCGGAGCCGGCGGGAGGGTGGTCGTCGTCGGCGCCGGCTTCATCGGCCTCGAATTCGCGGCGACCGCGCGGGCAAAGGGTCTCGAAGTCGATGTGGTGGAACTGGCGCCGCGCGTCATGGCGCGCGCGGTCACGCCGGAGATTTCGGAATTTTTTCAGCGTCGCCACAGCGAGGCGGGGATCCGGCTTCATTTCGGCGTCCAGGCCACGAGCATCACCAGCGACGAGAGCCGCGTGACCGGCGTGACCTTGAGCGACGGCAGACCGATCGCGGCCGACCTCGTGGTGGTCGGCGTCGGCGTCTTGCCTAATGTCGAACTGGCGGCGGAGGCGGGTTTGCCGGTCGCCTCCGGCATCATCGTCGACGAGCATCTGCTCACCGCCGATCCGAATATTTCGGCGATCGGCGACTGTGCGCTGTTCATGAGCGAGCGTTTCGGCGCGCCGCTGCGGCTCGAATCCGTGCAGAATGCAACCGATCAGGCGCGCTGCGTGGCGGCGCGGCTGACCGGTGATGCAAAGAGCTATGACGGTCTGCCGTGGTTCTGGAGCGATCAGGGGCCGGACAAGCTTCAGATCGCGGGCCTCACCACCGGCTACGATCAGGTCGTTGTACGCGGCGATGCCGGGCAGGGATCGTTCTCGGCGTTCTGTTACAAGGCCGGCCGTTTGATCGGAATCGAATCCGTCAATCGTGCGTCGGACCATGTTTTCGGCCGGCGCATTCTCGCGGTGGACGGTTCGATCCCTCCTGAGCAGGCTGCCGACACTGGCTTCGATCTCAAGCAGGCGCTTGCCTGAATCCCCATCGGTAACGTGATCGCGGCCGGATCGGATGCGCAGGCTTTTGCGCCGGTGATGCTTGAGCATCGGATGCATCGCGTTGCCCGCATGACTATATCGCGGAGATGCCACCGGTGTTCGATCCGGCGAACTCATCCGTTCGGAATATGACCGCGCGCGCCTGCGATTGGTGAACCCGGATCATGGAAGGAGAAAGCGATGACGGTTTATGCCGGCCCGGTCTTCGACATGGCGGTTCAGCAGTTCGACGTGATCGCCGATCACCTGTCGATCCCGACGGACGAGCGCGAGCGCATCCTCATGCCGAAGCGCTCGATCACGGTTTCCTGCCCGGTCCATCGCGATGACGGCTCGATCACGGTTTTCGAGGGTTACCGTGTCCAGCATCACCTCACGCTGGGTCCTACCAAGGGTGGGACCCGCTTCGCGCCGAGCGTGGACATCGGCGAGGTGGCTGCGCTCGCCATCTGGATGAGCTGGAAATGCGCGCTGGTCGGGTTGCCGTATGGCGGGGCCAAAGGCGGCGTCAGAGTCGATCCCCGATCGATGTCGATGCGCGAACTGGAAGGGCTGTCGCGCCGCTACATGCAGGAGATGATCCCGTTCGTCGGTCCGCGCACCGACGTGATGGCGCCGGACATGGGCACCAACGAGCAGGTGATGGCCTGGTTCATGGATACTTATTCCATGTATCAGGGCAACACCGTCACCGAGATCGTCACCGGCAAGCCCGTGAGTTCGGGCGGCACGCTCGGCCGCCGCGAAGCCACCGGGCGCGGCGTTGCCCATCTCGTCCGCCGTGTCCTGAATGAGTTGGGCATTGCGCTCGGCGGCGCAACCGCGGTCGTTCAGGGTTTCGGCAATGTCGGCTCCCACGCCGCGCTCGAGCTTTACAATTCCGGCATCAAGATCATCGGGGTCAGTGATCACACCGACGCGCTTTATGACAGGAACGGGCTGGATATTCCCGTGCTGTTGCGCCACGCCGCCGCTCACGGGAGCATAGCCGGCTTTTCGAACCAGCTTCGCTATGATCCGGCGGCGATCCTGACGCTGCCGTGCGACGTGCTTGTTCCCGCCGCCATAGAGCGCGTGATCGACGCGCACATCGCCGAAAATCTGAAATGCCGCGTGCTCGCCGAAGGCGCCAATGGGCCGACGACGCCCGAGGCCGATCGGATACTGGGAAAACGTCAGCACGAGATTTTCGTGATCCCCGACATCCTCTGCAATTCCGGTGGCGTCGTCGTCAGTTACTTCGAATGGGTGCAGGATCTGCAGCAACTGTTCTGGGAAGAAGACGAAGTGACGCGCCGCGAATACCAGATACTGGATCGCGCTTTCGCCCAGATGATTAGTCGCGCCAGAAAGGACCGGATTCCTCATCGCACGGCGGCTATGGCGATCGGCGTCGAGAAAGTGAGGGCCGGAAAGGCCATGCGGGGGCTTTTTCCGTGATCCGCGACTCCTGTCCAAGGCGGCGGTCCCGGAGATCGTCGGCCTATCCGTCGAATTGCGGATTTTCTTCATCCTAACCCGCGATATTATGATGGTGCGTTGCAGCATTTTCCTTGACTTCGAGGAGAGTGAGTGTTTACTCACGTCATCATGAGCAACCTGCGGATGACCGGCGATCTTCGCCGGGAGTTGATTCTGAGCGCCGCGAAGCATTGCTTTGCGCGCTATGGATTTGCGGGTACGACCACCAGGAGCGTTGCCGCCGCCGCCTCGATTTCCGAGGCATTGTTGTTCAAGCATTTCCCGACCAAATCGGCGCTCTATGCCGAAATCCTGGCGGAGGCCTGCCAGGCGGATCCCGCGCTGCATCGATTGCTCGACCGCGAGCCGTCGACGGAGACGCTGGTCATCCTCATCCGCGGCATGGTCGAGCACTTCCTCAATGCTTCGGCTTCTCCGGATCAGGAGGAGGCGCAGCGCCTCCGCCTCATGATCTCAAGTCAGCTCGACGATGGCGAATTTGCCCGACTGCTCTACGAAAAAATCCGGGATCTGATTGGACAGGCCTTCGCGGCCTCGCTCGAGCGTGCGGTCGCCGCCGGGGATGCGGTGTCGGTGGGACGCGATCCGCTCAATCTGTTCTGGTTTGCCCATCACACGGTTCTCATGATGGTTCTAACCAAGCTTCCTTCTGTTCCGACCCTGACCTATGGAGCCGAGTCTGGTCTGAAACGGCAGATTTGTGAATTCATTCTTCGCGGAGTCGGTCTGAATGCAGCGGCAATCGCCTTGCATCTGAACCGGGAACCTGTATTCAACGCCGCCCACACGCCGGCCGCAGAAAGTGCATGACATGACGGTAACAAGGGAAGGCAGCGCTGGCGACAAGTCGGACGTTTCGGCGCAAGGCTTGCGCGACCCGTCTCGCGCGCGTCCGATACGCATGAAGCGCTGGTTCATCATTATCGGTGTGCTGCTTGCGCTGCTTGTCGGCGCACTGGTCGGGTTCAATGCCTTCCGTGCGCACATGATCGCGCAGTTCTTCGCCAACAACAAGCCGCCGCCGGTGACGATCAGCGCGGTCGAGGCGAAGTCCGAGGTGCTGCCGAACCTGCAGCGGGCTGTCGGCAGTCTCGCCGCCGTGCATCAGGTCAGCGTCACGTCCGATGTCAGCGGCCGCATCACCGACATCCTGTTCACCGCCGGCAGCCGCGTCACCCAGGGCACGCCGCTGGTGCAACTGTTCGACAAACCGGATCAGGGTGATCTCGCGAACTACAAGGCGCAGGCGACCGTCGCGAGACTCGCGCTGGAGCGGGCGAAGCAGCTCGCGGCGCGTCAGGTCGGCCCGCAGGTGACCGTGGATCAGGCACAGGCCGCGTTCGACCAGGCCAATGCCGGCATTGCCAAGACAGAAGCGATCATTTCGCAGAAGCTGGTGCGCGCGCCGTTCGACGGCGTACTCGGTGTGCGTCAGGTGGAGGTAGGACAGTTCCTGACCGCCGGCACGCAGATCGTGTCGCTGACCGATCTGTCGACACTGTTTGCTAACTTCACCGTTACTGAAAAGGACAGCGGTCGTCTCTCCGTGGGCCAGGCTGTCCGGGTATCGGTCGATGCCTATCCGGGCAAGGAGTTCGACGGCAAAATCACCACCATCGAGCCGCAGATCGCGACCGACACCCGCAACATCCGTATCCAGGCCACCATCAATAACCCAGGCGATATCCTGAAGCCGGGCATGTTTGCGGAAGTAACGGTGGTGCTGCCTGACAAGCCGGCGGTCATCACCGTACCGGAAACCGCGGTCGAATATACACTGTATGGCGACTCCGTTTATCTCATCAAGGAGCACAAGGATGACGACGGCAAGACCAGCCTGACCGCCGTGCAGACCTTTGTGCGCACCGGCGACCGTATCAACGGGCGCGCGGTGATCGAGAAGGGGGTGAAGCCCGGCGACAAGGTCGCCGCGGTCGGCCAGCTCAAGCTGCAGTCGGGCGCTGCCGTCGAAATCTCGAAGGATCCGCTGCCGCAGATCCCGGAGAAACCGCCGCTGAACTGATTCCGGTCGGGACCGCCCGCGCGGGCCCGATCGATCGAACGTCTCGCGGCCTTGCTCCGATCAGGAGGTGGCGCGCGCCAAGGGAGCGCCTGCAATGGCATTCACCGATATCTTCATCAAGCGGCCGGTCTTGTCGGTCGTCGTCAGCCTGCTGATCCTGCTGATCGGCATGGCGGCCGCCTATAACCTGCCGATCCGGCAGTACCCGAAATTGTCCAACACCGTGATTACGGTCACCACGGCCTATCCGGGTGCGTCGCCGGAATTGATGCAGGGCTTCATCACAACGCCGATCGAACAGGCGGTCGCGTCGGCCGAAGGCGTCGACTACATCACCTCCGCCTCGACCCAAAGCCAGAGCCAGATCAAGGTCTACGTCAAATTGAACTTCGATCCGAACGCGGCGCTCACCGAGGTGCTGTCGAAGGTCAATTCGGTGAAGTACCTGATACCGAAGGAAGCCAACGATCCGGTGATCGTGAAATCCACCGGCGAGACCACGGCGGTGATGTATATCGGCTTTTCGAGCGACGAACTGTCGGGCTCGGCGATTTCCGATTACCTGACGCGCGTGGTGCAGCCGATTCTTTCGACCGTGGATGGCGTGGCCTCGGCCGACATCCTCGGCGGCCAGACCTTCGCGATGCGCGTCTGGCTCGATCCTCTGAAGATGGCCGGGCGCAACGTGACGACGACGGACGTCGCCGCAGCGATCGCAGCCAACAACTTCCAGGCGGCAGCCGGCCAGACCAAAGGCTTCTACACGATCTCCAACGTCTCGACCAATACCGACCTGCAGAGCGTCGAGCAGTTCAAGCGCATGACGGTGAAGGCCAAGGATGGCGGCTTCGTGCGCATGGAGGACATCGCCGATATCGAGCTTGCCGCGCAGAGCACCGATGCCAGCGTCGCCTTCAGCGGCCAGCGTGCGATCTTCATCGGCGTGCAGGCGACCCCGCAGGGCAACCCGCTGAACATCGTTTCTGGCGTCCGCGCGCTGTTTCCCGATATCGAGCGAAATCTGCCGCCCTCGATGAAGATGAAGGTGGCCTACGATTCAACCAAGTTCATCACCTCCTCGATTCACGAGGTGGAGAAAACCCTGATCGAGGCGGTCGTCATCGTCATCGTGGTGATTTTCCTGTTCCTCGCCTCACTGCGTTCGGTCATCATTCCCGTGGTGACGATCCCGCTGTCGCTGATCGGCGTCTGCGCGCTGATGATGGCGGCCGGATTCAGCTTCAATCTGCTGACGCTGCTGGCGATGGTGCTGGCCATCGGACTCGTGGTCGATGACGCCATCGTGGTGGTGGAAAACATCCACCGCCATCTGGAGGAGGGCAAGACGCCGGTTCAGGCGTCGTTGCAGGGCGCGCGCGAAATCGTCGGTCCGGTCATCTCGATGACGATCACGCTGGCCGCCGTCTATGCGCCGATCGGCTTCCTCGGCGGTCTCACCGGTGCATTGTTCCGCGAGTTCGCCTTCACGCTCGCGGGGGCGGTGATCGTCTCCGGCGTGATCGCGCTGACGCTGTCGCCGATGATGTGCTCGGTGCTGCTCAAGCATGGCGGCCAGGGCGGGTTCGCCGCCAGGGTCGACAAGATCTTTACCTCGGTCACACACTGGTACGGGCGCAAACTGGATCGCTCGCTCGATTACCGGCCCATCACGGCGCTGTTCGCGGTGACGATTCTCGGGCTCGTCGGCTTCCTCTACATGCACACGTCAAAAGAACTGGCGCCGGAAGAAGATCAGGGCATCGTCTTCGCGGTCATCAAGGGGCCGAAATACGCCAATATCGATTACATGGATTATTACGGCGAGAAGCTCGACAAGGCGTTTGCGAGCTTTCCCGAGACCGACCTGCGCTTCATGATCAATGGCACCAACGGCATCAACAACGGCATCGCCGGCATGTTGCTGAAGCCGTGGGACGAGCGCAAGCGAACTGCGATGGCTCTCAAGCCGCTGGTGCAGGCCGACATCAGCAAGGTCGAAGGCGTGAATGCCTTCGCCTTCAACCGACCGCCGTTGCCGGGCGGTCCGGGCGGTCTGCCGGTGCAGGTCGTGCTTTACACCACGGCCAGCTTTCAGACAGTCTACGAAGAGATGAACAAGCTCAAGGAGGCGGCGCGCAAAAGCGGTCTCTTCATCGTCACCGATAGCGATCTCGACTACAACCAGCCGGTGGTTCGCGTCAACATCGACCGGGTCAAGGCGAATGACCTCGGGGTCACCATGCAGCAGATCGGCGCGACGCTGGCGACGCTGCTCGGCGGCAATTACGTGAATCGCTTCAACCTCCAGGGACGTTCCTATCAGGTGATTCCGCAGGTGCCGCGCGGTCTGCGCTTGTCGCCGGAATCGCTCGACGGCTACTATGTGCCGAGCAATACCGGACAGCAGATTCCGCTGTCCACGCTGGTGACGATCAAGACCGAAACCGATCCCAACGCGCTGACGCACTACAACCAGCTCAACGCGGCGACATTCCAGGCCGTGCCGATGCCGGGCGTGACGGTGGGGCAGGCGGTGGAATTTCTCGAGCAGCAGGCGAAAAGTCTGCCGAAGGGCTTCAGCCACGATTATCTCGCCGATGCACGACAATACGTGACCGAAGGCAATCAGCTCGCGATCGCTTTCGGCTTCGCTCTCATCATCATCTTCCTGGTTCTGGCGGCGCAATTCGAAAGCCTGCGCGATCCGCTCGTCATCATGATCAGCGTGCCGATGGCGATCTCGGGCGCATTGATCCCGCTGTTTTTCGGGGTTGCGACCATCAACATCTATACCCAGGTGGGGCTGCTGACGCTGATCGGCCTCATCAGCAAGCACGGCATTCTGATGGTTGAATTCGCCAACGAACTGCAGCTCAACGAACGCCTCGACAAGCGCTCGGCGATCGAAATGGCGGCGCGGGTCAGACTGCGACCGATCCTGATGACGACCGCTGCGATGGTCACCGGCCTGCTGCCGCTCCTCATGGCGTCGGGCGCGGGAGCGGCCAGCCGGTTCTCGATCGGTCTCGTCGTCGTGGCGGGCATGTTGATCGGAACGATGTTCACCCTGTTCGTGCTTCCTGCCGTCTACGTGGCGATTGCAACCGATCACCTGGCCGGTCTTGGGTCGGAGCGTAACAAGCAGATTGCCGAATTCGACGCAGACCCGAAGTTGCGGCCGACATAATGGCCGCGATGGCATATCGGCGGCGGGGCATCGAACCGGATCGCGATATTTGATCGCAGCGCCCGGCGACCGTCCGTGTCGCCTGCATGCATGCTTCGTTTTCGCTCTCCTCAATGTTGCCGCGTTCGAGCGGGCGTCGACAGTTTTTCGCAAAGTGGCCGAAAGCCAGCCATCACCGGCAGGTTTGCGCCGCCGAACAGCGATACTTAAATAACAACGGTAGCGTTCGGCGAGGCCGTGCGATTTTGGTTCGGAGAGTCGGGTGGCGGCGGTCAAAGCCGATGTTCTGGTGCTGGGTGCGGGAATTGTCGGCGTTTCCGCCGCCCTGCATCTCCAGAAACGAGGGCGCGATGTCATTCTTGTCGACCGTCATGAGGGCGCGGGCGAGGAGACGAGTTACGGGAATGCCGGCCTGATCGAATGCGCATCCGTTTTCCCTTACGTGTTTCCCTACGATTTGCGTCAGGTTCTGCGTTATGCGTTGAACCGGTCCGCGGAAGCGCATTATCGTTTTCGCGATCTGCCGGCGTTTTTGCCGTGGCTCATCCGCTATGCTCTCGCATCTTCACCGGAGCGGGCGTTCCACAGCGCGATGGCCGCGCTGCCGCTGATTAGCCGCAGCCTCGTCGAGCACGAAGCGCTGATCGCCGAAGCAGGCGTGCCGCACCTGTTGCGCAGGACAGGATGGATCAAGCTGTTTCGGTCGAACGCGACACTCGACAAAGGCGTGGCCGATCTGAGACGCGCTCGGAGGTACGATGTCGAAGCCGATGTTCTTGACGCTCGGGAAATCGCCGCACGCGAGCCAAATCTGTCGGGAACGTTCGCAGGCGCCATTCACTGGCCTGCGCCGGGCTTTGTTCCGGATCCGGGAGCGCTGACAAAAGCCTATGCGGCGTTATTCGTGCGCCGCGGCGGCCGTTTCATCGAGGCGGACGCGCGGACCTTGACGCAGCGTGACGCGGCGTGGTGTGTCGACGGCCCGAATGGAGCGTTGGCCGGGCGCGAAGCCGTGATCGCGCTCGGACCATGGTCGGATGACGTCTTCCGGCCTCTTGGTTATGATATGCCGCTCGGCATCAAGCGCGGCTATCACCTGCATCTGGCGCCGCGCGGCAATGCGGTGCTCAACCATCCCGTTCTCGATTCGGATCGCGGCTATCTGCTGGCCCCGATGAATCGCGGCATTCGCCTGACGACCGGCGCCGAATTCGCCCGCCGCGATGCGCCACCGTCGCCCGTGCAGATCGCGCGCACGCTTCCCGTCGCGCGCGAACTGTTCCCTCTGGGCCGGGCGATCGATGCCGCGCCGTGGATGGGAAGACGTCCGTGCATGCCCGATATGCTCCCGGTGATCGGAAAGGCGGCCCGCCACGCCGGATTGTGGTTCGACTTCGGACATCAGCATCACGGCCTGACGCTCGGTCCGGTAACGGGCCGCCTGCTGGCGGAAATGATGACGGGCGAGGAGCCGCTGGCCGATCCGAGACCTTTCGCTCCGGAGCGCTTTGGCTGAACCTTCTGTTTGCAATTTGCGCGGTGTCATGATCGTTTGCGCCGCAGGCGTTCTCGCGGCGATACTGTTCGCGCAGCGAGGCCGATACAGGAGCGTGGCATGAAAGTGAATATCGAGATCGAGTGTACGCCGGTTGAGGCCCGCCAGTTTATGGGGCTTCCCGACGTTCAGCCGATGCAGAACGCCATGATAGAGAAACTCCAGCAGAAGATGATGGAGAATATCGACAAGTTCTCGCCGGAAACGATAATGCAGAACTGGTTTACCTTCGATCCAAAGATGGCGGAGCGCTTTCAGGACATGTTCGCCAGCATGTCGGGTCTCGGAGCCGGAACAAAAGGCAAAAAGTAGACGTCGGTGAATCCGGTCGCCCCTGCGCACCGGCTTTGCCCATCGGCCTCCGCCTGCTTGATGTCGCTCACGCACCTCATATTGTGACGTCGGACTGAAAAGGACACGTCGTGCCGCCTGATCCCCACGTCACCGTTTATGCCGGCTTTCTGATCGGCTTCGTTTTCGGCGTGGTGGGGCTGCTAAGCGGTTTCTGCCTGATGAGCAGCTTGCGCGGATATTGGGGGCAGGGCGATGGGCGGCTGCTCCGGACCTACGCGCTGGCGATGGGCGTTGCGGTCGCCGCCACACAATTGCTTGCCGGCGAGGGCTTCGTCGATCTGGGAAAATCGATCTATCTGCAGCCGTCGTTCTCGGCGGCCCTGATGTTCGCGGGCGGAATCATTTTCGGTTACGGCATGGTGCTGTCGAACGGCTGCGGATCGCGCGCGCTGATTCTGCTGGGGCGCGGCAATCTGCGCTCGCTGGTCGTGGTGATCGTTCTCGGCATCGCCGCGCAGATGACCTTGAAGGGCCTGATCGCACCGGCGCGCATCGCCATGCTGCAAGCCAGTCAATCCACACCGAATTTCATCTCGCTGCCGGCGCTGGCGGGAACGCTCGGCCTCGGTGAAACCTTCGCTCGCGCGCTGGCGGGGACGGTCGTCAGCGGCGCGCTGATGATTTTCGCGTTCTCGCATGCGGCATTCCGGCGTTCCGCAGGCCAGATCGCAGCCGGCGTCATCATCGGTCTCCTTGTTGCTGGCGGATGGTATGCGACCGGATATCTCGGCGCTGACGATTTCAATCCGGTTCCGGTCACCTCAATCACCTTCGTCGCTCCGGTCGCCGATACCGTACAATACGTGATGCTGTCGACCGGGCTGACGATGAATTTCGGCATCGCGCTGGTCCCCGGAGTTATGCTCGGAAGCCTCGTCACCGCTTTGGTGACGCGCCGATTTCATCTTGAGGCCTACACCTCTCCACGTCACATGCTGCGTTCGGTAACCGGTGCGGCGTTCATGGGCTCAGGTGGAGCGATGGCTTATGGATGTTCGATCGGCCAAGGCCTGACAGGTGTTTCGACGCTGGCTCTGGCGTCGTTTGTGGCAATCACCGGCATTGTCGCGGGCGCTGCAATCGGTTTGCGCGGTCCGCTTCGCGTCGACGGACCCACATCTTCGCGGGATTCGGCTTCGCCGGCACGCTAGAACAATCCCCGCCTTATGCAGACCGTGACGGATCGACTTGTTTCCGTCAAAATGCAAGTCGCTTCAATGCTCGTCCGCTTCCAACGCGTGGGTTACGATGCGGATTTCCGACGTCAGCGTCCGGTGAACCGGGCACTTGTCGGCGATTTCCATCAGTTTCCCGCGTTGCTCCGGATCGAGCACTCCTTCCATCGCGATCTCGCGTTCGATCTGGTCAATGAGGCCCGTTTTGGTTTCACACTCGGCGCAGTCCTCTGCATGTATTCTGTTGTGCCGAAGCGTCACGGCGACGCGCTCCAGCGGCAGCGCCTTGCGGTCGGCATACAATCGCAGCGTCATCGAGGTGCAGGCCCCGAGCGCGGCAAGCAGGAAATCGTACGGTCCGGGTCCGGTATCGTCGCCTCCGGCGGTGCTTGGTTCATCGGCGATCAACCGGTGCGGACCGACGGTCACGGTCTGCTGGAATTTGCTGCGACGGGTTTCACGAACGACGACGCTTCGTGAACCCGAATCCTCGGTCTGGTCGCTCGGTGCCGCTTCGAGATAGCGTTGCGCCCAGACGGCGATCACGTCGGCGACGTAATCGGCGTCGCTTTTCCGGCTCAACAGGTGGTCGGCTCCCGAAAGCGATATGAAGCTCTTCGGATGTTTTGCGGCAACGAAGATACGGGTGGCGTTGTCGATTCCGACGATGTCGTCAGTCGGCGAATGCAGGATCAATAACGCCTTCCGCAACTCTGCAACCTTTTCCATCAGGTTGTGCTCGGCGATATCGTCGAGGAATTCCCGTTTGATATGGAATGGGCGGCCGGCGAGGGAGACCTCGACCGAGCCCTGTGCGCGGATGTCTACGAGGCGATCGGCGAACAGATGCGTGACGTGGGCCGGATCGGAGGGCGCTGCGATCGTCGCCACCGCTTTTGCTTCGGGAATCCGGGCCGCGGCTGCGAGAACGGCCGCGCCGCCAAGGCTATGGCCGATCAGGATAGCGGGCGGCCTGCGGGTCTGGCGCAAATGATCGGCCGCCAGAACGATATCCGCGACATTGGAGGAAAACGTGCTGTTGGCGAATTCCCCTTCGCTGGCGCCAAGTCCGGTGAAATCGAATCGCAGGACCGCTATTCCATGCGCCGTCAGTGCCGCAGCGATGCGCCTTGCCGCGAGCACGTCCTTGCCGCAGGTGAAGCAATGCGCGAACAGCGCGTAGGCTGCCGGTTCGCCGTCGGGAAGATCCAGCGCGGCTGCAAGTTCGGAACCGTCCGACCCGGAAAACTGCAAACGTTCGTTCGGCATGTCTGGCCTCCCTGAACTCATGCGGGTCGCGGCGCAAGACGCCGCGCGGCCGGCGACGTCAACTTTTGCCGAACAGCAGCGGGAGTTGGCGCGGACCGCGCAAGCTTCCCTCAGACCATGTCGTCGGGCGAGACGGATCAAGCCGGAAATCCGGAATGCGTTTCAGCCATTCCTCGATCGCGACAAACATCTCCATGCGGGCGAGGTGGGCGCCGACGCAGCGGTGAATGCCGACGCCGAAAGCGATGTGGCGGTTTTCCTTGCGGTCAATGATGACCTTGTCGGCATCGGGGAATACCGTTGGATCGCGGTTGGCGGCCGGGAACGCCAGCAGCACCATGTTGCCCGGCTTCATGGGGCAGCCGCTGACGGTTGTTTCCTTCATGACCTCGCGCCCCGACGATGCCGGCGAAAAGGCACGCAGAAATTCCTCGATCGCGGTCGGAAGAAGCTCCGGTTCCGCGATCAGGCGCGCGCGGTCCGCCGGAGTCTTCGCGAGATGCCAGAGCGAGGAACCGATCGCGCTCCACGTGGTGTCGATGCTGGCGACCAGCAGCAATCGCAACGCTCCCTGCACATGCATGTCCGTCAGCGGCTCTCCGTCTTCGGTCCGCGCATTCATCAATGTCGAGATCAGATCATCGGTCGGATGCTTCTTTCGCGCCTCGATGTGGCCGGTGAAATAAGCCATCATTTCCTGGACGGCCTTCATCACCACGGCGTCGTCGTGAAGGCCCAGTTCGAGAATCTCGTGAATCCACTTGATGAAGAGGTCGCCGTCCGTTTCCGGGATACCGAACATGTTGGTGACGGCCCGGATCGGCACATATTTCGTGTAACGCGCCGCGGCGTCGCAGCCCTTGTCATTGATGAAGCCGTCGATCAGCTCGTTGCAGATCGCGCGAACGCGCGGCTCCAGCTTCTTTACCTCGTCGGGCATGAATAGCGGCAGCAGGATCTGCTTGGCGCGCTTGTGCTCGGGCGGGTCCGATGTGATGGGCGGTGCCGGCGGCGGCGGCTCAGGGCGAACGCTGCGCACCACCACGCGGCGCGACGAGAAATGGTCTGTGTCGTAGCAAATTTCCTTCACCGCCTCATAGGTGGTCGGCAGGTAAACGCCGAGAAAGCGGTTGGTGTGGGCGACGGGACATTTGACGCGCAGTTCGTCCCAGATCGGGTATGGATTTTCCGTCCAGGTCGGGTCGGTATGGTCGAAATCGTGAACCCAGTCGGTAACGGGGGCAGGGTTGGACATCGAATTCCTCCGGGCAATCGTCGCGTCTCTACGCCTGACCGACGGCGCTTAAAAACTGCTAAAATCCGATTTCATTCTTCGATGATCGCGATTGCGATTTCCGGGCAATTGGCCTGCGCGAGCCACGCCTTGTCCTCAAGTCCGGCCGGGACGGTGCCATCGCCGATCTCGTGGGCGTAGCCCCATTCGTCGAGTTTGAACAGTTCGGGCGCCAGCGACTTGCATCGTGCGTTCCCTTGGCATTTGTTCGGATCGACGCGAATCTTGAGGGTGCCAGACATGCAGGGGGTCGTCCTCTGAGATGACTGCGATTGATCGGCCTTGGCGAGGATAGCCGCTCCATCAGTGCTGCGCCACTGCCGGCTGGGTTATGCATGCGTTTATACAGAGATCATCTAGGACACAGTCGGAGACGTTCGGCGGTCGGTGCAATGCCGCCTTGCCGCGCGTGCTATGTCGGAAGCTCGATCACCACGTATTTGCTCTCAACGAGGAAATCGGACATCGGCTGAACGCGGTTCAGACTCTGCCAGGCGATGCGCGTCATTGTCCGGCAGCTGCGCTCGAACATCGACTGGTGGTAACAGCCGAAGCGGTAGAGCTTTCGCTCGAAATCGAGTTGCCCGCTCCTGAGTGCCCGGCAATTGTGCCTCGTCTCTGCAAGTGTGCCGATCCTGCTACCGACTGCGCCGTGAGACTGTGCCGTGACGATCCCACTGACGCGTAGCCGCCAGAGTTAGCCAGCCCGGCGAAATGCTTGGAGCGGCGTTTGACTTTGACCTCGAATGCACACAAGCATCAGTATTGTTAACAACAAATGCGAGAATATTGCGCTTATCATGTCTGAATACGTGTCTTATGGCATTGTTGTCCGGCATGCAGGGCGATCGATCCAGTGGCCGGAAATCGTTCGGCATTTGTCTGGAGGTGGCCGTTCATCTTTTGTGCATCGTCGACTGCTGTTTCTTGCGCCGCAGCAAGAAAATTGCGACTGAAGGGCCCGGAGTTTCAGGAGCACGCGATGTCCAGTCAGATCATGCCGTTACCTCGTGCAGGTCAGCCGGAATCTGACTCCGCTGCACTCGATGCGCGGCTGCGCGACGACATCCGGCTGCTTGGGCGCATTCTCGGCGATACCGTGCGCGATCAGGAAGGGGAAGCCGTATTCGATCTGGTCGAACGCATCCGCCAGACCTCGATCCGATTTCACCGCGACGACGACAAGCCGGCGCGGCGCGAACTAGAGGCCATTCTTGACGGCATGTCGACGGACGAGACCGTGCTCGTCGTCCGTGCCTTCAGCTATTTCTCGCATCTCGCCAATATCGCCGAAGATCAGAACAACATCCGTCAGATGCGCAGCCAGACCCTCGTGGACGGGGTGCAGCATGAGGGCAGGCTGGCTTACACGCTCGCCCGCGCGCACTTAGCGGGTTTCAGCGGCGCCGAGTTGCGGGTTTTCTTCGACAACGCCTTGGTGAGTCCCGTGCTGACGGCGCATCCGACCGAGGTTCGCCGCAAGAGCGCGATCGACCGCGAGATGGAAGTTGCTGCTCTGCTTGATCGGCGCGACCGGATGCAACTCACCCCGGAGGAATTCGAGGCCAGCGAGGAACAGTTGCGCCGCGCTGTTCTGACGTTGTGGCATACCAATCTGTTGCGGCGGACAAAACTTACGGTACTCGATGAGGTCGCCAACGGGCTGTCGTTCTACGATTATACTTTCCTTCGCGAGGTGCCACGATTGCATTGCGTGCTGGAAGATCGCCTGCAGGATGGCGATGGCGGCGCCTCGCACGAGATGGCCTCGTTCCTGCGGATCGGAAGCTGGATCGGCGGCGATCGCGACGGCAATCCGTTCGTGACCGCGGATGTCATGCGCGGCACCCTGCGGATGCAGGCCTCGCGGATCCTGCGCTACTACCTTGACGAACTGCACGAACTCGGCCGCGAACTGTCGCTTGCCGCCGATCTCACAAATGTCTCTCCGGAGCTGCGGGCTCTCGCTGAGCGGTCGGCCGACACCTCGCCGCATCGGCGTGGCGAACCCTACCGCCTGGCGTTATCAGGCATCTATGCGCGGCTATCGGCCACGGCGCTGAAACTGAAGGCGGACACGCTGCGCCCGCGCTACGGCAATTCCCCACCCTATGAGAGCGCCGCCGAATTCAGCGCCGATCTCGATGTTCTTCATCGCTCGCTGACCGAGAACAACTTGGAGGTGATCGCGCGGGGGCGGCTGCGCCATCTGCGCCGCGCCGCCGACTGTTTCGGTTTTCATCTTGCCTGTCTCGACCTGCGGCAGAACTCCACCGTTCACGAGCGCACCATCGCCGAACTGCTGGACGCCGCCGCGCCGGGCACCTCTTATCTGAACCTGGACGAGGAGGTGCGGATCGTCGTGCTGCTGCGGGAGTTGCGCAGCGCGCGACCGCTGACATCGCCCTTCATCACATACAGCGACGAGACACAGGGCGAACTCGCGGTGTTCCACGCCGCGGCGGAGGCGCACGAGATGTTCGGTCCCGCCGCGATCCCTCAATGCATCGTCTCGATGAGCGAGGGCGTTTCCGACCTGCTCGAGGTCGCATTGCTGCTGAAGGAAGCCGACCTCATCGATCCCGCCGGCCACAGTGCCATCAACATCGTGCCGCTGTTCGAGACCATCGAAGACTTGCAGGCCTGCGCCGGCATCATGGATCGGTTGCTGTCGCTTCCGGAATACCGGGCGCTGGTGGACAGTCGCGGAGGCCTGCAGGAGGTGATGCTCGGCTATTCCGACAGCAACAAGGATGGCGGTTTCGTCACGTCGGGATGGGAGCTTTACAAAGCCGAGATCGGCCTCGTCGAGGTGTTCGAGCGCCACCATGTGCGGTTGCGCCTGTTTCACGGCAGGGGCGGATCGGTCGGACGCGGCGGCGGCCCGAGCTACGACGCCATCCTCGCCCAGCCGGGCGGCGCCGTGAACGGCCAGATCAGAATCACCGAACAGGGTGAAATCATCTCCAGCAAATATTCCAACGCCGAGGTCGGCCGCAGCAATCTGGAGATCCTCGCCGCCGCGACGCTGGAGGCAAGCCTGCTGCAGCCGCGGCAGAGCGCGCCGAGCCTTGAATATCTCGATGCCATGGAGTCGCTGTCGTCGCGCGCTTTCGCAGCTTACCGCAACCTCGTTTACGAGACGCCGGGCTTCGAGGACTATTTCTGGGCCTCCACTGTTATCAACGAGATCTCGACGTTGAATATCGGCAGCCGGCCGGCCTCGCGCAAAAAGACGCGCCGGATCGAGGACCTCCGGGCAATCCCGTGGGTGTTCAGTTGGGCGCAATGTCGGCTGATGCTGCCGGGCTGGTACGGGTTCGGCAGCGCTGTGGAATCCTGGATAGCGGATCATCCCGACAAGGGCATGGCGTTTTTGCAGGAACTCTATGGCGAGTGGCCGTTCTTCCGCATGCTGCTTTCCAACATGGATATGGTGCTCGCGAAAAGCTCGATCGCAATCGCGTCACGCTATGCCGATCTTGTGCCCGACGCGACGCTGCGCGCGACCATCTTCGGACGCATTCGCCGCGAGTGGCATCTCACCATCGACATGCTGCTCATCATCATGGGGCAGGAGCGGCTGCTCGCCGGCAATCCGCTGCTCGAGCGTTCGATCCGCAACCGCTTTCCCTATCTCGATCCGCTCAACCATGTGCAGGTCGAATTGTTGAAGGACCATCGCGCGCAGGGTGGCGACGAGCAGGTGCTGCGCGGCATCCAGCTCACCATCAACGGAATTTCAGCGGGCCTGCGCAATAGCGGTTAAGATACGATCGCTTTCGTCTCGCGAGGTTCGCCATGCCCGATCACCCGACCCTGGCCACGCTGGCCGCCGACCTCGCGGCGGGTCGCACCTCGGCGCGCAAGCTCGTCGACGAGTGCCTTGCGAAAATCGCCGACAAAGCGGGCGAGGGCGCACGGGTGTTCATCCATGTCGATGCGGAGGGCGCGATGGCCGCCGCCGAGGCCATGGACAGATTGCGCGAGATCAACGCCGCGCCGTCTCCGTTCGCCGGCATTCCGGTTTCGATCAAGGACCTGTTCGACATCAAGGGACAGGTGTCGCGCGCCGGCTCCCGCGCGCTCGACGATAGGCCTCCGGCAGCGAACGATGCCGCGGTCGTGGCGCGCCTGCGCCGCGCCGGATTCGTGGTGATCGGGCGCACCAACATGACCGAATTCGCCTATTCGGGACTCGGCATCAATCCGCATTATGGCACACCGAAAAATCCCTGGCGGCGCGACGTCGGCCACGTGCCCGGCGGATCGTCGTCGGGCGCGGCGGTCTCGGTCACGGACGGCATGGCGCATGGCGCACTCGGTACCGACACCGGCGGCTCATGCCGGATTCCGGCGGCCTATTGCGGCATCGTGGGCTACAAGCCGACCGCGCGCCGCATACCGCTCGACGGCGGCGTGCCGTTGTCGGTCACGCTGGACAGCTACGGGCCGATCGCGCGCTCGGTCGGCTGCTGCGCGGTTATGGACGCGGTGCTGGCGAACGAAGCGATTGTGCCGGTTGCGCCGCGTCCGGCAAAGGGGCTGCGGCTCGTGGTGCCGACGACGGTGATGCTGGACGACCTGGACAGCGCGGTCGCGCGCGCCTTTGAGCGCGCGCTGGATCGGCTGGCCGGCGCTGGCGTCTTAATCGACCGCATGGCCGTTCCCGAATTCGCCGATATCGCATCGCTGAACGTGGGCGGCGGATTTTCGGCGGCGGAAAGCTGGGCCTGGCACCGCGCGCTGATCGCGAAAAAGGCGGACCTCTACGATCCCCGTGTCATCAGCCGCATCCGGCGCGGCGAAAGCCTCAGCGCCGCCGATTATGTCGATCTGCTCGCCATGCGCCGCGTGATCATGACAGGCTTCGAACGCCGCGTCGCGCCGTATGATGCGCTGGTCGCGCCCACGGTGGCGATGACGCCGCCGGTGATCGCCGATCTTGCGAGCGATGCGGTCTACACGAGAGCCAACATGCTGTCGCTGCGCAACTGCGCGCTGATCAACACTGTCGACGGCTGCGCGATCTCGCTTCCCTGTCATCGCGAGGGCGAGGCGCCGGTGGGCTTGATGTTGGCTGCGGCCGGCGGCTCGGATCGCCGGATTTTCGAAATCGCGGCGAGTATCGAACCCGTTGTTCGTACTTAGAACCCTTCGCAAGTTCTGTAGATCCCCGTGACCGGGCAACAGCAGAAGACGCGGTCTCGGCATCAGGAACCATTGCAAGCGTCGAAGGTTAGTAAGAGTTCCCACATTTGCACAACGGGGAGGCGCGATGAGGGGCATCGGTCAACACGGCATTCGGCGCATTCTTTGCGTCTTTCCCCGCTATACGTCGTCGTTCGGCACGTTCGAGCATGCCTATCCCCTGACCGCAGGCGTACAGGCCTTCATGCCGCCGCAGGGACTTCTGCTGATCGCAGCCTATCTGCCCGCCGACTGGAAAGTCCGCTTCATCGACGAGAACATTCGCGCAGCCACTGACGAGGATTTCGAATGGGCCGAAGCCGTGCTCGTCAGCGGCATGCACATCCAGCGCCAGCAGATGAACGATATCTGCCACCGCGCTCACGCCTTTGATCTGCCTGTCGCGCTCGGCGGCCCCTCGGTCAGTGCCTGTCCCGACTATTACCCGTCCTTCGACTACCTTCACGTCGGCGAACTCGGTGACGCCACCGACGAACTGATCCGACGTCTGGCGCGCGATCCATCGCGGCCGGACTGCCAGGTCGTGCTCAAGACCGCCGATCGGCTGGCCATGGACAAGTTTCCGATCCCCGCCTACGAGCTGGCCGATATCAAACATTATTTCCTGGGCAGCATCCAGTATTCCAGCGGTTGCCCTTATCAGTGCGAGTTCTGCGACATTCCGGGTCTTTACGGCCGCAATCCGCGTCTCAAAACTCCCGAACAGATCACCCGCGAGCTCGACAAGCTGCTGGAGTGCGGCATCAGCGGCTCGGTCTATTTCGTCGACGACAATTTCATCGGCAATCGCAAGGCTGCGCTGGACCTTTTGCCGCACCTGATCGCGTGGCAAAAGAAAACCGGTTATGTCCTGCGCTTCTCCTGCGAAGCGACGCTCAATATCGCCAAGCGCCCGGAAATCCTGTCGCAAATGCGGGAGGCGTTCTTCGCGACCATCTTCTGTGGAATCGAGACACCGGATCCGGTGGCGCTGAAGGCGATGCACAAGGATCACAACATGATGGTTCCCATCATGGAAGCGATCAGGACGCTGAACGATTACGGCATGGAGGTGGTGTCGGGAATTATCCTCGGGCTCGACACCGACAAGCCCGAGACCGGGCGGCATCTGCTCGACTTTATCGATCAGTCGCAGATTCCGCTTCTGACGATCAATCTCCTGCAGGCGCTGCCGAAGACGCCGCTATGGGATCGCCTCGAGCGCGAAAATCGGCTGATCGAGGACGAGAACCGCGATTCCAACGTCGATTTCCGTCTGCCCTACGACTACGTCGTGGGAATGTGGCGCGACTGCATGGGCCGTGCCTATCGACCCGAGAAAGTTCTGGAACGCTACGAGTACCAGATCCGCGAAACCTATCCGAAGCGGATTCAACCGCGCACGCCTCAGCAGAGGTCGTGGCGCAATATCAGGCTCGGCCTGACCATGTTGCGCCATATCTTCTGGAAGGTCGGTGTACGCGGCGACTACAAGCGCGTATTCTGGAAATTCGCGCTGCGCCGGCTGGCGCGTGGCGAGATCGAGTATCTCATCAGCTCGATCCTGGTCGCCCATCACCTCATCGTGTTCGCGCGCTCCGCCTCGCGCGGTAAGACCAACGCCTCCTATTATTCGCTGAAGTTGCAGGAAGCCTCCGTTCCTGCGGAATAGACGGGAATCACGGCGGTCGGCCGGATAGGATGCAGGCGGCGGGAGGGTAAATGCGGCGACTGCCGTTGCTTGTAGTCCACCCGGGAAACCGCTAAACCTTGCGCCGGAAATTTATGCGTGCGGTCAACGGTTAAAGCGAATAGCCCAGCGGATTTCGGGTTCGCTCCAAATGTCACATTCACTCCACTAGACCATAATGCCATGACGGGGACAGCGCATGCTTGAGCGAAATCCGGATGCTGCCGATACGGTTGCTCCGACCGGCCGCTCGTCCAGCATCGCTTTCGGACTCGAACGGATCGGCCTGATCGCGGTACGAGCGCCGAGTCTGTCCTGCATCATCCTGCTGGCTTTGGTCGTCGGCGCCTTGTTCGGAATCCACCGAATCAAGATCGACGATTCGCTCAGCCAGTTGTTCCGCTCCGACACCCGGGAATTTCGTCAGTACGAGGAAGTGACCAAGCGCTTCCCGTCGACAGAGTTCGACGTGCTTGTGGTGGTCGAGGGCAAGACGCTGCTCCAGCGCGACAACCTTGAAAAGCTGCGGGATATGGTCACCGACCTGCAACTGGTGGACGGCGTGCGCGGTCTGATCTCGTTGTTCTCGGCGCGTCAGGCTCCTGAACCCGGCAAGCTGCCGGCGGCGCTGTTTCCGTCCGAATTGCCGCAAGGCGCTGACTACGACAAATTCATCGAGACCGTGAAGTCCAATGAGATCATTCGCGGCAAGCTGTTGTCAGAGGACGGTACGCTCGCACTGGTGGTGCTGTCGCTGCAGCCGTCCATCGTCGGCGACAACCAGCTGAAAACGACGATCGGCCAGATCCGCAAGGTCATGAACGATGATCTCGCCGATACCGGGCTCACCAAAGAGCTTTCCGGCGTGCCGGTCATGCAGCTTGAGATCCGCAACGCCGTGGAACGCGACGGGATCATCTACAACGTCGCCGGCATTCTGGCGGGTTGTCTGATAGCCATCGTGTTTTTCCGCAAGGTATCCTTCATGGTCGTCGCGGCGTTTCCGCCGCTGCTTGCGATCCTGCTGGCGCTGGGCGTGCTTGGCTGGGCCAATTTCAGCCTCAACATGTTTCTCAACGTGATGACGCCGCTTATCATGGTCATCAGTTTCTCCGATTCGATGCAGTTGACGTTCGCGGCGCGGGACCGCCTGATTGCCGGCGAAGACAAGTATTCCGCGTTCCGCAATGCGGTCCTCGTGGTCGGCCCGGCCTGCGTGCTCACCCATGCGACCGCGGGAATTTCCTTTATCGCGCTGCAGTTCTCGAATTCGGACCTGATCCGCAGTTTCGGGGAGGCCGGTTTGCTGGCGACGATCATTGCGCTGCTCGCCGTGCTGTTGCTGGTGCCGGTGTTCGGCGTTCTTCTGGTGCGCAACGAGCAGCGCTTCTCGGAAAAGTTCAAAACCGGGGATGCAGGCGTGCAGGCGCTGCGCCGCTTTTGCGCCTGGATCGCGGTGCGGATGGTGGGACATCCAGGCTTCTTCAGCCTGCTTGCCCTGCTGGTGGTCGGCGGGCTGGCAGTGGTCTACGCCAATCTGGAGCCGCGTTATCGGCTCGCGGATCAGGTTCCGGACAAGCAGCAGGCGGTGGCGGCAAGCGGCCGCCTTGACGCGAAACTCACCGGCGCCAATCCGATCGACGTCCTGATCGAATTTCCCAAGGGCGAAACGCTGTATTCGCCGCAGACGCTTGCCACCATCGCCGAGGTTCACAAGCTGGTCGAGGAGCAGGCCGGTGTCGGCAACGTCTGGTCGCTGGAGACCTTGCGCCGCTGGCTTGCTGAGAAAGCCCACACCGACGACGTGGCGACGCTCAAGGAATATGTCAACGTCCTTCCCAAGCATCTGGTGCGCCGCTTTATCTCCGAAGATCAAAGGGCGGTTGTGGTGTCCGGTCGCGTGCCCGATCGCGATTCGAGTCAGATTTTGCCGGTGGTGGACAAACTCGACCACGCCATGGACGCGGTCAGACACGCGCATCCCGGTTATGAAATCGCGGTCACCGGCCTGTCTGCCATCGCCGCGCGCAACAGCGCAAGCATGATCGAGAAGCTCAACCACGGTCTGACGATCGAGTTCGCGCTGGTCGCGGTGTTCATCGGGCTCGCGTTCCGATCGGTGGTCGTCATGTTCGCCTGCATCCTGCCGGGGATCTTCCCGGTCGTGCTGTCCGGCACGGTGCTGTGGGCGCTCGGGGAGGGGCTGCAGTTCGCGAGCGTGGTGGCGCTCACGGTTTCATTCGGTCTCGGGCTCAGTGCGACCATTCACTTCCTCAATCGCCTGCGATCCGAGAGCAAGCCGGGCGTCAGCGCGGGGGAGGCGGTTGAGCGCGCGACGGTGCTGATGGGACCCGCGCTGATCCTGACCACCGTGGTACTGGCGTGTGGCCTCGTGGTGACGGTGTTCTCGGATCTGCCGTCGTTGCGCCTGTTCGGCTGGCTCAGCGCCTTCGCCATGGTTGCCGCCCTGGTCGCGGACTTCCTGATCCTGCGGCCGACGGCGATGTGGCTGATCACCTTTGCGGAGAGGTTACGTCGGCGTCAGGCGAAGCCGGCGAAATAAGCGGGATCAGGCAACCACATCGGCAACCGCAGACAGGCCACCGACGGCGCCCGTTTGCGAGGCTTCTCGCTCCGCCTCTACTCTTTCGCCTCGCGTCAGCCACGCGTCATGGTGATGGACACGTTCCTGACTTCGCCCTTCGAGGCGATCGAGACCGATTGCTTGTTGCCGCGGGTGCGCACCGTCAGGTTAGCGGCAAAGCCCGCTGCTTCGACAAACACCTCAATCTCACCGCCGCTGGCGTGGCCGCGCACGGAGCCGAAGAGATTGCGGCTGGCTTCGCTCCAGGTGCCGGTAAGCTGGGAGCCTTCGCTGACCACGTCGCTGGAAAGATCGAACTGGTAGCTGTCGCTGGCGCAACGCAGGTTCTGTTTCAGCGCCATGCCTGTGACGTTCACCCTGTAGGACGCCCTGCAGCGAATATTTTCTTTCGATCCGTCAGATAGCGTCACCATGCCTTTGCCCGACCAGTTCCCTGCGAAGCCGGCAAATGGAGTGGTCTGGGCGAAACTCGGCGAGGCGGATAGCGTGAGGCCGGCGATAAGGCCGGCTGCAATCGTTGACTTCCGGATCAGCCTGGAGGCAAACAGTTTCATAGCGGGTTTCCAAAAAAGGTGCTCAGGCGATGAAGTCTCGTGCTGCACCAAGCTCTTAGTGTTGTCTTGGCGTGCAAGGGTTCAACTCCGATAACATAGCTGATGTTCTCTCGGGTATCTGCAAGGGGCTGCCGCGCGGTCAATATTCCCCAGATATGAATCCTCGCAAGAACTGAGTAGAGGTGCACCTGGACAGAACAGGCATCGTGGCGGATTCGCCGCACAAATTATGCGGCGATTCGCGTGTTGTACTTTAGTCGATATATTTCAGCGTGTTAGATATAGTTATCTGAAAAACTGTGAAGCGGCCTAACGCAACGCGCGGCCGCTACAAATTTAGCCGCATTTCACCGTGCTTTTGAAATGCGAACATGTTGGTGTGGTCTGTGTATGCGCAGCCGATAAATGAAGCAGCCGCATGCGCTCTTGCGGTCTTGTCAGGTATGGGTATCGATACGGGCCGGCGACGCAGTCGCTCTCCGCCGTTTGAAGGACCAGCCATCCGGATACGCCGGGCGTATCCGGGATCGAATTCTCCGCCGTTGTAATGAAGGAATACGATGTCTAAAATTTTTCTGTCATTCGCTCTGCTTTTGGCATTCGGTTCGACCGGAACGATGGCGCAGGTCCAAGGACAACCGCATAGCGGGACCGAAGCGGAACAGCGCGCTTGCTCTCGGGACGTGAGCCGTTTCTGCCGCAAGGTGATGGATCAGGGCGATTTCACCATCCTGGCCTGTCTGCAGGAGAATCGTGTGAAGTTGACCAAGGCGTGCAACCAGGTCCTGCTGAACCACGGCCAATAAGATCGCTGCGGGAAGCAGCCAAACCCGTTATCCGGCCGCCGGCGGTTTGTCGTTCTGGCAGCAGGCGGGTATTGGCTAAAAGGCGAAAGATAGCATTGGTTTAGCTCGCGGTTTCCCCTATATGGGGTGCGCGAGCAATCCCGCCTGTCCGGCATTCGGGAATTGGCGGGAGACCCAATTGCGATCCAGATCAGCGTAGCCGATCCCCGATGCCTACCGCGAACCAACTGCGATCCGGAAAGACCCACCGCGACGAGAATTTTCCGGTCGCGTCGTGGATCATTCACCCGCGCCACCGCGCGTTGATTCTCGCTTTCTACAATTTCGTGCGGACCGCGGACGACATTGCCGATCACGCCGAACTCGGCGAAAAGGACAAACTCGCCTGGCTCGATCTGTTCGAGAGCGAACTCCTGGGGCAGGGGGACACCCAGCCGGAAGCCGTCAATCTTCGAAATGCGCTGGCGCAACGATCGATGCCGCCGCGGCACGCGATCGATGTGCTGAAGGCGTTCCGGATGGACGTCACAAAGCTGCGCTACGAGACCTGGGATGACGTGATCGACTATTGCCGTTATTCAGCGATGCCGGTCGGACGGTTCATGCTCGATGTCCACGGGGAGAGCACGTCGACCTGGGCCGCTTCCGATGCGCTGTGCGCCGGCCTGCAGATCAACAACCATCTTCAGGACTGCGCCAAGGACTACCGGAATCTCAACCGCGTCTATCTGCCGCGCGATGCGCTCGCCGCATCCGGGGCCTCGGTGGAGATGCTCGGCGGCGACAAGGCAACGCCTGCGCTTTTGCAATGCCTGCACGCCTTGGCCGCGCGGACCGAAGCGCTGCTTCATGAGGGTCGGCCGCTCGCGGCGGAAATCAGGGACATCCGGCTCGGGCTTGAAGTCGGCGTGATCCAGATGTTCGCCGACAGGATCGTCGCGCTGCTGAAAGTGCGTGACCCCTTGAGCGAGACCGTTCACCTGAAGCCGCTGCAACTGCTCGGCTACAGCGTCGCCGGCATCACCGCGGAGATGCTTCGGCGCTCGATGCGGCGGCCGATGTCGACCCCGGCGGCCGGCGCATGACGATCGAAACGGCAGCCGACGCAAGTTCGGGGGCGACTGCGGCCAGCAGTTCGTTCTACGCAGCGATGCGCATCCTGCCGCGCGCGCAACGTGAGGCGATGTTCCAGATCTACACGTTCTGCCGTTATGTCGACGACATCGCCGATTCCGACAGCCCACGGCCGGAACGGCTGGCCGCACTCCAGCAATGGCGCGACGACATCGACGCACTCTATCGGGGACCGGTGCCGGAGCGGTTGCGCGACTACGCGACCTCCGTCAGCGAGTTCGGGCTGCGACGCGAGGATTTTCTTGCTGTCATCGACGGCATGGAAATGGATGTGCTCGCGGATATCCGGGCGCCCGACGAGGCCACGCTCGACCTGTATTGCGATCGGGTCGCCAGTGCGGTCGGCCGGCTGTCGGTCCGCGTGTTCGGATTGCCCGAACAGGACGGCATCCTGCTCGGACATCATCTCGGTCGCGCGCTGCAACTGACCAATATCCTGCGCGATGTCGATGAAGATGCGGCGCTTGGACGGCTGTACTTGCCGCGCGAGGGTCTGCTCCGCGTCGGCATCGACAGTTCCGATCCGGCCGCCGTGATTTCGCATCCGGCGCTGCCGGAGGTCTGTGCGCCGCTGGTGGCGCGGGCGCAGGCGCATTTCGTCGAAGCGGACGAGATCATGAATCGCAACCCGCGCCGGGCCGTGCGCGCGCCCCGCATTATGTCGAGATATTATCACGCTATTCTGGAATTACTGGAGCATCGCGGTTTTCAGCTCCCGCGCTCGCCGGTTCACCTGAGCCAGGCGGCGAAGATCGCCATCGTTCTCCGGTACGCGTTGATCTAATGCAAAGAACCGTTCACATCGTCGGCGCCGGCATTTCCGGTCTTTCCGCCGCCGTGCGTCTGGCCGACGCCGGCTGTCTGGTTCGCGTTCACGAGGCAACGCAACAGGTCGGCGGGCGGTGCCGCTCCTATTTCGACGGCGCGACCAATCTCACGATCGATAACGGCAACCATCTGGTTCTGTCCGGCAATCAGAGCGTGCTGGCCTATGCGCGCCGGATCGGCACCGAGGCCGGCCTGCAGGGGCCACCGAAGGCTGAATTCGAGTTTATCGATCTGGGCGCCAATAAGCGCTGGAAGCTGCAGATCAACGACGGGCGGGTCCCGTTCTGGATTTTCGATTCCGACCGCAGAGTGCCTGACACTTCGCCTGCCGATTACGTCGGGCTCGCGCCGCTGATCTGGGCCAATGCCCGCACGCGGGTGGGCGACGTCATCAAGTGCGAAGGCGTGCTTTACAAGCGGCTGGTGCTTCCGCTCCTGCTCGCGGCGCTCAATATCGATCCGCCCGACGGAGCGGCCGGCCTTGCTGGTGCGATCATTCGCGGAACCTTGCTGGCGGGCGGTCAGGCGTGCCGCCCGCTGATCGCGCGCGACGGGTTGAGCCGGGTGCTGATCGAGCCGGCGGTGGATTACATTCGCGCCAAAGGCGGCAGCGTCGATATCGGCCATGAAGTGCGGCAGTTCACCATGGCGGACGAGCGGGTCACGGCGATCGCGCTTGGCGACCAGACAATTGCGCTCGGTCCTGACGATGCCGTCGTCATGGCGGTGCCGCCTCGGTCTGCGGCCGCGCTGCTGCCCGGCGTGAGCGTGCCGACGAAATTCCGCGCCATCGTCAACGCGCACTTCCGCTTCGTTCCGCCGCCGCACCTTCCGCCGATGATCGGGGTCGTGAATGGGCTGATCGAATGGTTGTTCGCGTTTCCGGATCGCCTCTCCATCACCATCAGCGGCGGCGACCGGCTGGTGGATATGCCGCGCGAGGACCTGGCGCGAGCGATCTGGAAGGACATCTGCGCGGTCGCCGGAATCGATGCCGGGATGCCCGCCTGGCAGATCGTGCGCGAGCGTCGCGCCACGTTCGAGGCTTCGCCGGAGCAGAATGCCCTGCGGCCGGGGGTGCTGACGGAGTGGAAAAACCTGTTTCTTGCCGGTGATTGGACTGATACGGGGTTGCCCGCCACCATCGAGGGATCGGTCCGCTCCGGAAACCGCGCCGCCGATCACGTTCTTAAAAACCATGGAATCTGAGACGTCAGCCGCCATGAGCTCCGTGAACGCCACAGCCGCGCCGATCGACGAGGCCGCTCTCGGGAGCAGCATCGGCGCCGCCACGCGGGGTCTTCTGAACCTCAAACAGTCGGACGGTCACTTTGTGTTCGAGCTGGAGGCCGACGCCACCATCCCGTCCGAATACGTCCTGCTGCGGCACTATCTCGGCGAGCCGGTCGATGCGGCGCTGGAAGCCAGGATCGCGGTCTACCTCCGCCGCATCCAGGGCAGGCACGGCGGCTGGCCGCTGGTGCATGACGGACCGTTCGACATGAGCGCCAGCGTGAAAGCCTACTTCGCGCTGAAGATGATCGGCGATTCCGTCGATGCGCCGCACATGGCGCGTGCAAGGGAGGCAATCCTGTCACGCGGCGGCGCGGCCAATGTAAACGTCTTCACCCGTTTCCTGCTTTCGTTCTTCGAAGTGCTGACATGGCGCAGCGTTCCGGTTCTCCCGGTCGAGATCATGCTGCTGCCGATGTGGTCGCCGTTCCATCTCAACAAGATATCCTACTGGGCGCGCACCACCATGGTGCCGCTGATGGTGCTGGCGGCGTTGAAGCCGCGCGCGCGCAACCCGCGCGGCATCGGCATCCGCGAATTGTTTCTTCAGGATCCGGCCACGGTCGGCACGCCGAAGCGTGCTCCCCATCAAAGCCCGGCCTGGTTTGCGTTGTTCAGCGGAATCGACCGGATCTTGCGGACGATCGAGCCGCTGTTTCCCAAGCGGATCCGGGCGCGGGCGATGGACAAGGCGATCGCCTTCGTCGAGGAGCGCCTCAACGGCGAGGACGGCCTCGGCGCGATCTTCCCGCCGATGGTCAATACGGTGATGATGTATGATGCGTTGGGGTATCCGCCCGAGCATCCGCCGCGCGCGATAACGCGGCGTGGAATCGACAAGCTTCTGGTGATTGGCGAGGAGGAAGCCTACTGCCAGCCCTGCGTGTCGCCGATCTGGGATACTGCGCTTGCCGCTCACGCGCTGCTCGAAGCGGGCGGGCCGGATTCGCTGACCAGTGCCGGCAAGGCCCTCGACTGGCTGCTTCCGAAGCAGGAACTCGATCTCAGGGGTGACTGGGCTGTTAAACGTCCGGAGGTCCGGCCTGGCGGCTGGGCGTTCCAGTACGCCAACGCTCACTATCCCGATCTCGACGACACCGCGGTCGTGGTGATGGCGATGGACCGGGCGCGGCGCAACGACCAGAGCGACAAATACAATGAGGCGATCGCGCGCGGTCGCGAGTGGATCGAGGGTATGCAGAGCCGGGACGGCGGCTTTGCGGCGTTCGATGCCGACAATCTCGAATACTATCTCAACAACATCCCGTTCTCGGACCATGCGGCGCTGCTCGATCCGCCAACCGAGGACGTCACCGCCCGATGTGTCTCGATGCTGGCGCAGCTTGGCGAGACCGTTCAGGACAGTCCGGTCATGGCGGCCGGCATCGACTATCTGCGCCGGACCCAGCTCAAGGAAGGCTCCTGGTACGGCCGCTGGGGCCTGAACTACATCTACGGCACCTGGTCGGTGCTCTGTGCGCTCAACGCCGCCGGCGTCGACCGCAAGGACCCTGCGATACGCAAGGCGGTGGACTGGCTGGTGTCGATTCAGAACGCCGATGGCGGCTGGGGCGAGGATGCCATCAGTTACCGGCTGGACTACAAAGGATTCGAGCCCGCGCCGACCACGGCCTCGCAGACGGCCTGGGCGCTGCTTGCCCTGATGGCCGCGGGTGAAGTCGAAAATGTGGCTGTGGCCCGGGGAATCAAGTACCTAATAGCCACACAGACCAAAAAAGGACTGTGGGACGAGCAGCGTTACACGGCGACGGGGTTCCCACGGGTGTTTTATCTGCGGTACCATGGCTACTCCAAGTTCTTCCCGCTCTGGGCGCTGGCGCGGTATCGGAATTTGAGAAGCACCAACAGCAAGGTGGTAGGGGTCGGGATGTGAATTTGGGGGCGGCGACCGACGTATCCGCGGGTGATACCTTTGACCCGCGGCCGGTATTGATCGTGACCGGTCTGGTTCAGGAAGCCCGCATCGCCGCGGGGCCGGGCATGACTGTCATTTGCAGCAGTAGCAATCCCCGGCAATTGCGCACGCTTCTCGCGAGCTTCGATCCGGCCACGGTTCGCGGCGTCATCAGCTTCGGCGTCGCCGGTGGGCTCGATCCGTCCCTGGAGTCCGGAGATGTCGTGGTCGCAACCGACGTCGTGGACGGTGTCTCGCGCTGGCAGGCGGGCCTCGCCCTCAGCGAGGAACTGATTGATGGCTCCGGCCTTGGCGGTCAGAAAGTGGTGCGTGCCGGGCTCGCCGGCGTCGAGCAGGTCGTCGTGGGACAGGCCGGGAAGGCGGCGCTCCATGCCGCGACGGGCGCCTCTGCTGTCGACATGGAAAGCCACATCGCGGCCGCCTATGCCACTAAAGCGGGGCTTCCCTTCGCTGCCTTACGGGTGATCAGCGACCCGGCAACGCGAGCGCTACCGGCGATTGCCCGCAGTGCCATCAAGCCGAACGGAAACATCGACCTGAAAAAGGTGATCGGTGGCCTTGCGCGAAACCCGTTGACCTTGCGGGCGCTGGTGTCCACCGGAATCGACTTCAATCGGGCGCTGCGCTCGTTGCGCGGCTGCCGCGGCTTTCTACTGGGCGGGGGGAGCCTCGTCCCGGCGGATATCTGATCGTCCGCTAGAGCGTTTTCGAGCGAAGTGGGGCCGGTTCGCGTGAGAAAATGTGTTAATCAAAATCATAGAGCCCGCTTCTGACTCCGTCAGAAGCGGAAAAGGCTCTAGATATGATCCCGAAAAGTGGAAACCGTTTTCGGAAAAAATGAGGTTCAAACAAAAAGATAAGCGAGGAGTCTAATTCAACGCAGTTGAAACAGACTCTATCGCGTTTTAGCGAAGCATGTCCTCGGGTTTGACCCGCCTGTTTGCGCAAAGAAAGCACGTCAAATCAAAAACATAGGGCCCAGCTTTTGATTCCGTCAGAAGTGGAAAGGCTCTAGTTCTGCATTTTTGTTCCTGAAAACGACAATGGCGCCGGAGAGACGATCTCCAGCGCCATTGTCATATTAGGCACCTGTGACGCGACGCCTTTGACGCGTCGACCCCGCAAGTCGCGGCGCTCACGCCGCGGTGGAAGCCTTCTGCTCCTTGGCCGCCTGTTTTGCGGCGGCGGCCGCGACTTCATCCTTGCGGATCTCCGACAGCTTCTTCTGCACCTGCTCGGCAAAGATGTACTGCGCCGGACGCTGCTTGCTGAGATCGATTTCCGGCGCCATCGGCCCCGTGGTTTGGACGCCGCGCAGCGCCACCCACATGGTCTTGAGCGGATTGTTCAGCGCCGCGGTGGCGGCGGTCGGCTCGTAACCGCAATGCGCCATGCAGTTGGCGCATTTTTCGTACTTGCCGGTGCCGTAGGAGTCCCAGTCGGTGGTGTCCATCAGTTCCTTGAAGGTCTTGGTGTAGCCCTCGCCGAGCAGGTAGCAGGGCTTCTGCCATCCGAAGATATTGCGCGCCGGCATTCCCCATGGCGTGCAATGATATTCCTGATTGCCGGCCAGAAAGTCGAGGAACAGGCCGGAGTGCATGAAACTCCACTTCTTGCCCCTGCCGAGTGCGAACACATCGCGGAACAGTTTCTTGGTCTTGGTCCGGTTCAGGAAGTGCTCCTGATCCGGTGCGCGCTCATAGGCGTAGCCGGGCGAGATCGAAACGCCGACGCCGAGTTCCGCGCAGAAGTCGAGGAAAGCCGCGATGTCCTCGGCAGGATAGCCGTCGAACACCGTGCAGTTGACGTTGACAGTGAAGCCGCGCGCCTTGGCCGCCTTGATCGCGGAGACCGCGCGGTCGAACACGCCTGCCTGACACACCGACTTGTCGTGGTGCTCCTTCAGGCCATCGAGATGGACCGAGAAGAACAGGTACGGGGAGGGCTCGAACAGATCGAGCTTCTTCTCCAAAAGCAGCGCGTTGGTGCAGAGCGAGACGAACTTCTTGCGCGCGACAAGTCCGCGCACGATCTCGCCGATCTCCTTGTGGATCAACGGCTCGCCGCCGGGAATGGCGACCATCGGCGCGCCGCATTCCTCTGCGGCGTCCCAGCATTCCTGGGCGGTCATGCGGCGGTTCAAAATCGCATCGGGATAATCGATCTTGCCGCATCCGGCGCAGGCGAGATTGCAGCGGAACAGCGGCTCGAGCATCAGCACCAGCGGATAGCGCTTGCGGCCCATCAGCTTCTGCTTGATCAGATAACCGCCGATCTTCAGTTCCTTAAAAAACGGTATTGCCATCACAAGTGTTCTTTCTGGAGTTACCAGTCTGAAATTTGAAAGGGATCAGGCTGAGGTGAGTTCGGATGGAAGCCGGAATTCGATGTTTTCTTCGCGCCCCGGCAGCACCGAGACAGCCACCGGCCCTATGCGCCTCAAGGCCTCGATGACGTCATCGACAAGCACTTCCGGCGCGGAGGCGCCAGCGGTGATGCCCACGGTTTTCGCGTCCTTCACCCACTCCGCGTTGAGTTCGCTTCCGTCGGAGATGAGATAACTTGCAACTCCGACTTCGGTGCCGATTTCGCGCAGCCGATTAGAATTTGAACTATTGGTTGCTCCGACAACCAGGATGACATCCACCAGCTTACTGAGATCTCTGACCGCGGATTGCCGATTCTGCGTTGCATAGCAGATATCCCGCGTGTCAGGGCCCTGGATATCCGTAAAACGCTGCTGAAGCGCGAGGATGATATCCTTGGTATCGTCGACGCTGAGCGTCGTCTGGGTGATATAGGCGACCGGGGTGTCGGCGGGCAACGTCAGGGCCGCAACATCATCGACGTCCTGAACCAGCAAAACTGGACCGGAAACCTGTCCCATGGTTCCCTCGACCTCGGGATGGCCGGCGTGGCCGATCAAAATCAGGGTCCGTCCCTTCGATACGTAGCGTTTGCCCTGGTTGTGGACCTTGCTGACCAGCGGGCAGGTGGCATTGAGCACCGGCAAACCGCGCGTGGCAGCCTCTTCTTCCACGCTGCGCGCGACGCCGTGAGCGCTGAACACGGTGACGGCTTTCGGCGGAACCTCGGACAGATCCTCGACGAAGATCGCACCTTTGTTCTTGAGGCCTTCGACGACGTACTTGTTGTGAACGATCTCGTGGCGGACGTATACCGGCGCTCCGTACTTTTCCAGCGCGCGCTCTACGATCTCGATCGCGCGCACCACCCCCGCGCAGAATCCCCGCGGTTGCGCCAGAAGAATTTCAATTGGGCGAACGTCAGTCAATTTGCACCTTACGCATTATACCTAGCTCCATATAGTCCGAACGTTTTCGTCTTAAAATCACACTTGTCTTCAAGAAAAGTCACAGGTGTTTAATCTAAGGGGCGCGTCCCGGGAACTCGCTATGACTTACAGGGCCATGAATCCGGGCAAAAAAGCCTCTAGGCGGACGTTCGGTCGCTGAATCCATGCCGGAAAGCGTATCCCGGTATTATGATACAGCATCGGCTTTGAAGCCTCACCTGTTCGTCACTTTGTCATCTATCCGTCGGCCTTATATCAAGGCGACCGACTTCAAGCCGAATCATCCGGCAATCATCCCCAATCAAAACCGTGGCCATTTGTCCAAGCTTCTGAAGACAACAGGGTACAAAACCACTAGATCAGGCGGAAGAATCGGACCGGAATTCGGTGTCTTTTACGTATTGCGGTAGCAGAAAGAAAGAACGTGCTGACAGGTATAGTTGTTTCAATCGTTAAGGCTTGCACACGATTTGCCCTGGTTACTGCGTTGGTCGCGATCGTGCTGGCGGCCGGAGCAGTCTTATATACCGCAAGAAATTTTGAAATCAATACTGATATCAATAGGTTGATCTCTCCCAACCTGGATTGGCGGCAGCGCGACATCGCTTTCGAGAAAGCGTTTGACCAGGAAAGGCTGATCCTTGCGGTCGTGGAGGCTCCGACAGCCGAGTTTGCGGGAGCGGCCGGCACCCTGCTGACGGCGAAGCTCGCCGGCGACCACAATCATTTCGAAGCCGTTCAGCAACTCGGGGGCGGTCCGTTTTTTGAACGAAACGGCCTGCTTTTCCTGCCGACCGACGAGGTCAGGCAGATCACCGGTCAATTCAGCGAGGCCGCACCGCTTGTCGAGATCATGGCCGGCGATCCGAGTTTGCGCGGGCTGACGGGGGCGCTCGAAACAGCGCTCGTGGGCCTGAAACGGGGGCAGTTCGCGCTGGACAGCACGGCGCGGCCGTTCTCGCAGATCGCCCAGAGCATCGAGGACGTCCTGACCAAGGGGAATGGCTTTTTTTCCTGGCGTGAACTCGCCAGCGACAAGCCGCTGACCGATTCCGATCGCCGCGTGCTGATTCAGGTCAAGCCGTACCTCGATTTCAACGCGCTGGAACCCGGCAAGGACGCCACCGACGCGATCCGCCAAGCCGCCACCGATCTGGATATCGCCGGCAAGTTCGGCGCCCGTGTCCGCCTGACCGGACCGGTTCCGATCGCCAACGAGGAATTCGCCACCGTGCAGGAGGGCGCGGTCGTCAACGGCATCGGCACGGTGCTGGTGGTGCTGTTGATTCTCTGGCTGGCGCTGCGCTCGCCGAAGATCATCTTCGCGGTGTTCGTGACGCTGTTCATCGGGCTCGCCATCACGACGGCGGTCGGTCTCATGATGGTGACGTCGCTCAATCTTCTGTCGATCGCGTTCGCCGTCCTGTTCGTCGGACTGGGCGTCGATTTCGGAATCCAGTACAGCGTCCGCTATCGCTCCGAACGCTTCAAGACCGACGATCTGGAAGCGGCGTTGCTGATCGCGGCGAAGCGTTCGGCGGTGCCGCTGTCGCTGGCGGCCATGGCCACGGCGGCGGGCTTCCTGTCGTTTCTGCCGACCGATTACAAAGGCGTTTCGGAACTCGGCAAGATCGCCGGCGTCGGCATGCTGGTCGCCTTTTTTGCAAGCATCACCGTGCTTCCGGCGTTGCTGCGTCTTCTGAATCCGCCTGGCGAGAAAGATCCGGTCGGCTACGCGTTTCTGGCGCCGCTCGATCATTTCCTCGAAAAGTATCGCGTGGCGATCATCGTCAGTACGCTGGCCGTCGTGATTCTCGGATCACCCGCGCTCTACTTCCTGCGGTTCGATTTCAATCCGATCCACCTGAGGAGCACGAAAGTCGAATCGATCGCGACGTATCTGGATTTGCGGAAAGATCCGGAGACCGGCGCGAACGCCATCAACGTGATGGTCAAGTCCGAGCAGGAAGCAAAGCAGGTCGAGGCCCGGCTCGCCAAGGTGCCGGAAGTCGCACGCACCAGGGGGCTCGACAGCTTTGTTCCCGCCGACCAGCCGGAGAAACTCAAGCTGATCGCGCAGGGCGCTAAGGTTCTCGGTCCCGCGCTCAATCCGGATTCGATCGACCCGCCACCCTCCGACGGGGAGAATGTCAGTGCGCTGAAGGAGGCCGCCGACAGCCTGCGCAAGGCCGCTGGCGGCAATCAGGGGCCGGGCGCTACGGCCGCGAAGCGACTGGCCGACGATCTGACCCGGTTGGCCGAGTCGAACGAGGCGACGCGCGAAAAAGTTCAGGCCATGTTCGTCGAACCGCTCAAGCTGATGTTCGAGCAGATCCGCAGTTCATTGAAGGCTGAACCGATCAGCCTGAAATCCCTGCCGCCGGATTTCGTGAAGCTCTGGAAGAGCGACGGCGTCATGCGTGTCGAAGCGTTGCCGCGCGGCGATCCGGACAACAATGATACGCTGCGCAAGTTTGCCAGTGCCGTGCTCGCCGCCGAGCCCACCGCGATCGGCGGACCGGTATCGATTCTCAAATCGGGAGACACCATCGTGAAGGCATTTATCGAGGCGGGGCTGTGGGCCCTGGCCTCGATCAGCATCCTGCTTTGGCTGGCGCTGCGCCGAATCACTGACGTGTTGCTGACGCTGGTCCCCTTGCTGGTCGCGGGGGCGGTGACGCTGGAGATCTGCGTCCTGATCGGGCTTCCGCTCAACTTCGCCAACATCGTCGCGCTGCCGCTGCTGCTCGGCGTCGGCGTGGCGTTCAAGATATACTACGTCACCGCCTGGCGTTCCGGCAGGACGAATCTGCTGCAATCGAGCCTGACGCGGGCAATCTTCTTCAGCGCGCTGACCACCGCGACCGCGTTCGGCAGCCTGTGGCTGTCGAGCCATCCCGGCACGGCGAGCATGGGCAAGCTGCTGGCTTTGTCGCTCGTCACGACGCTTGCAGCCGTGCTGCTATTTCAGCCCGCCCTCATGGGCCGCCCCCGCAATGTCGGGAAGTAGACAGATATCGCCCACGGGGTCATCCGGGGTCGTGGCGGTGGCTGTCTTCTGACCGGTGGTCCTGGCCTGTGCCTTCGGCGCGTTGGTCTTTGCCATGCCTGCTTTCGGTGCCGTGCCCGGTTTCGGTGCGCCTTTGGCGGTAGGGTGGGCAGGGCTGGTAGCAGGATTGTTGGACGGACTGCTGGGAATCGGACCCGCCACGCGGGTCCATGTCTCGCCGCCGCACAGGATACCGAGCACGCAGCCTTCGATCTCGAGTTGATCCGGCGATGTCAGTTTGATCGAGGACTCATAGGTTTTGCCGTCCTTGGCATTATAGACCTGACCGTCCCACTCCTCCTTCTCCGGTTTCTTCTTTTTCATTTCCAGAAGAATTGGCATTCCGAGCGTCGGGCGGCTCCTCTTCGAGGCGTCCGGATTGTTCTGATCGACGCCGCCGGGCTGCTTCTCCCAGGAGACGACTCCCCACATCGCGCCATTGCATTCGGCAACGCGAATATTGGCGACGCCGTCGGCAACGCGCCAGTCGCCGGTCGGATCGGCCGCTCCGGCTGTCCCGAATCCCGCCGTCACCAGCGCCGCTGCGACGAGAGAGGTAGTGGCGAGAATCCTGCAATTATTTAAAGTACGCATGGTATGTCCTGGACGCTGAAACATATCTTCAAGCCTGTGCCTAAGTAGAAGGGCTGGGGATCAGTGACAAAGCAAATTGTCATATTCATGCTTTTCAGTTGACGAAACCGCCATCAACCGAAGTATGTAGCGGATGCTATATCCAAATCTAGACGTTTCCGAGATGTTTGTGGAACGGCAGGCGCAGCGCAGCGCGATGCATGTCCGCCACCTCAATGAACAGCTCGTCAGAGTTCTGAAGACCATCGGCTACGATGTCGGTTTCCAGAGCGGTCACGGTCAATATCTGGTCGATCGCGAGGGCGCCCGTTATCTTGACCTACTCAGCGGATTTGGCGTTTTTGCGATTGGGCGGAACCATCCCGTGCTGCGGGATGCCCTCAAAAGCGTCCTCGACAGCGATCTGCCGAATCTCGTGCAGATGGATGTCTCGACGCTGGCCGGCATTCTGGCCGAGCGGCTGCTCGCGCATGTTCCCTATCTCGACAAGGTGTTTTTTGCGAATTCGGGGGCGGAAAGCGTCGAGGCCGCGATCAAGTTCGCGCGTGTCGCTACCGGGCGGACCGGCATCGTTTACTGCGATCACGCTTATCACGGGCTGACCTACGGCGCGCTGTCCCTGACTGACGACAAGAATTTCCGTGGCGGGTTCGACCCTCTGCTTCCGGACTGTGGCGTCATTCCCTTCAACGATCTGGCCGCGCTGGAGCAGGCGCTGTCGTCGCGGCGGGTCGCAGCCTTCATCGTCGAACCGATCCAGGGCAAGGGCGTCAATATACCGAGCGACGAGTTCCTGCCGGGAGCGGCCGCGCTGTGTCGGAAATACGGCACGCTGTTCGTGGCGGATGAAGTTCAGACCGGCATCGGCCGGACCGGACGTTTTCTCGCCGTCGAGCACTGGAACGTCGAGCCCGACATGGTGCTGCTGGCCAAAGCCCTGTCCGGCGGTCATGTGCCGGTCGGCGCGGTGCTGACCCGCAAGCATATCTTCGACAAGATATTCAACCGCATGGATCGCGCCGTGGTTCACGGCTCGACCTTCGCCAAGAACGATCTCGCGATGGCGGCCGGCATCGCGACCCTTGAAGTGCTGAAGGCCGAGAAGCTGATCGAGAACGCGGCGAGGCGCGGCGAGGAATTGCGCCAGGCGCTGGAGCGCATGGTGCCGGGTTACGAACTTCTCAAGGAGGTGCGCGGCAAGGGCCTGATGATCGGCATCGAGTTCGGGCCGCCGAAATCACTGCGGTTGCGCGCATCCTGGAATCTGCTGGAGACAGCCAACAAGGGCCTGTTCTGTCAGCTCATCACCGTGCCGCTGTTCAAGGATCATAAGATCCTCACCCAGGTCTCCGGTCACGGCAGCCATACCATCAAGCTGCTGCCGCCGCTCATCATCAACGAGGAAGACTGCAAGTGGATCGAGACCTCGTTCGACAGCGTCATCGCCGCAAGCCATCAGGTTCCCGGCGCGATCTGGTCGCTCGGCAAGACGCTGATGGACAACGCCGTCCGCAAGTCGGCCTGATGCTTGGAGTCTGATGCAACTGGGTGAATCAGACTTGAGCGTTACCCTTTTGATTGAGCATGACTCTTTGAAAGCCGCTTCCGCTTTTCGCCGGCGCGGCCTTCAGTCGGGATCATGCTTTAACCGTTCCCGTTCGTCTGCATCGCCTTCTCGAGCTTGTCGCTGAATTCGGCAAGCTCGTCGGCGTTGAGATCGCTCACCGCCCAGAAGTTCAGACCGTGGTCGCGCCAGCGGCGGATGTTGAAGCCCTGCACATCCTCGGTGCGCGCCGCGCTGTGTCCAGCATTCGGCGTCTGCGCGACGAACAGATTGATGACGTGCGCGCGCCGCTTGTAGACGACCGCGCCGATCGCTCGCCCATCGATATAGTCGAGCCGTCCACCGATCAGCGTGAAGCCGAGTGCCGTCAGGTCGATCACCGGCGGCGATACGTCGAGCCGCCCGTTGAACCACGGCTTGACCGTGTGCTGGTCGGTCGAGAGCACGTCGGTCAGATGCCCTGCCTGCAGCGATCGCAGATGCGCCGAGACGATCTCGGAGGCGATGCGCTGCTCGTCGTCGGTGCGCAGCACGATCGCGACGATGCCGGTCGCAGCCATCGCGGAGACGGCGGAGCCCATGGCGAAGCCCGCGAGCAGCGAGCGGCGGCTGGTGCCGCGCGCCTGCGGGATTGCCGCCTCGATCCGCTGGCGCAGGTGCGCAGGCGCGGTGAAGCGCATATCCGCCGCAGCAATGGCAGCATTCATCTCGCGATAAGTCTTGAGCGCGGCTGTGCAGCGCGCGCAGGTGGCGATATGGGTTTCGACCTGACGCGCGTGACCAGCGTCGAGTTCGCCGTCGATCAGCGCGTGGAGAAGGATGTCTGCTTCATCGCAGGTCATCTGGATTGCTCCTCTTCCGCGAGCCATGCCGACCGCAGCATGGCGCGCGCCCGCGCGAGCCGTGACATGACGGTGCCGACCGGCGCATCGACAATCTCGGCGATCTCGCGATAGGACAGATTCTGGATTTCGCGCAGGACGAACGTCTCGTGGAACGGTTCTGGCAGCGCTGCGATCATCCGCCGGATTGAGTTCGCGTCGCGTTTTTGCAGCGCCTGCGTTTCCGGCGTGTCCTGGGTCTCCTGCCACAGCGGGGCGGTGGTCTCGGCGCTTTCGGGCAGGTCATCGATGGTCGTTGCGGCCGACCTGGCGCGGCGGGCAAATTCGGCATGGCAGACATTGCGCAGGATCGCGAGCAGCCACGGCTTCATCGCCGGACCGTGGTAAGTGTCGAAATGCTTCAACGCGCGCAGATAGCATTCCTGCACGGCGTCCTCGGCGTCGGCGGGATCACGCAGGAGATAGCGCGCGACAGTGTAGACGTCGTCGAGATAGGGCAGGGCCGCGTCGCGAAAGCGCTGCGCTTTTGTCTGATCGTCTCCGGGTGAGCCAAACAGCATCGTGGTGTTCGCAGCCGGGTGGGCTCCGGCAGCGGGACGCTGCCTGAGCCCCAAGGTGATGCCTCGCTTTTGGCCGTTACTCAACCTTGATCATTCCCACCATATGCGGGTGCAGCGAGCAAAAATATTTGTAATCGCCGGCGCTGGTGAAGGTGAACGAGTATTTGTCGTCGGTATCCAGCGCCTTGGAGCGGAATTGACCGGCCGAAACGACCGTATGCGGGATGTCGTCACGGTTGGTCCACGTCACGGTCGTGCCGGCCTTCACCGTCAGTTGCGCCGGTTCGAAAGTGAAGTTGTCGATCGTCACCGACGCCTCTTCGCAATGGGCAGCGGACATTTGCATTGCAAGCGCGGCGGCCGCTGCAAGTCGGACGGCGATTGTGCGCAAGTTCAGGGACATCATACGATCCTCAGCCTTGCAGCGGCGTATCGATGATGGCGAGGCGCTCCTCGCCGGGTTTGAAGATGATGCTGGCGGTACCGAGCAGGCTGCGCAGCTTGTCGTCGGCGACCTTCATCGGCCCGGGCGAGGGCGCGGTGCCCGGCGCGGGCTGCGGGAAGGCGGTCGAGCGCGCGGTATGGAAGGTGACGTTGCCTTCGACCTTCTGCATCACCTGATGGATGTGGCCGTTCAACACGGTCACCGAGCCGAAGCTCTTGAGCAGATCGAGCGCCCGCGCGCCATCGTCGGTGCCCCAGCCCCAGGTCGGATAGACGCTCCACAGCGGAATATGCGCGAACACCACGATCGGCTGCGAAGTCGAGCGGCCTGTCAGGTCGTCCGCGAGCCACGCCAGTTGCTCCGCGCCGAGGTTGCCGAGGCCGCCGGCCTTAAGATCGACGACGTTGACGAGGCCGATGAAGTGCACGCCGTTGGCGTCGAACGAGTACCAGCCCGCGCCCTTGGTGCCGCGGCCATACCGCTCGCGATATAGTTTAATTTCCTCGTCGATGAAGTCATGTTCGCCCGGCACGTAGTGCACGTCGAGCCGCGACTGCGAGATGATGCGCTCGGCATCGTCGAATTCGGAGGCTTTCGACAGGTGGGTGATATCGCCGGTGTGGATCATGAAGGACGGCTTCGCCGGCAGCGTCTTGATCTTGCCGATCGCCTCTTCGAGCGTTGCGAGCGCGTGCGGGTTGGCGGCCTTGTCGAAGCCGACATGGCTGTCGCTGATCTGCAGGAAGGTGAGGGCGGATGCGGATGCTTCGGCGGCTTGCGCCGATCCGACAATGCCGAGCGATCGCGGCACGCCGCCGGCAAGGGTCCAGAGCACGCCCGTGCCGGCCCATGTCATGCATTCGAGCACCTTGCGGCGGCTGACACCGTCGCTGTCGTGATGGTGGTCATGGCTCATCAGAAATCTCCCACGCCCGTCGTTGGGCATGCAGACCTGATCGGGGAACATGCAGATTTATTCCCGCGCCTGCATCGGGCGCGATGACGAAACGGTTACCGGCGACTTGGAAAGCCCATGGCAGGCGGCATTGATCGCTGCAAAATCGGCGTATTGGGCCGCTCATCGCGTCATGGTAATAAGGTAACAGATCAAATTCAGTCCCGACCGACCGGAACCCCGCCATGCCCATCGTCAACCGCGTTGCCGATCTGCAATCCGATATCGCCGACTGGCGTCGGGACATCCACGAGCATCCGGAACTGCTGTACGACGTGCGCCGCACCGCGGCGTTCGTGGCGGACCGCTTGCGGGAGTTCGGCTGCGACGAGGTTGCGACCGGGCTCGGCCGGACCGGCGTCGTCGGCGTCATCAAGGGCAGGAAGCCTGCCGCCGATGGTGCGGTCGGGGTGATCGGCCTGCGCGCCGACATGGATGCGCTGCCGATTCACGAGGAAACCAACCTGCCTTACGCCTCGAAGACGCCCGGCAAGATGCACGCCTGCGGCCATGACGGCCACACCGCGATGCTGCTCGGCGCCGCGCGCTATCTCGCGGAGACGCGGAATTTCGCCGGCGAGGCCGTCGTGATCTTCCAGCCGGCCGAGGAGGGCGGCGCCGGTGCTGCTGCGATGATCAAGGACGGTTTGATGGACCGTTTCAGGATCGATCAGGTCTACGGCATGCATAACCTTCCGGGCGTCCCGCTCGGTTCCTTCGCCATCCGGCCGGGCCCGATCATGGCGGCGACCGATGCCGTCGATTTCCGGATCGAGGGTCATGGCGGCCACGCTGCGCGGCCGCATCTCTGCATCGATCCGGTGCTGGCCGGATCGCAGCTTGTCGTCGCCCTGCAATCGATCGTGTCGCGTAACGTCGATCCGCTGGAATCGGCGGTCATCTCGGTGTGCGAGTTCCATGCCGGCAACACCCGCAACGTGATTCCGCAGACCGTCGAACTCGGCGGGACCGTCCGAACCCTGAAGGCCGACGTGCGCGACCAGATGGAGAAGCGGATACGCGAGGTTGCCGCCGGCGTGGCGCTGACGACCGGAACGAGGATCGATGTCAGGTTCGGGCGCGGCTATCCGGTCACGGTCAATCACGTCCGGCAGACCGAAACGGCGATGAAGGTCGCGAGGGAAATCGCCGGCGAAAGCAACGTGCATGAGACCCCGCCGATGATGGGCGCGGAGGATTTCGCCTACATGCTGGAAGCCCGGCCCGGCGCTTTCATCTTTGTCGGCAATGGCGACAGCGCGGGCCTGCATCATCCAGCCTACAACTTCAACGACGATGCCATCGTCTACGGCACCTCGTACTGGATCAGGCTGGTCGAGAACATGCTCGCTGCCTGAGGGATCGCTATTGCAAGGCTCCAGGAACATAGCCCCTCACGTCGCGTTAGGAAGCGGGAATTTCCCCTCCAACCGCGCGAGGCTACAATGACGAAAGAGAAGGACCTTCACGACCTGTTCCTTGATCAGCTCAAGGACATCTACTTCGCCGAAAAGCAGATCCTGAAAGCGCTGCCCAAGATGGCGAAGGCGGCGACATCCGACAAACTGCGGGCAGCCTTCGAAAAACACCATGACGAGACCGAAGGCCAGGTCGAGCGCCTGGAACGTATTTTCGAACTGATCGAAAAGCCGGCCAAGGGCAAGACCTGCGATGCCATCCTCGGCCTTCTTGAGGAGGGGAAGGAAGTCATGGAAGAATACAAGGGCACCGAGGCGCTGGACGCTGGGCTGCTCGCCGCGGCGCAGGCGGTGGAACATTACGAGATGGCGCGCTACGGAACCATGAAGGCGTGGGCGGTCCGGCTTGGCATGAAGGACGCCGTCAAGCTGATCGATGAAACGCTGCAGCAGGAGCGCAAGACCGACAAGGATCTGACGGCGCTGGCCGAAGCCGGTGTCAACTCCGAGGCGTTGGCTGCCTGATTTTTCGAGAAGTCCGTCATCGGCGGCTATAGCGTTTTCGAGCGAAGTGGAAACCGGTTCGCGTGAAGAAAACGGTCAAATCAAGAGCCTAGAGTCTTTCACTGTTTCCATGAAACGGTGAAAGACTCTAGGGCTGCCGATGACGGGTCGATCTGCTTCACGCCGCCTTGTCGCGGCGCAGTTGCGTTGCGGCGATTTTCAGGTCATCGACAAAACGTTCATATTCGCGCGCTCTCGCGTCCTCCTCCGGCAGCCGCAGGAGATAGGACGGGTGGACCGTCACCAGCGCCTTGTGCCCGTCGTTCGTCTCGATCAGCCGACCGCGGTTCTTATTGATCGGCGTGATCTTGCCGAAAACGCTTTGCGCTGCGGTCGCGCCCATCGCCACCACGAGCGTGGGATTGACGGTGGCGAGTTCGCGTTCATACCACTGGCGGCAGGCTCTGATCTCAGCCGTGTTGGGTTTCTGGTGCAGCCGGACCTTGCCGCGCGGCACGAACTTGAAATGCTTCACAGCGTTCGTCACGTAGACCTTTCCGCGATCGATGCCGGCTTCTTTCAGCGCGCGGTCGAGCATCTGGCCGGCGGGTCCGACGAAGGGTTTCCCCGCGAGGTCTTCCTTGTCGCCGGGCTGCTCGCCCACCAGCATGATCGGCGCGGGCGCCGGTCCTTCGCCGAACACGGTCTGCGTCGCGTTCTTCCAGAGAGGACAGGCGCGGCATCCGGCGGCTTCTTCGCGCAGACGCGGCAGGGAGAGAGGCGAGGCGGTCATGGGCGTCTCCGCTGTCGGGTTTGTCACTGAAACCTCTGAGGCAATGCCCGGCGCTGACCGGCGTTCCTTTGATGCCTTTGGATTCGTAAGCAAAAATCGTGCGCGAAAAGCTGGTTGACTCCCGGTTGCCTGATAAGCTTATTATAGAACATAACGGGAACAATTTACTCCGCCGCGAGTTCATTGTCACGAGCGGATTGCGATCATGACTGGAAACCGAAGCAGCGCAGAGACGCTTGCGCGTCTGCGCGACCGCATCGCGCGCATCGAGGCCGGTCGCGGCGGCGGAATGCCGGGCCGGGCCGCGCTCGGTCATGAAGAGGCGGATGCCGTGCTGCAGGGTGGGCTGGCGCGTGGCGCGATGCATGAGGTGTTCGCGGAAGGACGACACAGCGCGGCGGCGAGCGGCTTCATCGCGGGCCTTGCGCAGCGGGTATGCGCAAACCGGCCGCTGCTCTGGGTACGGCAGGATTTTGCCGCGCGCGAATCCGGTGCGCTGTCGATGCGCGGATGGCGCGAACTCGGTCTCGATCCGTGTCTGTTGGTGACGGTCCATGCATCAGATGTGGAGAACGCGTTGCGGACGGCGGCCGATGCGCTGGCCTGCGATGCGCTCGGCGCCGTGGTCATGGAGATATGGGGCGAGACGCGTCTGCTCGATCTCGTCGCGAGCCGCAGGCTGACGCTGGCGGCGCGGGCCTCCGGAGTCACCGGGCTGCTGCTGCGGGTGGCTGCAACGCTATTGCCTTCGACGGCGGAGACACGATGGATCGTGCGCCCGGCGCGCTCGCCGCCATGCGAGGCGTGGCAGGCATGGGGCGCACCCGTGCTTGAGACGCGGCTTGTCCGCAACCGTCATGGCCAGACCGGCCAATGGATCATGGAGTGGAAATGTGATGAGTGCCTCTTCCGTGACGTCTCGATCCGTGGCGCGCAGACGCATCCTCAGCCTGTGGCTTCCGCGTCTGCCGACCGACCGGATCGTGCGCGAGTTGTTGCGCTCCGACGGACTGGTTGAAGCCTGTCGTGGTTCGCAATTAAGCCCGACCATTATGGAGAAGAGATTTCCCCGCATCGTCGTCGCCAAACAGAACAACGCGCTGGTCATCGCCGCGCTGGATGACGCGGCCGCGCGGATCGGTCTCGCGGTCGGGTTGCCGCTGGCCAATGCCCGCGCGATCTGCCCCGGCATCGACGTGTTCGACGCCGATGAGATGGCCGACGCCAAAATCCTGAACGATATCGCCGACTGGTGCGACCGCTTCACGCCGCTGGTGGCGCTCGATCCGCCGCAGGGTCTGCTTCTGGACATCACCGGCTGCGCGCATCTGTTCGGCGGCGAGGCGGCGCTGATGAATGCGCTGTGCGGCGCGCTGACGCGGCAGGGTTTTGTCGTCAGCGCGGCGATCGCCGGCACGCCGGCCTGCGCGCGGGCGCTGACGCGTCATACCCATGGCCGGATCGTTGCGCCCGGCAAGGAGGCCCGAGCGGTTGCGGCGCTGCCGGTGTTCACGCTCGGCGCGGATGATGCGATCACGCGCGGGCTGCGCCGCGCCGGGCTGAAAACCATCGGCGATGTCGCCGCGCGCGGCCGCCACGAGATCGCGGCGCGGTTCGGATCGACTTTCACTGTGCTTCTGGAACAGACGCTGGGGCAAAGCGACGCGCCGATCAACCCGCGCAAGCCGCTGCCGGATTTTATCGTCGAGAAACGCTTCGCCGAGCCGATCGCCACCGACGGCGCGATCGCGATGACGCTGGCGAGCCTTGCGCGCACGCTCATCGCCGCGATGGAAAAACAGGGCAAGGGAGCGCGGCGGCTGGAAGCAGGTTTTTTCCGCACCGACGGCGCGGTGCGCGTCATTGCTGTCGAGACCGGACGTCCGGTCACGCGCGGCGAGACCATCGATCGTTTGTTCCGCGAGCGGCTCGACGCGTTGGCCGATCCGCTCGACCCCGGCTTCGGTTTCGATATGGTGCGGCTGTCCGCCGTCCGGACCGATCTCGTGATACAGGAGCAGCGCGACCTCGACACACATGTCAGGGACAATGACGAGGTGGCGGCGCTGGTCGATCGTCTTGCCGCCCGCATCGGCAGTCATCGCGTCGTCGTGCACCTGCCGCAGAACACCCACATTCCGGAGCGCGCGTCGCTCCCGGTGCCGGCGCAACAGCATCTTGCGGCGGCCATGCGTGCCGAATGGTTGGAGCGTATCGAGGGTGAGCCGCCGCTGCGGCCGCTGCGCATGTTTGCGCCACCGGAGCCGATCGATGTGACGGCGATGTTTCCGGATGGACCGCCGGCGCAGTTCAAATGGCGTCATCGCCAGTGTCTCATTGCACACGTCGAAGGACCCGAACGCATCGCCATGGAATGGTGGAATCGCTGCGAGCAGTCCTTGTCGCCTGAACCTGACGATGAATTCATGCGCCTGCATCCGCCACAGGGCGAGGTGGCAGTCGCCCGCGCCGACAGCAGCACGCTGACGCGTGATTATTTTCGTGCCGAGGATAGGGAAGGCGTACGTTATTGGCTTTATCGCGAAGGAATTTACGGGCGTGAAGTCCAGACGTTCCGCTGGTTCCTGCACGGGCTGTTCGCATGAAGCATCCGCGCGATAGTCCGGCCTTTGCCGAAATCGGCATCATGACCAACTTCTCGTTTCTGTATGGCGGTTCGCATCCGCAGGAATATGTGCATCAGGCGAGCGAATTGCGCCTTCCGATGATTGGCATTGCCGATCGCAATACGCTGGCGGGCGTGGTGCGTGCTTATACCGAGCTGCAAAATCCCAAAGTTCACCACAAGCCAAGACTGCTCGTCGGTTCGCGTCTCGTGTTCATCGATGGGGCGCCAGACATTCTTGTCTATCCCAGCGATCGCAATGCTTATGGCCGACTCTGTCAGTTGCTCAGCAAAGGCAAGCTGGGGGCGGAGAAGGGCGAATGTCACCTGACATTGGATGATTTGCTGGAGTTTGCCGAAGGCCAGCTTCTCGTGCTGGCGTTGCCGCATCGCTTCGAGGCAGTGGCCGCGCTTAAAGCGCTGGAGCGATTGCGGCAGAGCAGCGCGGATGGCGTCTGGCTCGCGGCAAGCCTGCTCTATCGCGGCGACGACCGTCGCCGCCTGCTGCGATTGCACCGGATCGCGACCACCGCGCGCGTGCCGCTGCTCGCAACCAACGAGGTGCTGTATCATCATTCCGCGCGGCGTCCCTTGCAGGATGTGCTGACCTGCATCCGCGAAAAGACTGTCATCGATGCCATCGGGTGCAAGCTGGAAGTCAACGCCGAGCGGCATCTGAAGCCGGTACATGAGATGGCGCTGCTGTTTCGCGATATTCCAGAGGCGATCGCCGAAACCGTGGCGTTCGCCTCGCGCATCGAATTTTCGCTCGACCAGCTCAAATACCAGTATCCCGACGAGCCGGTGCCGCCGGGCAAGACGGCGCAGCGTCATCTGGAGGATCTCACGTGGGCAGGTGTCGAAAAATATTTTCCGGAAGGTGCGGATGAAGATCTGAAAACGGTTCTCCGCAAGGAATTGGACCTGATCGCTGAACTCAACTACGCCCATTACTTTCTCACCGTGCATGACATCGTGCACTGGGCGCGCGCGCAGAACATCCTGTGCCAGGGGCGCGGCTCGGCGGCGAATTCGGCAGTCTGTTACGTGCTCGGCATTACCTCCGTCGATCCCACTAAGGTCGACCTGCTGTTCGAACGTTTTATTTCCAAGGAGCGGCTGGAGCCGCCCGATATCGACGTCGATTTCGAGCATTCGCGCCGCGAGGAGGTCATGCAGTATGTCTATCGCCGCTACGGCCGTCACCGCGCCGCGATCATCGCCACCGTCATCCGCTATCGGCCGCGCAGCGCCATTCGCGATGTCGGCAAGGCGCTGGGCCTGACCGAGGATGTGACGGCGGCGCTCGCGGATACGGTCTGGGGAAGCTGGGGCGACGACGTCAGCGACATGCAGGTCAGGCAGGCCGGATTCGATCCGCAAAACCCGATGGTGCGCCGCGCCGTCGAACTCGCCACCGAGTTGATCGGCTTTCCGCGTCACCTGTCGCAGCATATCGGCGGCTACGTGCTGACGCAGGACCGGCTCGACACTTACGTTCCGATCGGGAATGCGGCGATGGATGACCGCACCTTCATCGAGTGGGACAAGGACGATGTCGATACATTACGGATGATGAAGGTCGACGTGCTGGCGCTCGGCATGCTGACCTGCATCCGCAAATGTTTTGACCTGATCGCGGATCACAAGGGTGAGCGATGGGAGTTGGCGACGATCCCGCAGGATGAGAAGCCGGTCTACGATATGCTGTGTCGTGGCGAATCCATCGGCGTATTCCAGGTCGAGAGCCGGGCGCAGATGAACATGCTGCCGCGCTTGAGGCCGCGCACGTTCTACGATCTCGTCATCGAGGTCGCCATCGTCCGTCCCGGCCCGATCCAGGGCGACATGGTGCACCCCTACCTGAAGCGGCGCGCCATGGATTCCGACAAGATCGACTATCCCTATCCGAAAGGCGGCGACAAGAATGAACTACGGAATGTTCTGAAGCGCACGCTGGGCGTGCCGCTGTTTCAGGAACAGGCGATGCGCATCGCCATCGTCGCCGCGAAATTCACCTCGGAAGAGGCGAATGGGTTACGTCGCGCCATGGCGACGTTCCGCAACGTAGGCACCATCGGCTCCTTTCAGGAGAAGATGGTCAACAGCATGATCGCGCGCGGCTACGATCCCGTGTTCGCGAAAAACTGTTTCGAGCAGATCAAGGGATTCGGCTCCTATGGCTTTCCGGAAAGCCATGCGGCGAGCTTTGCGCAACTTGTTTACGTCTCGTCGTGGCTGAAGCATTTCCATCCCGACGCGTTTTGCTGCTCCTTGCTGAATTCGCAGCCGATGGGTTTTTATGCGCCGGCGCAGATCGTGGGAGATGCCAAAAAGAACGGCGTCGAGGTGCGGCCCATCGATGTTTCGTTCAGCCATTCGCAGAACACTCTGGAGGAGCGCGCGGGCGCGCATCACGCGGTGCGGCTCGGCTTCCGCCAGATCGACGGATTCAAGTGGGTCGATCCGGATGAGGAGAGAGGCAAGCAGCAGGTGGCCGATGAAAAGTTGTTCCCGATCCCCTTGTGGGAGAGGGTCAGGGAGAGGGGTAAGCTACAAGACCAGTGCTTGAGATACCCCTCTCTTCACCTTTCCCCCACAAGGGGGGAGAGAGCAGGCAATGCGTGGATTGGGGCTTCAAACCCGCCGTCTCAAGAACAGTTATCTTCTTCTTCGTTGACATCTGACGACTGGGGCGAGCGGATTGTCGCCGCGCGGCAACGCCGGTCCTTCACCTCCATCGAGGATTTCGCCCGCGATACGAAACTGCCGAAGCGCGCGCTGATCCTGCTGGCCGATGCCGATGCCTTCCGCTCGCTCGGGTTTGACCGCCGCGCGGCGCTGTGGGCGGTGCGCCGCCTTCCGGACGATGTGCCGCTGCCGTTGTTCGAAAGCGCCGTCGCGCGCGAACTGCCGGACGAACATGCCGCGCCGCTGCCCGAAATGCCGCTGCCGGAGCAGGTGGTCGCCGATTATCAGACCGTGCGGCTGTCGCTGAAGGGGCACCCGATGGAGTTTTTGCGCGCGATGTTCACTCGCGAGCGCGTGGTGAGTTGCGCGGAGGTCTCGCATGCCAACGATAAGCGCCGCGTCAAATGCGTGGGTGTCGTGCTGGTGCGGCAGCGGCCGGGCAGTTCCAAGGGCGTCGTGTTCATGACGCTGGAGGACGAGACCGGTATCGCCAATATCGTGGTGTGGCCAAAAATCATGGAGCGTTATCGCAAGGAGGTGATGGGCGCGCGGCTGATCGAAGTGGAGGGCACTATCCAGAGTAGCCCGGAGCAGGTCGTGCATCTGGTCGCGGATAAACTGACCGATCGCTCCGCTGAGCTGATGCATCTGGCGAACGACGCGCTTGTCTCACATCCGCTGCCGTCGCCGGCTGCACCGGCCGAGCCGCTCAACGATGATCGTCGCGATCATCCCGACAATCCCGCGCAACGCACCCGCCATCCGCGCGATGTGCGCATCCTGCCGCGCTCGCGCGATTTTCATTGAAAGCCTCCCCACGTCATTCCGGACGCCGCCTTAGCGGCGATCACAGATGCGCAATTGCGCATCGGATTCCGGGTTCGCGTCTTCGACGCGTCCCGGAATGACGACAAAAACGATCGGCGATTTCGTAGATCATTGTGCTCTCTTCACTCCACCGACGCGCCGACCGGCGGCCCCCCGGGCGGGCGGTGCAGGAAGGTGATGGTCGCGAAGGCGCCGAGCCAGGAGCCGACCGCCGCGAAGGCGACATAGACCCAATTTTCGGTATAGCTGATCACCGCGAAGGACGAAAGCAGATACCAGACGCTGCTCCAGGTCGCCGCCGGCACCCGCCGTCGCGCCACCACGGCAGAGGTGAACATCACATAGACGGCATCGGTCGCCGCGGTGGCCAGGACGACACCCGCAGCAGTCAGAGGATCAATGGCGGACATTCGAGCTCCTTGCGTTCGGCGCAAATCATGGACGAAGCCGAGACGGTTTGTCACGCGCCGCGCCGGTCCCGGCGGAGGAGGGTCTCCCGGTGCCGGCTGTTGTGGCCGCAGCAATCGCAAATATTAATGCGCCGGTATGTTTTTTGCGCGAAATCAGGGCTTCGGTCAGCGGCGATAGCCGACGGTCTCCGAGAATCTGGCCCGGACCGCCATTTTCCATGATCTTCACCTCGCGCGGACAAGGCGAGGCCGTTGACGATACCTGTTTCGAATTTCCCGCAGGTAGCATAAACCCGCGTTCGACCACTCACCGAGGGACAAGTATGAGCGATGCAGAGCACGGCAAATCCATCGGCGTGGCGGATCTGCGGGCGGCCGCGGACCGTCTCGCCGGCCGGGTGATCCGCACGCCCCTGGTCCATTCGCGCACGCTGTCCGATATCAGCGGCGCAGAGGTCTGGTTAAAACTGGAAAACCAGCAGTTCGTCGCCTCCTTCAAGGAACGTGGCGCGGCCAACAAGCTGCTCACGCTGTCGCCTGAGGAGGCGCGCCGCGGCGTCATCGCCATGTCCGCCGGCAACCACGCCCAGGGCGTCGCCTATCACGCTCACAACCTCGGCATCGCCGCCACCATCGTGATGCCGAAGTCGACGCCGTTCGTGAAGGTGTCGCGGACGAGAAAGCTCGGGGCGCGGGTTCGGCTCGAGGGCGAGATTCTGGCGGAATCCGCCGCCTTTGCCCGGCAACTGGCCGCGGACGAAAATCTCGTCTTTGTCCATCCCTATAACGATCCGGCCGTGATCGCGGGGCAGGGCACGGTGGCGATCGAGATGCTGGAGGATCAGCCGACGCTCGACTGTATCCTGACGCCGGTCGGTGGCGGAGGACTGGTCGCGGGCTGCGCGATCGCGGCGGCGAACCATACGTCGGCCGTCGAGGTCATCGGCGTCGAGGTGGAGTCCTACGCCGCCGTGGCGCAGCATCTCGCCGGGCGTCCGATCTCGGTTGGCGGCGCGACCATCGCCGAAGGTATCGCGGTGCGCGACGTCGGCGCGCTGCCGCTGGCGATCCTGCGCGAATACGGCATCGAGGTGATGACGGTGGCGGAACGCCTGATCGAAAAGGCCGTCATCCAGATGCTGGAGATCGAGAAGACCGTGACGGAAGGCGCGGGCGCGGCTGCGCTCGCGGCGCTGATGAGCAATCCCGCCCGATTTGTCGGACGGAAAGTCGGGTTGATCATTTCCGGCGGCAATATCGACACGCGCACACTCGCCAATGTGCTGATGCGCGGGCTGGTGCGCGACGGCCGGCTGATCGACCTCGTGGTGGAGATATCCGACAAGCCGGGCGCGCTCGCCGAACTCGCCTGCATTATCGCGGAACTCCGCGGCAACATCGTCGAGGTGCAGCATCAGCGTCTGTTCAGCGCGTTGTCGGCCAACATGACCGAGGTCGAACTGGTGATCGAGGCCCAGGACACGGCGCACGGCAGCGCCATCGTTGCCGGCCTCGAAGCTAAAGGCGTAAGGGCGCGCCGCCGCGACCGGCTGGTGCTGTCCCGGGATTTGAACGAATGACGCCAGTATCGTTGCGGCGAGAGCCGCGGCGTGGAAGGCGGGAAAGTGCGCCGAATTTGATCGATATGCAGACTATTTGCTGATGCCCAAAATTTTCACCGATCCCGCCGCGATTGTCGACGACATCATTCGCGATGTCGGCTCCCATCTGATGGTGGGATTGCCGCTTGGGCTCGGCAAGGCCAATCACATCATCAATGCGCTCTATCAGCGTGCTGCAGCCGATCGCAATCTCGACCTGACTTTCTTCTCGGCGCTGACGTTGGAGAAACCACGGCCCTCAAGCGAGTTGGAAAAGCGATTCATCGCACCGGTGATCGAGCGCCTGTTCGGCGGCTGGCCCGACCTCGATTACGCCGCCGCCTTGCACAAAGGCGAGCTGCCGCCGAACATCAAGGTCACCGAATTCTTTTTTCTGGCGGGCAAGTGGCTGCGCAACGCCTATGCCCAGCAACATTATATCGCCGCCAATTACACCCACGCCGCATCCTATATCCTCGACCGCGGCCTCAACGTCATCACCCAGCTTGTGGCCAAGCGCGTCGTGGACGGCGAGACGCGCTACAGTCTGAGCTGCAACACCGACACCACGCTCGATCTCCTGCGCGCCCGCGCCGCCGGCCGGGCGTCGTTCAAGCTGGTGGGGCAGGTCAATTCGCAACTGCCGTTCATGCCCGGCGCGGGCGATCTCCCGGCAAGCGAATTCAGCGCCATCCTGGACAGCCCCGAGACCGATTTTCCGCTGTTCGCGCCGCCGTCCGAGCCTGTGTCGGATACCAAATACGCAATCGGCCTGCATGCGGCGGGGCTCATCAAGGACGGCGGCACGTTGCAGATCGGCATCGGCCAGGTCGGTGACGCGCTGGCGCAAAGCCTGATTCTTCGCCACCGTGATAGTGCGCGTTTTCGCGACATCGCGGCGCGGCTCGCTCCGAACAGCGCGATGAAAGAAACCGCGCCGTTCGCAGCCGGGCTTTATGGCGTCAGCGAAATGGTGTTCGAGGCGTTCCTCGGGCTGATCGAGGCCGGCGTGCTCAGGCGCGAGGTCGATGGCGCCGTTCTGCACGGCGCGTTCTTTCTGGGGCCGCAATCGTTCTACCGCGCCTTGCGCGAGATGACGCCTGTGCAACGCGCGCGCATCCAGATGACGGCGGTGTCCTTCACCAATGAACTTTACGGCGACGAGGCCGCCAGGCGTCGCGACCGCGTCGATGCGCGCTTCGTCAACAACACCATGATGGCGACTTTGATGGGAGCCGCGATCTCCGACGGTCTCGAAAACGGTCAGGTGGTGAGCGGCGTCGGCGGGCAGTACAATTTCGTCGCGCAGGCCTTTGCGCTCGAAGGCGCGCGCTCGATCCTTACGCTGGAATCGACGCGGCGCGAGAAGCGCGGCGTGGTATCCAACATCCGCTGGTCCTATGGTCATGCCACCATCCCGCGCCACCTGCGCGATATCGTCGTCACCGAATACGGCGTGGCGGATCTGCGCGGCAAGTCCGATGCCGAGGTGATCGCCGCGATGCTCAACGTCGCGGATTCACGTTTCCAGGACCAACTCATGCGGCAGGCGGTCGACGCCGGAAAGCTGCCGCGCGATCACCGGATTCCTGCGGCGCATTGCGACAATACGCCGGCGCGTATTGCCGACGCGCTGAGGCCCGCGCAGGCGGCTGGTCTGCTGCCGGCGTTTCCGTTCGGCAGCGATTTCACCGAGGTGGAGCAGCGGCTGATCCCGGCGCTTGAATCCTTGCGTGACGCGTCGCGCTCACCATTGGCCCTCGCCGGTTTGCTGATGGAAGGATTGCGCCCCGGCGATGCGTCGATACAGCCCGCGCTGGCGCGCATGGGCCTCGATCACCCGAACAGGTTTTCGGACAGGCTTTATCGTGCGCTGCTCAACGGCGCGCTGAAGCGCAGCCGCGGGACATAAGCCGTCGCCATGGCCTGGCTAAAGGGCGAAGCGCGCAGACGATCTGCTATCCATCTAAAAAAAGATCATCATGAAGATTGATGGATACGCGTATCAAGCTCCCGCATGACATTAGAGCCTGACGTTGCCCCCGCGTGTGCAGGGGCAACTGATCGGTGAGAACAATCTACCGGTTTTTATTGTCCGGCTTGCGCTTCTCGACGAATGCCGCCATGCCTTCGGCGCGGTCTTCCAGCGCGAAGGTCGAGCGGAACAGGTCGCGTTCGACGTTCATGCCTTCCGACAGCGTCGTCTCGAAGGCGCGGTTGACGGCGCTTTTGGCCATCGCCGCGGCAGGACGGGACATCGAGGCGATCTTTTCGGCGGCGTCGATCGCCTCGTCCATCAGTCTGTCGACGGGTACGACGCGGCTCACAAGTCCCGACCGCTCGGCTTCCGCCGCGTCCATCATCCGACCGGTGAGGCAAAGATCCATCGCCTTGGCCTTGCCGACGGCGCGGGTCAGGCGCTGCGTGCCGCCGATGCCGGGAATGGTGCCGAGCGTGATTTCGGGCTGGCCGAATTTCGCGGTGTCGGAAGCGATGATGATGTCGCACATCATGGCGAGTTCGCAGCCGCCGCCGAGCGCATAGCCGCTTACCGCCGCCACGGTCGGCTTGCTGCAGGTGGCGACGCGATTGCTGCCGATCGTCTGGAAGTCCTCGCTGAATATATCGATGAAGCTTTTCGGCTGCATCTCCTTGATGTCGGCGCCGGCGGCGAAAGCCTTTTCGTTGCCGGTGATCAGGATGCAGCCGACGCCGTCGTCGGCCTCGAAATCGTCAACCGCGGTTGCGATTTCACGAAACACCGCGAATGACAGTGCGTTGAGCATTTTCGGCCGGTTCAGCCTGATGATGCCGACCGCGTCCTTTCTCTCGACGACGATGTGCTCGAACGTGCTCATGGCCATCCCGCTTCTCCCGCTGCATGCCGCGACGGATGTGTGTCGGTTGGCAATGTGCCCGCGGTCAAGCGACGCCGCAAGGCTGCGTTTGCGTTGCGCGGCCTGCGGCTCGGATACAAAACGCCGGTCCGGCGAGAGCGACGGACCGGCGGCAGCGGAAGAATGGAAATATCGGCCGGCTTTCGGGGCGGCACGAACGCGAGATCAGGCCATGAACATCCGCGCGGCGGAGCCGAGCGTGAGCAGCCCGCCGAAGGCGATGAAGATCTTGCCGATCAGGGAGGTGTGATTCCAGGTGGAGTTATCGCTCGCCGTCACCGCCTGTGCTGCGGTGTCGGCGCTGCTCGCGGGTGGCGCGACGTCGATGGACGCCAGCGCGAGGTGAGCTTCAGCCGGCTTGTCGTCGGTCAGGGCGCGGTCGATTTCGTTGAGTTCGTCGGGCGAAACGATATCCGCGGCAGTCGCGGAGTTCGCATTGCCGGCTTGCGGTTTGGAATCGCCCTGATTGGCGGACAGCATCTGGCCGGCACTGCTGGCGAGTGCACCCGCTTCGGTCTTGGGCAAATCTTCGATGGCACCGGGCATCTCGGCATTGGCATTCGCGTCGGCGACGGCCGGCGGTAGCGGCGTCTGCTTGTCGCTGTCCTCAGTTGCCGTCGTCTCGTGAGCGGTTGTCGCCGCGTGAACTTTCGTATCGGCTTTCGTTTCCGGTTTGGTCGGTTTCCGCGTTCGTGCGTGCCGCTTGTGCGCCTTATGGTTGGTGAGCTTGACCGGTGCACCGGCGTTTTCAGCGTGGGAGGCCAGACTGGCCGGTTCCGCCGCGCTGTCGGTCGCGCGCATCGGCCCTGCGAAACCCAAACAAAGCCCTGCTGCGATGATCAACGCCGAGCGTCCTCTGGCCTTGATGCTCATGGCAATCTCCCCGTTTTGTCAGCCGATCGGCCGACAAAAGAAACGCCGGGCGTGGCCATACAGGGGCAGAAAAAGGGAATTTCAACGACCGTGGCGAAACCATGGCATTGCCGCCGGGGCAGCGCACGTCAGCCGGCGTCAGCCGCCTGCTGCGTCCGGTGAAAACGCAGCACCTGCTGCGCCGTGGAAGGGCGCAGACGTTCGTAGGTCTGCTCCGCGGCATTGATATCCGTCACCTCGATATCCGCGAGATCCCTGCGCATGTTGATGATGGTTTTGACGGTCGGCCAGGACAGCCCGCTGACTTTCGCGAGAATGAGCACGCCCTCGGTTTTGGATTCGATCATCATTTTCTCGGCGACGGCGACCGAGACTTTGGCGAGGCAGGCGATAGCGGCGTTGGTTTCGTCGAACTTCCCGGCTTTTGCAAATGAAGCAACTTCTTTTTCATCGAGCCGTCCGTCTTCGTAGAGAGACCTGACCAGTCCGTGTGCAATGGTCGTATCCTCGCTGATGGCCGCCGGCGCCGAACGCGCCCGTTGTGCCACTTCGCTGACGGCGACCGAAACATCGTTCACCCGGTCCGGGTTTGCCGCGGCGAGACGGGCCTTCACCGAGGCGGAGGCCTTTGCGATCAGCTTGAGATAATGATGACGTGGGATCGACGGCCGCCGCTTTCCGACGCAGATCGCGATGTCGTCGTCGGCCTCGGCGCGTGCGACGAGGCGCGTGAAACCTTGCTCGGAGAATTCCGCGCCCGGATTGTTGACGGTGCTTTTGACGACCTCGTCGTTGCCTCGCTCCACCAGAACATCGGTGACAGCGCCGCTCAGGACTTTCCGTGTCGAAATGGCCAGCAGATGCGCCTGGCTCTTGCTGCGGGCGTTCTCGACCAGCGCATCGTCACCGAGCCGTTCGGACAACGACAGCACGGGCGCGGCGATTTCGATCAGATCGTCGAAGGCCAGCGCGTGAATGATCTGCGGCGGAGCCTTGGCAATGGGAGCGAGACGTCTGGCGAGCAATGCTTTCGCCGAAGTCTCGATATGGCGGATGAGGCAATTGAACACGTCGTCAAAGACGGTGATCTGTTCGTCGGAATAGTCGACCGCGTTGTTCAGGAACAGGTCGGTGACGCGCCGCAGCGTTTCGACCCGCCGCGCAACGGTGCCATGGGCGAGAACAGTCTGAAGTTCGTCGAGCAGACTTGCGGAGGAGACGGCCGATTTGGAAGCCATTGGCTCTATCCTAGAGTTCCCACATCGTACGCAGCGACATTCTTCGCCTGGATCCGAATCGCGATCGGAACGGTACGGGTAAGCGTAGATCAGAAGCGCCGGTCGATGACGCAGCTTGATGGAGTCTACCGGGAAAAGCCTTTAGGTTTGGTATCTTTTGGCTGGCGGGGAGAGGTGGCGGTATTGTTAACAGGTTATTTCTGCAAGGGAATTTTCGCCTGTCCGGGCGGAGGCGAGGTTCACGGCCCGCGGTCAGGCCAGCTTTATATCGTGATCCTCTTCCAGGGCAGGGCGGATGCCTTGCCCTTTCCGCTGATTCAGGCTCAACCTTGGTGGAATGCTACCCCGCGTCGCTGGCGTATCGCCTGAACCCAGATTCAAAATCCTCCGCCAGGCTTGTATTTTATTGCTCGTGGTCCTCTCGCATTTACAAATCCTCCCGCGCTGGGATGCAGACGTTAGAATCAGACCACAAGCCTGCCTGATCACCGATGCCGACAATTTGAGAAGATTTGCCTTGCCAGTCGAACCTTTAGCCCTGCAACGCCGACCAATTCTGCGAGACGGCCAGTGAGTGCGGCACAGGCGGCATCGGATGAGACCCTGATCGCCCGGATCGCTCAAGGCGACCGCCTCGCCATGCAGGTGCTGTATGGGCGGCACCACGTCAGAGTCTTTCGTTTTGGACTGAGGCTCGTGAGAAACGAACAGGTCGCGGAAGATCTTGTCAGCGAGGTCTTTCTCGATGTCTGGCGCCAGGCCGGCAAGTTCGAGGGCCGATCCGCCGTCTCCACATGGCTATTGGCCATTACGCGCTTCAAGGCCCTGTCGGCGCTGCGCCGCAGGAAGGATGCCGAACTGGACGATGAGGCCGCCAACGCGATCGAGGATCAATCCGACGATCCCGAAGTGACGGTCCAGAAGAAGGATACGAGTAACGCATTGCGTGAGTGCCTGACGCGGCTTTCGGCGGAACACCGGGAAATCGTCGATCTTGTTTATTACCACGAGAAATCGGTGGAAGAGGTCGCCGAGATCGTCGGGATTCCCGAGAACACGGTGAAGACGCGACTATTCTATGCGCGCAAGAAGCTGGCCGGTCTGCTGAAGGCAGCCGGCATAGAACGAGGTTGGCCATGATGGCGGCGAACAAGAAGATCGTTGAGGCTGGACCTGACGACATCGAGGCCCTGCTGCCGTGGCACGCGGCCGGAACGCTGAGTGCCCGCGATGCGCGTCGGGTCGAGCAGGCGCTGGCGCGGGATCCGGCGCTCGCGAAGCAGTATTCGGTCATCCAGCAGGAGTATGTCGAAACCATTTCGCTGAATGAAAGTCTGGGCGCGCCGTCTGTTCGTCCGATGCAAAAACTGTTTGCCGCGATCGATGCCGAGCCGGTGCGCAGCGCTTCGATGTCGCGCGGCCTGTCGGCGCGGATCTCGCAATTCCTCGCGGGACTTTCGCCGCGCATGCTGGCCGCAAGCGGTGCGATCGGCGGGCTCGTCGTCCTGCTTCAGGCCGGCGTGATCGCCGCGATGCTGGCGAGGGACGGAGGCCATTCGTTCCAGACCGCGTCGCATCGTGCGGAAAACACACCGATGACCCGCGGACTGGCCACCGACTCGAGTCCGCAAGTGCTGGTGCGGTTCGCACCGGACGCGCGCATGTCAGATATCAGCGCGCTGCTCGATGCCTATCAGGCGACGATCGTTTCGGTATCAAGAGGCGGCCTGTTCCAGTTGCGTTTTGACGGCAGGGCGCCGAAGGACTCCGGCGACCTGATCAGCAGGCTTCAGAGTGAGAAGATCGTCAATCTCGCCGTTCCGGCTCAATAGGATCGGGCGATGCGTCGGCGCGCGACGAGCGTAACGAGATGGAGCGCCGTGCTCGCCGCGGTGACGGGTCTGTGCGGGCTCGCGGGATTCGGTGCTCTCACAGTTCACGCGCAAACCATCATGCAAGGAGGATCCAGAGGCGCTGCGGCGTTCGGATCGCGCGACGGCATAACGGCCGGACGCGGCGGGATGGGTGGCGGCTACCATCCGGGCTGGGGCCATCGTGGCATCGGGCTGGGTTACGGCGGGTTGGGTTATGGACTGCCGCTCAGTGTGATCGAAGCCCCCTATGTCGAAGCTCCCTACCGTGTCATCGAACGAGAGGACGCCCCGGCGAACGACGGCGGGCGGTCGCGTCCGCCGCGCCGCAAGACCGTTGACCGCGAGCCGAAACCACGGAAGCCGGTCACCGCCGTCACCGCATCAGGCATCTCCTATATCCGCTACACGCCCAACACCTATCCGGTTTGCGCGCGCGGCGACGGCCTGATGAGCGGCGAATGCAACGGCCGTCCGTTCGTTGCCGACCTCGGAGGCAATGGTCCGCCGCCGCAGGATCAGAACAGCGGACCTCGCCGCGACCCGCGACAGACTGCTGCGCAGCGCAACTATCTGCCGGGCCAGATCGTCGCCGAAACCGCCGCCATGCCTGATGCACAACTCGCTGCGTTGGCGCGAAGGCACCGGCTTCAACGTATCAACTCCCAGGATTTTCCGCTGACCGGCAGCACGGTCAGCCTGTTCCGCATCGTCGGCCAGCGTCCGGTTGAGCAGGTGCAGGCCGAATTGCGCGCCGATGCAGCCGTCCGCTCGGTGCAGCCGAATTTCCGTTACGTCCTGCAGGATCAGAACACGGCGGCCGCGGTCGCCGAAGGCGACCCCGCGCAATATGCGCTGGCAAAGCTGAGGCTTCCGGAGGCGCATACGCTGGCGCACGGCAAAGGCATCATCGTCGCGGTGATCGATTCCGCGATCGACGCCGATCACCCTGAACTGGCCGGCTCGATCGCCGGGAGTTTCGATGCCCTCGATGCGAGGGCCGGGGCGCACGTGCACGGCACCGGCATCGCCGGCGCGATCGCCGCCCATGCGCGGCTGATGGGGAGTGCGCCGGCCGCCAGGATTCTCGCGATCCGCGCTTTCGGCGTGACGCAGGGCGCTGCCGAGAGCACGTCGTTCACGATCCTCAGGAGTCTGGACTACGCGGCTGCTCACGGGGCGCAGATCGTCAACATGAGCTTTGCCGGCCCGAAGGATGCGCTGGTCTCGCGCGGCATCGCAGCCGTGGCGGCAAAGGGCATCGTCATGGTGGCCGCGAGCGGCAATGCAGGTCCGAAATCGCCGCCGCTTTATCCGGCCGCCGACGCCGGTGTGATCGCAGTCAGCGCGACCGATGTCGACGACCGTCTGTTTGCCGCCTCCAACCGCGGCAGCCATATCGCGGTCGCGGCTCCCGGCGTCGATATCTTCCTTCCCGCGCCCGGCGGAAAATACCAGATGACGTCGGGCACCTCGTTCTCCGCCGCCTATGTCAGCGGTCTTGCTGCGTTGGTGCTGGAGCGCAATCCGGCGCTGAAGCCGGCCGACGTCCGCGCCATCCTGACGACCAGCGCCCGCGATCTGGGAGCGCCGGGCCGCGATGACCTGTTCGGGGCCGGCGAGGCGAACGGGTACGGCGCAGTGAAGGCCGTGCCAGATGGCGCTGTCTCCGCTGCGGACAAACCTGCGCCGGTGATCGCCGTGTCCAATCCGGCGCCGGCCGTCGCGGCATCCGATGCCGCCGCGGCGACGTCCGGCGAGACTGAGCCCGCTGCGGGCGAGCCGTTACCCGCGCCGGCAAGCATGGACCCGCCCGTGGCGGCTCCTTCCGCGAAATAATCAGTGTTTCCAGATCGTTAAAAAATTCACGCCCGCCTTGAACGTTTTTCGCGGGCGCGACGACACAAGCAATGAGGGAGCCAAAACTCCCCCGAGGCTATATCAGGCGCGAGCGCCCATCCACCCCAGCGCCCATATGGCTTGACCCGCCCGGTTGTCCCCCCGGGCGGGTCTCTTCGTTTCAGCGACCTTTCCGAACCGCCGCGACAACCGCATCCGTGTAAACCCGTGCCGGCGGCGTCATATTCGTGCCACAAAGTGCTGGACTTCGCCAAAGTTTTCCACAGAATATCCGACAGTCATTTGAATGATTCGTTCGTTGCGTCTGCGTCCGTTCTCCCCCTTGCGGACTGTCCCATGACTCAACGAAACGACGCCGGGCTCGCCCAAAGGCATGTTCAGGACTACGCTCAGCACATCCTCGATCGCTGGTGCAGGATCGCCGAACAGCGGCTCGACTATCTCATCGAACTTTATGAAAGCGGACGGTGGCGCCGCTTTCATTCCGAGCACGCCTTCATGGAAAACGTCATTGAGGCGAAGACGGCCGTCGAAACCTGGCGAGCGCTGGCACGGCGCGAGGCGACGCCGGACGATCAGACGATCGATCGGTCGCGCCTCGATCGGCCTGCGGAGACCTCTCCCATCACGCAGGATGAGCCTGGACAGTTGACGGCCCGGCAGCTCGGAACCGCGGCCGTGCATGCGGCGCTGACATCGATCGTGTCGCTGCCGGAAGATACGTTGGTCGAGGCGAACGACGACGCGCCGGCGGAAGAGCAAACGGCATCGAGTGCCGGAATGTCGGCGGCTATCGTGTCCGGCCAGCTTACTTTCCAGGAACGCTATCCGATGCTGCGCTATAACGCCCTGTAGCGGTCGCTTCGGTGGAGCTTTAATCGAGAGCCTGCCTCAGGGACGCGGGCTCATGTGAGCCGGCCTGAATTCAACGCACCAGGTTGGTGCCGATCGCGACCTGCGCGTATTTGGCGGCGCCATCGGCGGCAAGGTCCGGTGTCATCGGCCTGGCGTGGTCGAGGCCGACCACCGCGCCGCGCGGCGCATCCGAAATTACGTTGTTGCCCACTAGCGCCGTTCCGGCGCCGTCCACCACCGAAACGCCGATGCCGATGAAGGTCTTGCGGATGATATTGCCGGTGATCGCGACGTCGCGCAGATACTTGCCCCAGCCGGCCACGATGCCGAACGACGGCGCGTTCTCGATGACGTTGCCGATAACGGATGTATCGGCTTCGACATAGATGCCGATGCCAGCATCGTCGTCGGGGGCGGTGCCGATCGGGCGCTTCGGCAACAGGTTGCGGATGATGTTGCCTTGCACGACCGCAAGCCTGCCACCCTCGTTGAAGTTGCAGACGGAGACCCCGACGGCGGCGCCGTCCACGGTGTTGTTGGCGATCACCGCGCCCTCGAAGGCGAACTCTGAATACAGCGCCACCTCACGCACGCCGCTGACGCTGTTGCCGGTGATCTGGATGTTGGAGGCGGAGTTGCCGCGCACGGCCGAGTAGTCGCAATCGCTGATGCGGTTGCCGCTGACGATGACGTTGCCGGCACGGAAGGCGTTGATGGCGTTGCCGTGCTGGCCGGAGCCGCCGGGGCCGGCCTTGATATGTTCGATCCGGTTGCCGGTGACGATCGAGCCGTCGTCGCCGATCGCGGTGCGCAGGATCTCGATGCCGTTGTCGTTGGCGTCGAGAATGGTGTTGCGTGCAACCGTCAGCCCGAGCGCGTCGAACGAGACGATCGCGGTGGTCGCGGTTTTCTCGATGATGTTGCCGCAGATCTCGCCCGCGGCGTTCTCGAGCCAGATGCCGTTGCGGCCGCTGCCGGTGATTTCGCAATGTACAATCCGCAGGTCGCGCCCGCCAAGGCAATGGACCAGGCCGCGCCGCTCGGGCAGGGGAATGCCGCCGCCGGCAAGCGTGAGATTGCTGATCCCGATATGGTCGGCGCCCTCACTCGTCAGCAGCGATGTGCCGCCCGTGAACATCAGCGTGGTCGCGCCGCGCACGCCGATAAGTTGCGAGCCGTTGGCGAGCCGCAGCGCCCCGGTCCGATAGACGCCGGGCGGCAGCGCGAGCGGCGCGTTGGCGCGGGCCGCCTCGTCGATCGCTCGTTGCAGCGCGCGGGTCTGGTCGTCCGGTGAATTCGGCTTTACGCCAGAATGCGTCGCGTCGCGCCCGAGCGTCGATGTCAGCGGAGCAGCGCGCGCGGCGTCCGGCGGCATCCCCAGCGCGCCGGCAACGCCGGCGGCGGAAGCTCCGAGGATATGGCGGCGGCCGATGTCCATGCGAGGATGTAACGCGAAAAACCGCAAACGACGCTGAAACGACGACGGTGGACGCAGGCGATTATTGGCGACAGGGTTAACGCGGCGGTGTGTGGACCACCGGATTATGCGGCACGAACAGCCGTCCGCGCTCCACCACGATCACGACGGCGAGAGCGGCAAGCGTGCACAGGAACGCGCCGGTCGCGAACGGCAGCATGGTGCCGTTGAAATCCTGTCCGATCAGCGCGCCGACACCGCTGCCGATCAGGGTGGTGATGGAGCCGAACAGCGAGGAGGCGGTCCCCGCGATGTGGCCCTGCGGTTCCATGGCGAGCGCGGTGAAGTTGGAGAACATCAGCCCGAACGCGAACATGGTGCCGATCGCCAGCACCATGTAGACCGGAAACGACAACCATCCCTGCCACGCCGCGAGCAGCGTCAGCATCGAGATCACCACCGATCCCGTGAGCGCGCCATGCGAAATCACCCGCATGCCGAACCGTCCGACGATGCGCGAGTTCAAGAGACCCGCGGCGGCGATGCCGATGGCGATCGCGGCGAAGGCGAGCGGAAAATAATCGCCGAGGCCGTAGATCCCGGTGAAGATCTGCTGCGAACAGAACACGTAGGCGAACAGCACGCTCTGGACGCCGCCGGTGGCGAGCGCGTAGCCGATGGTCTGCCGGTTGGTAACGGTCTGGCGGAACGCGTCGAAGACGTTCGCTGCAGTCAGCGGCTTGCGGCCCGTTGGGGGAAGGGTTTCAGGCAGCCGGATGGCGCACCACAGCAGGGCCAAGAGGCCGTAGACCGTGAGCACCACGAAGATGCCGCGCCACGCCGAAAACAGCAGGATCGCCTGGCCGATCGAGGGCGCGAGGACGGGCACCGAGATGAAGACCATCATCACCAGCGACAGCACGCTCGCCATCCGTCGTCCAGTGTAGCAGTCGCGCACGATCGAGGTGGCGATGACGCGGGCGGCCGAACTTCCGATGCCCTGCAGCACGCGCGCCAGCATCATCATTTCGAACGACGGCGCGACCACCGACAAAACGCCCGCGGCGCTATACAGCAGCATTCCTCCAATCAGGACCGGGCGGCGGCCGAAACGGTCCGACAGTGGTCCCATGATGAACTGGCCGGCGCCGAAACCGGCCAGATACACCGAGATCACCGCCTGGACGTGATTGGGATTGGCTATCCCATAGGCGTCGCGCACATCCGGCATCGCCGGCAGCATCATGTCGGTCGCGATCGGGTTCAGCGCCATGATGCCGGCGACGATGGCGACGAATTCGGGAAACCCCATCGGCCGATGGGTCTGCGATACCCACCGGTCCACGCTCGCGTCGGTCATTGTTTATCCCGGCAGGTCGGAACGGAGGCCAATATCGATGCCGCTGCTGCGCTGCACAATGCCCGTTTCAAACAAAACTGTCCACCGTCGGGCAGGCGCGGCCGATCACAATGAATTTGAATCCAAGTCAGAGCGATCCGCCTGCCTTGCCGCTTTCACCATCTCCAGCAGCATGGCCTCGCCGGCATCGCTCAGATGGTCCAGCGTGATCCCGCCGGGAACATGAGCCGAGCCGTCGCGTTTCACCGGCGGAACATGGACAAAGGCGGCGAGGCGCGGCCCAGTTTGACAGCGCGTGGCCTCGATGGCGCGCCAGCACAGGTAATTGCAGAGATAGCTGCCGGCGTCGCGCGAGGCGCGCGCGTCGATGCCGGTCATCCGCGCCGCGCGCAGCAGCCTGAAAACATGCGGTCCGAACGCACGCGCGTCCGCCGTGTCTGCAATCGATCGTTTGTTCATCCGCGCGCCGTCGAGGTCCGGCCAGATCGCCGTTGCCGCATTGCGCGCGCGGGTCTCGATGCGCAGCCAGGGCGTGCGCGTCGCAAGGCCGAACATCAGCAGCGCGTGCGGGCGATACGTCGCAAGAAGTTGCGGCAGTTCGCGATCCACTGTCTCGTAAGCGACGCGGAAAATGTGGGTTGCGATCACGACATCGTCCAGCGCGGGCCGGCGCAGCCGCGCCAGCCGTCCGACCAGCGGCATGGTCGGATTGAACGGCGCGCCGGGGAAGGGGCCGAAGCCGGTGACGAGGATGCGGAGTGAAGCGGTCATGGTGGATCAAAGTTTTATCATGTGAGGCGCGGTTTCCCTCTTCCGCAAGGGAAGAGGAAAAGAAGGCTCACCGCAGCAACTCCGCGATCTGGTCCGCCGCCAGCGCCGGGGTGATGCGACCGTCGGCGACTGCGGCTTCGGTCGCCTTCACTTTGGCGCGGATCGCGGCGTCGCCCCGAAGCCGCGCCTTCATGCGATCCTCGAACATCGACCACATCCACTTCACCTGCTGCTGGCTGCGCCGCGCGGCGAACTCGCCTGACGCCTGCATCGCGGTGCGGTGCTCGACGATCTTCTGCCAGAGTTCCGGAATGCCTGATCCCGTCAGCCCGGAAAAGGTCACGACCGGCGGCTGCCAGTGCTCGGAGCGGGGGCTCAGAATATGCAGCGCGCTGCGATATTCCGCCGCCGCACGATTGGCGCGCTTGATGTTGTCGCCATCCGCCTTGTTGACCGCGATCATGTCGGCGAGTTCGACGAGGCCCTTCTTGATGCCCTGCAATTCGTCGCCGGCGCCCGGCAGCATCAAGGCGAGGAAAAAATCCGTCATGTCGCAGACTGCGGTCTCGGATTGCCCGGTGCCGACCGTTTCAACCAGAACCACGTCGAAGCCCGCGGCCTCGCACAAGAGCATCGCCTCGCGCGTTTTGGCCGCGACGCCGCCGAGCGTGCCGGCGGCGGGCGAGGGGCGGATATAGGCGGCGTCCGAAGCCGACAGCCGCGCCATCCGCGTCTTGTCGCCGAGGATCGAACCGCCGCTGCGCGCCGAGGACGGGTCCACCGCGAGCACCGCGACTTTGTGGCCGTGCTCGATCAGAAACATGCCGAGCGCGTCGATGGTGGTTGACTTGCCGACGCCGGGGGATCCGGTGATGCCGACGCGGATGGCGCTACCGGTATCCGGCAATAGCACCTGCAACAGCTCGCGCGCGGTCGCTTCATGATCGGGGCGGCGGCTTTCGATCAGCGTGATGGCGCGCGCCAGCGCCGCGCGATCACCGGCGCGGATGTCGCTCGCGAGGTCGTCGGTCGAAAGGGGACGGATCATTTGTCCTGTTTGGCCGCTTCCGTGCGGTCGCCGGCGAAGATCGCAGTACCTTGCGGCGAAAGATATGGCTCGAACGTCCGCCAAGGCACGAAGACGACGAACGATCCTTCCACATAGGGACCGACAGCATAAGGCGGATAGTGGAATTCGAGGCCGGCGCTTTTGCCGGATTCGGTCGATGCGGCAAGTGTCACCGCGCCGACCTTCAGCAGCGTCGGCTCGATGCCCTTGTACCAGTCGATCCCGCCTGCGTCGTCGATGCCGCGTGCCTTCTTGTCGGCCTTGACCGCGGCAATGGCGGCCGCGCGCAGCGCTTTCATGGTGGCGCCGTTGTCGGTGGTCTCCTTGAAGAACGGCCGGATGCTGATGCGTTTGCCGGCGCTGTCGTCCCACAGGATAGTGTTGATATCGGTGTTGGGATGTGCGCCGCCGGTATAGGCATAGTCGGTGCGCACCACGCTGACATAGCGGCCGACCTGCGAGACGCGGCTGTAGCTGCGTTCGAAGGTCCATGCGCGACCATCGCGAAACAGGTCCGGCGAGGCCTTGAACTCCTTCGCTGCGTCGGCGCGGTTGTGTTCCACCCAACGCTTGCCTTCGGCGAGGCAATCCGCCGCCAGCGCTCCATTCGATTTGATGCCGTCGTCCAGGATGACGCTGGCGTCGATGTATTTCGTCTTGACGGCGAAGTCGGGCTTGGGCTCTGCAGCGATGGCAGGAGCGACGACCGCGAATGCCAGGACTGCCGCGAGACGTGAAAATCTCCGAAGCTGACTCGCGATAGAACTGAGGCTGGTGATCATGGCAACCTTCGTCATGGCCGGGCTCGTCCCGGCCGTTCACGTTTGGAGTCCGGATCATAGAGAGATGGATGCCCGCGACAAGCGTGGGCATGACGGTGTGGAGAGTTTAACAGACCCCGCGCTACTCCGCCGCCTCGCTATGACCGAGCCGCGCGTTGAGCTTGCGGATCAGTTCCTCGGCGGCGTCAGAAATCACGGTACCCGGCGGGAAGATCGCCTCGGCACCGGCCTTATAGAGCGCATCGTAGTCCTGCGGCGGCACCACGCCGCCGACGATGATCATGATGTCGTCGCGGCCCTGTTTTCTCAGTGCGGCTTTCAGTTCCGGAACGGTGGTCAGGTGCGCGGCGGCGAGCGATGAAACGCCGAGGATATGCACATCGTTTTCCACCGCCTGCCGCGCGGCTTCGTCCGCTGTTGCAAATAAAGGTCCGATATCGACGTCGAAGCCGACATCGGCAAAGGCAGACGCGATCACCTTTTGGCCGCGGTCGTGGCCGTCCTGACCGATCTTGGCGACCAGGATGCGCGGACGGCGGCCCTCGGCGTCCTCGAAGGCGTCGATCATCGCCTGCACCCTCGAAACCTTGTCGGACATGGCGGACGCCTCGCGCTTGTAAACCCCGGTGATGGCCCTGATTTCGGCGCGATGGCGGCCGAACACCTTTTCCATCGCGTCGGAGATTTCGCCAACGGTAGCCTTGGCGCGCGCCGCATCGATGGCGAGCGCCAGCAGGTTGCCGTTGCCGTCGCCGGCCGAGCGCGTCAGCGCCGCGAGCGCGGCATCGACATCTTGCTGGTTGCGTTCGCCGCGCAGCCGTTCCAGCTTGTCGATCTGCAGCCGCCGCACCGCGGAGTTGTCGACTTTCAGCACGTCGATCGGCGCTTCGTTCTCGGGCCTGTATTTGTTGACTCCGATCACCGCCTGCCTGCCGGCGTCGATCCGGGCCTGCGTCTTGGCGGAAGCCTCCTCGATGCGCAGCTTCGGCACCCCGGCTTCGATCGCCTTGGCCATGCCGCCAAGCTCCTCGACCTCCTGGATGTGGCCCCACGCCTTCACCGCGAGATCGTGCGTGAGCCGCTCGACATAGTATGAGCCGCCCCAGGGATCGATGATGCGCGTGGTGCCGCTTTCCTGCTGCAGGAAAAGCTGGGTATTGCGGGCGATACGCGCGGAGAAGTCGGTCGGCAGCGCCAGCGCTTCGTCGAGCGCGTTGGTGTGCAGCGATTGGGTGTGGCCTTGCGTCGCCGCCATCGCCTCGATCATGGTGCGCGGCACGTTGTTGAAGACGTCCTGCGCGGTGAGCGACCAGCCGGAGGTCTGGCAATGGGTACGCAAGGACAGCGATTTCAGGTCCTTCGGATCGAAGGGCTTCATGAGCTTGGCCCACAACAGCCGCGCGGCGCGCAGCTTGGCGACTTCCATGAAGAAGTTCATGCCGATCGCCCAGAAGAACGACAGCCGTGGCGCGAAGCGGTCGACATCGAGTCCGGCATTGAGACCGGCGCGGACATATTCGACGCCGTCGGCCAGCGTATAGGCGAGTTCGAGATCCTGCGTCGCGCCGGCTTCCTGCATGTGATAGCCGGAGACCGAGATCGAATTGTACTTCGGCATCTTGCGCGAGGTATAGGCGAAGATGTCGGAGACGATCCGCATCGAGGGCGCAGGCGGATAGATGTAGGTGTTGCGCACCATGAACTCTTTGAGGATGTCGTTCTGGATGGTGCCCGACAGCCTCGAAGGCGGCACGCCCTGTTCCTCGGCGGCGACGACGAACAGCGCCAGCACCGGCAGCACCGCGCCGTTCATCGTCATCGACACGCTCATTCTGTCGAGCGGGATGCCTGCGAACAGCGTGCGCATGTCGTAGATGGAATCGATCGCCACCCCGGCCATGCCGACATCGCCGGCGACGCGCGGATGATCGCTGTCGTAACCGCGATGGGTGGCGAGGTCGAAGGCGACCGACAGGCCTTTCTGTCCGGCGGCGAGGTTGCGGCGATAGAAGGCGTTGGAATCCTCGGCCGTCGAGAAACCGGCATATTGCCTGATGGTCCAGGGCTGGTTGACGTACATGGTCGGGTAGGGGCCGCGCAGGTAGGGCGCGATGCCGGGCCATGTGTCGAGGAAGTCGATGCCGTCGAGGTCGGCTTCGCAGTAAGCGGGTTTGACCGGGATGCCTTCTGGCGTCAGCCAGGATTCCGCAGATGGTTCGGCGCTGCCGCCGGCGGCGCGAGGCGCGACCGGCTCGAAGGCGACATCGGCGAAATTGGGAATGCGGGTCATCGTCTCAATCATGATCCGGGTGCTGGTGATTGATGATGCTCGCCATCTTCTCCGACCCGTAGTTTTCCATGGTGGTATGGCTCGGCAGGTTGACGATGGTTGCGACCCAGCCGAGGCGGGACTCGGTGCCGTATTGCCGGGTCGGCACGAGCAAATCCGGCCGGTCGAACGTGCCGGTCATGATCTCGATGCACGGACCGCCGATGCGGCTGAAGCTCAACGGCGTGCCGCAGGTCGCGCAGAACGCGCGTTCCGCAATCGAGGACGAGCGAAACGTCGCCGGTTGGCCTTTGGTCCAGCGGAAGTTCTCGCGCGGGATATCGGCGAAAGACGCAAAGGGTGCGCCGGTAGCCTTCTGGCACATGCGGCAGTGGCAGATGCTGATCCGCATCGGCGCGGCCGTCAGCGCAAAGCGGATCGCGCCGCACTGACACCCGCCGGTCAGCGACGGTTTCACCTGCTCGCTCATTGTTGCTCCAGTCGCTGCCAGGCGTCGCTCAGAATCGCGAGAGCATCGACGCCCGCGAAAATGAAATCCTGCACGCCGGCCGACCGCAGCATGGTCTCCAGCTTTCCCGGGCGGCCCGCCAGATAGATATGACCTGCGCCAGCGGCATGTAAGGCCTGCGCGGTGGCGGCCGCATGATCGGCATAGACCTCGTCCGAGGAGCACAGGCAGACCAGTTGTGCGCCGGAGGCCTTGAAGGCGGCGGCGATGGCGACAGTTTCCCCGGCAGGAAGTGGCGAAGGCGGATCAATCGCCTCGATGCCGCCGGTTTCGAAAAAACTCTTGGCGAAGGTCGCGCGCGCGGTGAAATCGGCGGCGCTGCCGAGCGTGGCGAGAAAGACTTTTGGCCGCGCGCCGGTGGACTTCAGCCATGTGTCGGAGCTGTCGCGGAGCTTTTCGAAAGCCGCGGCGAGCCGCATCGGCGTCAGCGCCTCGAAGGTGATCTTTGCGTCGCCGCGGAGCGCGGGTGTGTGCGGAGCGGCGTCGAGAACGGCCGCCGGCTTTTCATGCAGGTTGGGAAATTCGCTGGCGCCGGTGAGCACGTCGCGGCGTTTTGCGACATTGGCTTCGCGTGCGTCGCGCGTCGCGGCGACGTCGCGCTGGATCAGCTTCTGCGTCAGCGCCGCGAATGCGCCGCCTACTTTCTCGATATCCTGAAACTGCGTCCAGGCGATTGCGCAAAGCTGCCGTGTCAGTGTTTCGATGCCGCCCGAGCCCGCCGCCGGGTCGGCCACCTTCGCGAGATTGGATTCCTCCAGCAGGATGAGTTGCGTGTTGCGGGCGATGCGTCGTGCGAAATCATCCGGCAGGCCCAGCGCCAGCGTATGCGGCAGCACGGTCAGGCTGTCGGCGCCGCCGAGCCCGGCCGAAAAGGTGGCGATGGTGGCGCGCAGCATGTTCACGTAAGGATCGCGTTGCGTCAACATCCGCCAGGCGGTTTCGGCGGCGACGAACAATGGTTTCGGTGCGAGGCCGCAAGCCTGTTCGACTCGCGCCCACAACAGCCGCAAGGCGCGAAATTTGGCCAGTGTCAGAAACTGGTCGGCGTCGGCGCTGAGCCGCGCGTAGATCATGCCCCGCGCATTATCGAGATCGATGCCGGCGCTTTCGAGCGCGCGGAGATATGCGACCAGTGATGCGAGGACGAAGGCGAGTTCCTGCACCTCCGATCCTCCGGCGTCGTGGATGACCCGGCCGTCGGCGACGAGGAAGGGGCCGAGGAAGCCCATGGCGGCGAGCTTCTTCACGGTCTCGGCGACCGCCGGAGCGATGTCGTTCCAGGGCGAGGGGCTGGACCCCGATGCCGCGCAGGCACCGAGCGGATCGAGGCCGAAGCGGATATCGCAGGCAGCCGGGTCTACGCCTTTGGTCCTGATGTCGTCGGCAATACGCAGAGCGATCGCGCGCGACTGCGGCCCGGTCTCCAGTTCGACCGAGATTCCTGCGTCGAGAAAAACGCCATCGAGAACTTTTGCGACAGCCTCCGCTGTCGGCGGCAGTCCAAAGCCGCGAGCGCCGATGGCGTCAGCCAACACCAGCGTCAGGCCGGTGGCGCCGTTGTCCAGGTCGTGAAGCGCCTGCGCGTTGGCTTGCGCCGCATCGGGATGATCGATCCGCTGAATCACCTGCCATGGCGCTGGGGCGGTGCGGCCGGGAATCGCGCTCGCGCCTTTCGCGCGCGCATAGATCGGCTCGATCGCGAGGCCGTCATGGGTCTTTGCGATCAGCGTCTCGAACGGCGCGCCTTTCAGCACGCCATCGACCAGCTTCCGCCAGTCGTCCGCCGTAGCCGGGGCGAAATCGGCGGCCAGCGGCAGGTTGAACATGCCATCGTCGGGAGCAGCGGGCATTGATGCGCTCGGTTGCGAAAAAGCCGGTACGCAAAGTGCCATGCGGCGGCCGACAAGCCAAACGATCCTTTAGGAGTGTTTTCGAGCGAAGTGGGGACCGGTTCGTGTGAAGAAAACGCGTCAAATCAAAATCATAGAGCCCCGCTTCTGATTCCATCAGAAACGCGCTCCAGGGTAAGGTCAGTCGAGGTCGGGCAGGCGCTCGATCCCGGTCGTCGATACGGTGGCGAGTGCTTCGGCCGGCGTTCGCCCCGCGATCACGCGATCCGGCGCGATCTCGGCAAGCGGAGCCAGCACGAAGGCGCGCTCGAACAGGCGCGGATGCGGCAGCTTCAGTTCCGGCCGGTTGAGGACGGCATCGTCATAGGCGATCAGATCGAGATCCAGCGTGCGCGGACCCCAGCGGGTTTCCCTGCCGCGGTCGCGGCCGAATTTCGTCTCGATCTTGTGCAGGGTGTACAGCAGCGCGTGCGGGTCGAGGTGGGTCTCGATCTCGATGCAGGCGTTGACGAAGCGGTCCTGATTTTCGTCCCCCCAGGGCGGGGTCGCGTAGTCGGAGGAGCGCGCGACGAGTACCGCCTGCGCCATGCCGCAGATGTTGGCGATGGCCTTGCGGAAGGTCTGCCGGACATCTCCGACGTTGCCGCCGAGCGCGATCAGCACGCTGGCCATGGCGACAGCTAGTCCCTGCCACGGATGAGGGTGATGCCGACGTCGTCGAAGATCGCCGCGATCGGCGCATGGGGCTTGTGGACGGTGACCTTGATCGTGTTCACGCGCGGGAACGCCGTCAGCACCGCATCGGCGACCGCGCCTGCCGCGCGTTCGAGCAGCTTGTAATTGGCATCCTTGAATGCGGCACTGGCCGTCGCAATCACGCTGGAATACGAGACGGTATCGACGAGCCTGTCGGTCCGGGAGGATTCCGACAGATCGGTCGAAAGCTCGATGTCCATCACGAAGCGCTGGCCGACTTCGGTCTCGTGCTGCATGACGCCGTGCTGCGCATGGATCACGAGGCCGCGAATGAAGATCGTGCCGCTCATGGTTGATGATCCCTGATTACCTTCTGGCCTCGATGGCGTGGGCGACGCGCAGCGCCTGCACCGTATCCGCCACGTCGTGCGTGCGGATGATCTGGGCGCCGCCTCGTGCCGCGATCAAATGCGCGGCGAGCGAACCGCCGAGCCGTTCCTTCGGTTCCGACGGCACTACCGTGTCGATGAAGCGCTTGCGCGACGCGCCGACCAGAACCGGAAATCCAAAGGTCCGCAGTTCGTCGAGCCGGGCCAGCGCGATCATGCTCTGTTCCTGGGTTTTGCCGAAGCCGATGCCCGGATCGAGGACGATGTGGCTTGCGGGGATTCCGGCCTTTGCCGCGATCTCCAGCGATCGTTCGAAGAACGCCGCGATGTCGCACATGATGTCGAGGGTGGCGTCGGGTTTGTCGCGGTTGTGCATGACGATGACGGGCGCATCGTGCGCGGCGATCACGCTCGCCATGTCCGGATCGCGCTGCAGACCCCAGACGTCGTTGGCGATGGCGGCCCCGTTCTCAAACGCCCAGGTCACGACCTGGGATTTCATACTGTCGATGGACACCGGCGTGCCAAGCGCGGCAACGGCGGCCAGCACCGGCTCCAGCCGCCGCATCTCTTCGTCGCTCGAGACCGGTTGCGAGCCGTAGGGACGGGTGGATTCCGCGCCGATATCGATGATGTCGGCCCCTTCCGCGATCATGCGGCGCGCCTGCGCCAGCGCCCGATCCAGCGCGATGAATTGACCGCCGTCGGAGAAGGAGTCGGGAGTGACATTGAGGACTCCCATGACGGCCGGGTACGGCCGCGACAGCAATTTGTGCAGCAGTGGATGACGTGTGTCATCCGCTTCAGGGCTGAATATGGAATGTGCCGCTGCCATGCGGTGGCTTTGCGCGGTCCCGGACATGGTGTCAAGGCGCGAAAAGGCCTGTTCGAAACGCCGGGCCTTGCGGAAGGGGTGGGCTCAATAGGTGATCTTGAGCGGGAGCTTGCGGGCCTGCGCGATCAGATCGCCGATCGATTTTTCCGATGGCAATACGCTGACGAGCTTGCGCCTGGTGTTCACGTCCTTCATCGCCTGAGCCAGGCGGGCGGGGTTGCGATGTGTCAGTTCGCGCACCGTGGTGACGCCGGCTGCGCGCAGCAGCTTGGTCTTGCCGTTGCCCATTCCGGGGATGCGCATGTAGTCGGCGAGATTGGCCCATTCCAGCAATTGCTGTTCGCTGAATCCGGTCTTGGCGGCGAGCGCCTTGCGGCCTTTCGAGGTACTGGCCGCCTCCAGATAGGCATCTGTCGTCCTGATGCCGACGGACCTCAGCTTCTTGGCGTCGACGGCGCTCAGACCTTCGAGCTTGGAGATTGGATATGTCATGACGTCAGCAATACGAAGGCGCTTGACGCGAATCGGCGAAGGCCCAACGTGTCGACAGCGCCTGTTCGACGACATCTTTCGCGCCAGTTTTCGTACCGTTCAATGATCGAACCTTGCCGGCCGGATCTTCCTTGCGCTGGAAGTCCATAATCGTACCGACGGTTACGCACGCGACAGCGGCATCGGTGCCAGCTCTCGCGGCACACCGCTCGACCAGTTCGTTCATGGTACCCCGCCTCCGCCGGTTGCTCGCCGGCTCATTGTTTATGATTTTATTTTGCTACTCCTGCGAGGCGAAATACAAGCGACGAGGCCGAACAATCCGCCATTGAGCTTCAATCGCGTGACGAGTGTTGCCGAGATGCAAGACCGGATGCTCGATTCCTGCACAAAACGTCACGCTCGCGCGTCATTGCAGGAGAGGTACACAGCTACGACTTGGTCCGCGTTGGTTTAGTGTGCTGATTTTAAGCGTCGTGCGGCCGTTCGCCGGTTTCATTCAGTACAAAACATGAAGTAGAATAAGACTGCTTCACGACGCGATCACGAAGAGGCGATCATGGCGGAAACCGCGACCGGGATCGGCGATACCGATCACAGCATTTTCATCGGCAAAGGCGAGCAGCCGGCATGGCTGACGCTGGGCCTCGCCAATCGACACGGTCTTGTCACCGGCGCCACGGGAACCGGAAAAACCGTATCGCTCCAGGTCATGGCGGAAGGATTTTCTCGCGCCGGCGTGCCGGTCTTCGCAGCCGACATCAAAGGCGACCTGTCCGGCATCTCCGAACCCGGCGAGGCCAAAGACTTCATCCTCAAGCGCGCCAAGGACATGGGGCTGACTTTCCAGCCCGATCAATTCTCGACCATTTTCTGGGACGTTTTCGGCGAGCAGGGCCATCCGGTGCGCGCGACCGTCTCGGAAATGGGACCGCTGCTGCTGTCCCGCATGATGGATCTGAACGACGTGCAGGAGGGCGTGCTCAACGTCGCTTTCAGGGTGGCGGATGAACAGGGGCTGCTGCTACTCGACATGAAGGACCTGCGGGCCATCCTGTCCTTCATCGCCGAACATGCGGCTGATCTCACGACGCAGTACGGCAACGTTTCGAAACAGACCGTCGGAACCATCCAGCGCCAGCTTCTGGTGCTGGAAAACCAGGGCGGCGACAAGTTTTTCGGCGAGCCCGCGCTGTCGTTGGACGATTTCATGCGGACTGATCGGGACGGCCGGGGGATGATCAACATCCTCGTCGCCGACAAGCTGATGCAAAGCCCGAAACTCTATGCGACGTTCCTGCTGTGGATGTTATCGGAGCTGTTCGAACATCTGCCTGAGGTCGGTGACCCGCCGAAGCCGAAGCTCGTGTTCTTTTTCGACGAAGCCCACCTCCTGTTCAACGACGCGCCCAAGGCGCTGATGGACAAGATCGAGCAGGTGGTGCGCCTGATCCGCTCCAAGGGCGTCGGGGTCTATTTCGTCACCCAGAATCCGATCGACGTTCCGGACAAGGTGCTGGCCCAGCTCGGCAACCGGGTGCAACATGCGTTGCGCGCATTTACGCCGCGCGACCAGAAGGCGGTCGCGGCCGCCGCGCAGACGTTCCGGCCCAATCCGAAGCTGAACACGGCGCAGGTCATCACCGAGCTCGGCAAGGGCGAGGCGTTGGTATCATTCCTGGAAGGCAACGGTACGCCGGCCGTGGTCGAGCGTGTGATGGTGCGACCGCCGTCGGCGCGGATTGGCACGATCACCCCCGAAGAGCGCAAGGCCATCATGGCTAACAGTCCGGTGAAGGGGAAGTACGACACCGCGATCGACTCCGAATCCGCTTACGAGGTGCTCCAGAAGCGGGTCGCCGGCACCGCGGCGACCGCCGATGCACCGGCGGAAGGCGGAATTCTCGGCCAGATCGGATCGATCGTCGGCACCGTGTTCGGTACCAACACGCCGCGCGGCAAACTCTCGACGGGACAGGTGGTCGCGCGCAGCGTCACGCGCACCGTCACCAACAAGGTGGTGGGAGGAATCGTCTCCGATCTCGGCAAATCGGTCGGCGGCTCGCTCGGAGGATCGGTCGGCCGCGCGCTGGTGCGCGGCGCGCTCGGAGGACTGCTGCGGCGATAGCACGCGCCGAGCGGCTGTTCCGCTTCGGCACGGCGCAATGGTGACGGGGAATTTGCAGCCAGAGCGGCTTCTGGTAACGCAGGGCGGGCCGGCGATGCCGCCGCGCCGATAATGGAAAATGCCCGTGTTGAGATGGCCATCGCTCCGGCGTCCACTGGATGTCCTGTTTCTTGCGGCCTGCATCCTGCTGACGGCCGACGTTCTGGCGCCCGAGATCTGGGGGCACGGCAAGACCAAGGACTATCCGCTGTGGTACTGGGCCGGACAGCAGGTTCTCCAGGGCGGCGATCTGTATCCGAAGGGGTCGAGCGAGGGTTTTGCCTTCCTGTATCCGCCGTTGTCGGCGATCCTGCTCGCCATACCGAGCTGGTTCGGAAAAATCCCGCTGTATCTCGGCCTGTGTCTCCTCAATGCCGCCGCATGGTGGATGACGGCGCAGCTTTCCAATGCGATGACCGGATCGGGCAGAACACCTGCTCCGTGGCTTGAGGCCCTGCCGGGCATCGTGACGATCACCTTTGTCTTCGACATGTTCGATCTCGGCCAGCCCAACCTGGTTCTTCTCGCCATGATGCTGCTCGGCTTCCACTGGCTCTGGCAGGAGCGCGCATGGCTGTCTGGAGGCATGTTCGCGCTCGCGGCGGCCATCAAGGTCTTTCCGGTCGCCGTGCTGCCTTACCTGTTGTGGCGCCGCCGCTGGGCCAGCGCGACCAGCATGGTCGCATGCCTCGGTATTTTCCTGTTTCTGGTGCCGGCTCCGATCCGCGGTTTCGAGCGCAACGTTTCCGAACTCACCACATGGTATCGCGGCATGGTGGGGACGAATTCGGAGCAGGGGTTCGGGCAGCGCGATGCCCAGAACTGGTCATGGGTGAACCAGTCGATCATCGCCGTCACGCATCGCCTGGTGCGCCCCGTGAATTACAACCAGATCGATCCGGCCAAACCGGCGCAGTACATGAACGTCGCCGATCTCGGTTACAAAACGGCGAACGGGATCGTGCTGGTCGTCTTTGCCGCGCTCGGGCTGGGCTTCATCGCCATCATTCCGGCGCGCTCGAAGATGACGTCGAGGTCGGCCGCCGAGGAAGTCGGAATCCTGTTCTGTCTGATGACGATCGCATCGCCCCTGGCACGTCAGTATTACTTCCTGTGGCTGTTCTTTCCACTGACGGTGTTGTTGCATCGTGCCGCGTTCGATCCCCGACCGAAGGCGCGGGCGATATCCGGCGCGGCGCTCGGACTGTCGTTTGCGCTGATGGGGCTGTCGCTGCCGTTTTTTCCGAAAATTCTTCAGGCTCTCGGAAACAACCTCGCTGCGACGTTTGTTCTGATCGCGGCCTTGGCGTGGCACATCCGTCGTCCGTTACCGGCGAACGATCCGCGTTCGCTCGTGCCGTCGGAAAAATTTTGAGAACTTGTCCGACCCGCAACCAAGAGCATTTTCCGGTTAAGTGGAATCCGGTTAGCCGTAAGAAAATGCTCTCTATTAATAAGCTGCGCGTATTCTGATCGCAAAACCGGTATCCACTTTTGCGGAATACGCGCTAAAGGAAAACAAAATGTCCGGCACATCGCAACTGCAGACGGTCCTCGACCACATCGACGCAGATTTCGACAACAGCCTGGAGCGGCTGTTCGCGCTGCTGCGCATCAAATCGATCTCCGCCGATCCGGCGTTTGCAAGCGATTGCAAGGCGGCGGCCGATCATCTTGCCAAGGATATCGCGGCGCTGAAATTCGATGCCGAGGTTCGTCCGACGGCGGGGCATCCGGCGATCGTCGCCAAAAGCAACGGCAACACCGGCTCGCGTCCGCACGTCCTGTTCTATGGCCACTACGACGTCCAGCCGGTCGATCCGCTGAATTTGTGGCATCGGCCGCCGTTCGAACCGGCGGTGACGAACCATGCCGATGGCCGCAAGATCATCGTGGCGCGCGGCGCGGAAGACGACAAGGGCCAGTTGATGACGTTCGTCGAGGCCTGCCGCGCCTGGATGTCGGTCGCGGGTTCGCTGCCGCTCGACGTGACGATGCTGATCGAGGGCGAGGAGGAGGTGGGATCAAAAAACTTCGGACCATTCCTCGAACAGAACAAGAGCGATCTTGCCGCGGACTTCGCCCTGGTGTGCGATACCGGCATGTGGGATCCGGACACCCCGGCGATCACCACCTCGCTGCGCGGACTGGTCTATGAGGAAGTGATCATCAAGGCCGCGAACCGCGACCTGCATTCCGGCCTTTTCGGCGGCGGCGCGCAAAACCCGATCCGGGTGCTGACCCGGATTCTCGGCGGTCTCCATGACGACAACGGCCGCATCACGCTTCCCGGCTTCTACGATGGCGTGAAGGACCTGCCGGACGACATCCGCGCGCAATGGGCGAAACTCGATCTGACGCCGGACAGGATGCTGAAGCCCATCGGCCTCTCGATCCCCGCGGGAGAAAAGGACCGTCTGCTGATCGAGCAGCTCTTGTCGCGGCCGACCTGCGACATCAACGGGATCGTCGGCGGCTACACCGGCGAGGGCTCCAAGACGGTGATCCCGGCTCAGGCGTCGGCGAAGGTCTCGTTCCGCCTCGTCGAAGGTCAGGACCCCGAAAAGATACGCGACGCCTTCCGCGCCTTCGTGAAAGAGCGCGTGCCGGCGGACTGCTCGGCCGAATTTCTGGACCACGCCGGCGCGCCCGCGATCGCGCTCGACTGGAACATGAAGCCGCTGGCCGCCGCGAAGCGTGCGTTAACCGACGAATGGAACAGGGAGGCGTTGCTGATTGGCTGCGGCGCGTCGATTCCGATCGTTGCCGATTTCAAGAAGACGCTGGGGCTCGACACCGTGCTGGTCGGCTTCGGCCTGGAGGACGACAACATCCATTCGCCGAACGAAAAATACGACCTGAAGAGTTTTCACAAGGGGATCCGCTCATGGGCGCGGATTCTTGCGGCGCTGGCCGAAGCGCCGCGCTGAAGCGATCCTTATGCGCACGTGAAAAATGTGCACGTGAAAACGCCGCCCGGGATTGGACGGCGTTTGAAGGGATGTGCAGAGGGGTGATGATGTGAGCCTACATCAATTCCATGATCCGGCAAGCCCTGACGAGTTGTGATCCTTGTCGGCCAGCCATATCTTTGCCGCTGACGGTCTGTTCGCCGCCATATCTCGCGCCCGTTGCCGGCGACGAATTGGCGACTGGCGAGGCGCATCCCATGCCGCTATCGTCCCGGCGGGACGTTTTGTGGCGCTCGCGTGGTGGTTCGGAGTTTGCTGCGGCTTGCGCTGCTTTCCGAGCGCAGAACCGGTATCCGCTGTGCGGTCTATGCGCTAGTGGAGGGTGTGTCATTCGCTATTCACCTTGCAGCAACCTGCTGCAGGTGAATGTCAAATTCAAACTCCACCAGGAACTATAATTGCTAGTGGTCCATGGTTCTGACACTCGCAAAAAGAACCTGCCGGAACGGGATGCGAATGTTGGAACCGAACCATTAGTGGCGGAGCTTACGAATGAGAATGCTTCTGGTCGGAGGGATCGGCGTGTTCGTGGCCGGTCTGGTGGCCGCCGCCTTCGGACTCCCTGTCAAGGAGTTCTCCTTCGGCAATACACTGATCTTGTCAGGCACGGTGACGTCCTGCACCGGCCTGATCATGATCGGCCTTTCGCTTGTTATCCGCGAGGTGCGGGGAGCGGCGGACCGGCTGCGCTCCGGAGTGATGGCAGCTGATCGCGGCATTCCCGATCTTCGCGGGCCGATTTTGCCGGGCAGGAGCGTCAGGGATGAACCACCGCCGCCGTGGGATGCGGATCATGGCGAGCCGGGCGCGGAAAGCGATCCGCAAGTCACGTCCTCCGTTCATTCGGTACGCTGGCAAGCGGACATGCCTACTCGCGATCGGATTGCGGCCGCTGCCGCCCCGGAAATCGCTGCGCCGGAGCGCGAATCTTTTGATACGTCCCCGCCATCGAAGCCTCGCCGCAACCTCCTGTTCGAGTCCTCGATGAGAAGGGACCGCGAGCGTGCGATGGTGAAACGCTCCGATCCGGTCGGCCTGTCTCCGCCTGTGTCACCCGCTCCGGATTCCGAGGTCTCGCCCGTGTCATTCGACGATGCCTGGGCGCGGTCAGATCGGTCGCGGCCGGAGCCGGGCAACGTGCCGTCGCCGGCTTCGTCCATGGGTACGCATGCCGATCGTCCGGGCGCCCTTCAGAGCCAGAACACTGTCCCGGTCACGGTGCTGAGATCCGGCGTCGTCGACGGAATGGCCTATTCGCTCTATTCCGATGGCACGATCGAGGCGCAAATGCCGGAGGGCATGATGCGATTTGCGTCGATCGATCAACTGCGCGCCCATCTCGACAACGGGCCCCCTCGGTCATCCCCGAAATAAATTTCGCGCGCTTGCGCGGCGTTCTTGTCATGCCGGCGGCAATCCGCTCATACTTATCATTTAAAGGCAGATTCTGATCGTAGGGCATGCTCCCGGCCCGAAGCCGCGCCCGCGCAAAGTGGAAACCGGTGTCCGGATAAGATCATGCTCAATCGAAAGGATAAGGCACAGTCTGTTGAATCCGACCATGGCCTGAGCGTATCGATGCTGCTTCACGATCCGGAAGACTGAGATCATGAGCGACCCTGCGGGCAAGAGCTTTCTCGACCTCACGGCGGAGATCGTATCGGCCTATGTCAGCAACAACACGACGCCGGCATCGGAAATTCCCGCGCTCATCAGCCAGGTGTATGCCGCGCTGATGCGGGTGTCCGCCGGCCGGGGCGAATCGCCGGCAGAACCGACCAAGCCTGCCGTACCGGTCAAGAAATCGATGACGGCGGACTATCTGATCTGTCTGGAGGACGGCAAACGTTTCAAATCGCTCAAGCGCCATCTGCGGACGCAGTACAACATGAGCCCCGAGCAGTACCGGGACAAATGGAAGCTTCCGGCGGACTATCCCATGGTCGCGCCGAATTATGCAGTCACGCGGTCTCAACTCGCCAAAAACATGGGCCTTGGCCAGCAGCGCCGGCGGCGAAAATAGTGCGCGTTCCAGGTACTCAATGTTAGGAATAATATCTGAATTGGCTCCTCGGGAGCTTTGCCGACGCCCCGTTCTTTGAAAAATGTTATCCCCGGGGGTGGAATGGCCCTATAGGATATGTGAATATATTCCTATAGCGGAGGTTCCATGCTTCTAACCCTTCTGTCCAGGCAGCCGGCAGTCATCCGGCGGCCGCCCGTTCCGGCAAAGCAGATCTGTCAGGGTATCGCGGCACTGGTGGCCGACGAATTCGGCCTCGATGTCGCGAGCGTTATGTCATCGACGCGCGGCTCTCCGCGCACCGCATATGCCAGGCAGGTCGCGATGTATCTGTCGCATGTCGGTTTCGCGCTGAGTTTCGAGGCGATCGGACGCGCCTTCGACCGCGACCGCACCACCGTCTCCCACGCATGCCGCGTGGTCGAAGATAGCCGCGACGATGAGAAACAGGATTGCCGTCTCGCAGTGCTCGAAACGATATGCGCGGCTTTCGATGAAGGCCATGATGGAGCGCCCGATGTCGGCCTCTGATCGCGGCGCCGGCAAGTCGGCGCGGCGGCCGAAGAGACGCACGGCCGAAGCTATCGATCGGTTTCGCGCGCAGCATCTCGCGCTTGCCGAGCGTGAGATCATGACCGACGCAGGCGTTGCGACGGTGATGGCCAACGACAGCGAGAGTCCGCTCGCCTGGCTGGCGCGCCGCAAGGGCCGCGATGGCTGTGCGATGATCAGCCGCGATCAGTTTGCGGCCGGCGAACGGCTGCGCGCCGATTTCACGCGCGGAAATCTGACGCCGCGGGTGACCTCGAACTGGTCGGCGCCGACCGGTGGACGGCCGCGCGGATCCGGAGCAGGCCCTTGCGAGATGACCGATCTGATCGTCGCGTCGCGGCAGCGGGTGCGGCTGGCGATGCAGGCGTGCGGACCGGAATTTTCCGGCCTGCTGATGGACGTCTGCTGCTTTCTGCGCGGGCTCGAGGATGTCGAGCGCGAGCGCGGCTGGCCGCCGCGATCGGCGAAAGTCGTTTTGCAGTTGGCGCTGGACAGGCTGGCCCGGCACTATGGCATGGGGAACGCCGGGAGGGCCGAAGCAAGCGCGCATGTCCGCACATGGCTTGCGAGCGACGCAGTCTTTACCAGCGGGTAGGCCCGAACCAGCGGATAGGCCCGAGCGTTGTCAGGCCGCGTCGGCCAGCGCTTCCCGCGCGTCCCTGCGAATGCGCTCGACCATGGCGCGCAGTCCGTTCGAACGCTGTGGCGTGAGATGCTCGCGAAAGCCCAGCTCGTCAAAGACGGCGATCGCATCGGTATCGAGAATGGCCTGCGGCTTCCGGCCTGAATAAAGCGTCAGCAGGATCGCGATCAGGCCGCGCACGATATGCGCATCGCTGTCGCCGACATATGTCAGCACCGGATTGTTGTCGGCGTCCCGGGCGGTCTTGAGGGACAGCCAGACCTGGCTGGTGCAGCCCTGAACCTTGTTGGCGGCGGAATGTTCGGCTTCGCTCATCGGTTCGAGGGTGCGTCCGAGCTCGATGACGTACCGATAGCGGTCGTCCCATTCCTCGAGTAGCTCAAAGTTGTCCCTGATCTCGTCGATCGTCATTCAGGCCCAGATGTCCATATGTGAGGTTTGCCCGTGGTTCCATCATTCCGGCATTCGAAGAGCGCCTGCTGACACGGCCTGCGAAGGCTGAAATTGAACCGTAACCTATATAAGACGCCCGGCAGGTAAAATCGATACGGGCGCGGCAATCATTGCGGAAATTGTTCCGCGCCTGTGGCGCTCCCGACGATCACTCCGTTTCCCGAGCGCGCTAGTTGGCCGTGACGGTGGCGGGGACCGCAAGATGCCATTCCGCCGCCTGCAGATCCTCCGGCGTCAGCGTGCCATGCAGCGTTTCCCCCGACGTTGCTCCTTCGGTCGACGCCATGGCCCCGATCGAGCCCGTATGGTCGGGAGCGCGCTTGTCGGTGATGATCCGGTACAACTTCCTCGCGCCATCCTGCGCGCGTTGTCCGATCGCGACCGCGGCCTGGCCGCCGACCTCGCAAGCGGCCGGCTGGCGCGTGCAAAACTGACTCATGTCGGAGACGGCCGCCGTCGCGGCCGATACGGCCTCGGAGGCTTTGATCTGAGGACCCTTGTTCGCCTCGGGCGCGTTGTCCCTCGGCAGCAGCACGAGCACCAGCCCGAGCCAGAAGGCCATGCGAAGCAGGAAAAACATGTCGCGTCCCTATATGCTTTTCACACCGTTGCGTTGAATTCCGCAATCTGTCCCCTCCCGTATCAGGCGGTGCTGAATCCCGGGTGTGTCCGCAGTCTTTCCCGCGAAGAAAATCATGCGAGCGGCGGTGGAATTTGATTCGGCGTAAATTTTCGATTGATGCGCCGTCCACGGCACGCTGGAAACCTCGCGTTCACCATTCTCGTCGAATGCCGCCGTGGATGAGCGGGAAAACGGCATCCGCGCGCGTTGTTTCGTCACGGACCGGACCGCCTTAGCGTTCGCTTAAGTTCACTCTGACACGTTGCGCCAACGAAAATGGAGGCGTTCCGGCGCGTCTGGTACGACGTCGGCCGAAGCGCGAGCGACGTGACCGCATTGACCCTTATCCAGGACTGTCTCGACGCCCTGCTGCATCCGTCGGCGCGATACGATGCGTTGACGCGGGCGCGTCATCGGGCGTTCATGGGCCCGCGTCTCTTGGGAAGCCTCGTCGCGTTCGCGGCGTTTCCGGTCTATCTTGCGATCCGGGGTGCACCGACGGCGCTGGAAGTGCTGGCGTTCGCCTGGCTCGTCGTTCCGATTCTGCTCGCCTATTTCCTGTCGCGGACCGGCCGTTACGAAGATGCGCACGTGCTGTCGTCGATCGCGCTCGCTGGCCTTGTCATGATGATCGCGATCGCGACCGGAGGAATCGGATCGTTCGCGGCGATCTGGCTTGCCCTGATTCCACTCGAAGCGGCGCTGTCCGCCTCCCGCCGCGTTATCGGATTCGCATCGGCGCTTTCGGCATCCTGCGTGCTCGCGCTGATCGCGATGAGCTACTTTGACGCTCTGCCGCCCCTCGACTCCGGCGCGACGGCGCACAGCGTCCTGATGGCGTCCGGCATTGCGTCCGCCACGCTTTATGCTGCCGGAATTGCGTTCAGCGCCGAGGCGCTGGCACGCACCGGCACTTCGCTTCTGAACGTCGAGGAAGGTCGCTATCGCCTGCTCGCGCGCAACATGAGCGACGTGATTTCGCGTCACCGGCGCAACGGCTCCGTGCAGTTCATTTCGCCTGCCGCGGAAGTCCTGCTCGGCGTGCCATTATCGGAATTGCGGGACCACGGTCTGTTCGAGCGCGTCCACGTGGCCGACCGCCCGGCCTATCTCACTGCGCTGGCGGCGGCTGCGCTCGGCAACGACGCGCAAAGCGTCGAATTCAGGCTCAGGCGCGAAACCGCGCGGGGTCCGCAGCGAGAGGCGCGCAATCCGGCGGACTTTATCTGGGTTGAAATGCGATGCCGTCCGCTCGAGCCAGTCTCCGCCGCAACGATCTCCGATGAACCCGAAGTCGTCGCGGTGATGCGGGATATCACCGAGCGGAAGCATCAGGAGCACGCGCTGGATCTGGCGCGAGCCGCGGCTGAACGCGCCGACGCCGCCAGGTCCCGGTTTCTCGCAACCGTGAGTCACGAACTGCGAACGCCGCTCAATGCCATCATCGGTTTTTCGGAGATGATGGTGCAGGAGGATGCTCTGCTGCTCGATGCGGCACGGCGCAAGGAATACGCCCAACTCATCAACGATTCCGGCCAGCATCTGTTGTCGGTGGTCAACAGCATTCTCGACATGTCGAAAATGGAATCCGGAAACTTCGAGATCGTGCCCGAGCCGTTCGCGCCGCGTGAGATGCTGCTCAACTGCGGCAGTCTGCTCGCGCTCAAGGCCCGTGACAACGGCATCGAACTCGTCACCCGCGTTCCGGAGGATTTGCCGCAGATCACAGGCGATCCGCGCGCGTTCCGGCAGATCGTTCTGAATCTGGTATCGAATGCCATAAAGTTCACCGAGCGCGGTGGGCGGGTCACGGTCTCGGCCCGCGTTGAGGGATCGCGCATGATGCTGTGCGTGATGGACAACGGCGTCGGTATCGCCCAGGAAGATCTCAAGCGGATCGGCGATCCCTTCTTCCAGGCTGGGAAAACCTACCAGCGGCGTCACGAAGGGACCGGACTCGGACTGTCGATCGTCAAGAGTCTCGTCGCCTTGCATCGGGGCGAGATCGATGTGCAGAGCAAGGTGGAGGAGGGGACCACGGTGACCGTCATGTTGCCGCTGACGTTCGTGTCCGGCGTCGGCGCGTCCGAAGCCGAACCGACATCGGACAACATCGCGACGCTGACGCCGTCGCCGCGTCCCGGAAAACAGGATCAAGGTCATCGGGTGAAGAAGAGTGCCTAGGAAAGCCGTCGGAGGAGATGCGATTCGGCCACGCCGTCGCAGTGCGAGTGCCGCGAGAGGCGAAGCTGACGAGGAACGCGGTTTCGCCCTGCGCATTCTGCTGCACAGCCCGAAGGACCTGCTTGCGGGGTCGCTTGCCTTTGCCGCCGTCGGCGTCATCGTCGCCAATGCCATGTTCATGCAGGCCGGTCATCATCCATCGCCGATGTTCGGATCGGGCGGCGCGACGCCCCTGACGTTGCCGCAGGCCAATCCGCTGCCGCGGCCCCGGCCGGTCGAGGCGGATACGGCCAGCGTGCGGCCGGCCGAACCGTCCGAAGCTCCTTCCGCCAGTCCTGCCCAGCCGGCTGCGCCGTCGCGTGCGGCATCAGGGCAGGGTGCGCGTTCGCCGGCGCCGGTCGCGGCTGTGCCGCATGGCGATCCCGTTGCCGATCTTATCAACGCGACGCGCCGCATCGCGACGGTTCAGCGGACATTGACCGAATACGGCTACGGCCAGTTGAAGCCGACAGGAACGGTCGGGACCGACACCCAGGCCGCGATCCGGAAATTCGAGCAGGCTCGCCGGATGCCGGTGACCGGTCAGATGTCAGATCGCCTGGTGCGCGAACTCGTCGCCATGACCGGACGGCCGATCGACTAGAGTCTTTCACCGTTTCATGGAAACGGTGAAAGACTCTAGCTTCTTGATCTGACGCGTTTTCTTCACGCGAACCGGATTCCACTTCGCTCGAAAACGCTCTAGAGCGCGTGGGCTACTTCGTCATTGCGTGGCGTCGTGAACGACGAACCCGGAAATCCAGTTATCGATGATTCTCGGATGACCGGATTTCCCGATACGCAATCGACAATCGTGATTGCCGCCGATTGTCTTTCGAAACCTACCGCACTCCGTAACTCGCCACCCGGATGCCTCCGAAAATCCCGAGGCCGGGCGCGAGGAATCCCGTCGGGTTCTGGTAACGGCGGTCGAAGAGGTTATCGACTCGTGCGAAGAGCTTGACCTGGTCGTTGACGGCATAGTCGCCGCGCAGGTTCACGAGCGTATAGCCGGGCGCGACAATTCCGGAAGCCGAGCCGTCGCGCGTGACGTCGATCCAGTTGCTGACACGAAGCACCGTCGCCGACAATGTCAACTGATCGAGGGGGAGCCATGTCGCCGTCACGCTCCACTTGTCCTTGGGCCGGCGCAACAGTTGCAGGCCGGTAGCAGCATCGACGGCGCGAGTGAAGGTGTAATCGGCGCGGATGCCGAAACGCCCGGTGATCTGCGCGGAGACGAACGTTTCCGTGCCTTCCGTGGTCGCGCGGTTGACGTTCACCAGTGAGGTGAATGTGTCATTGTAGTCGATCAGGTTGGTGAGGTCGTTATGGAAGTAGGTCGAGCCGAACCGCACGCGGTCGTTGAACAGAGGCTGCTCGAAACCAGCGTCGTAGCCCGTGCTCTCTTCGGGTTTCAGGTTGGGATTGGCGAAGAAACCGAAAGCCGGGTAGTCCTGATACAACTGACTCAGCGACGGCGCCTTGAATCCCGTGCCGTAGCTCGCCTTCAGTTTCGTCTCGGTGACGGGAAGAATGACCGCCGGCGCCACCCGGTAGGTCATATGCTCGCCGAAGCGGTCGTTGGAATCTTCGCGGACATTCGCGACCAGGAAGAACCGTTTCGCAAAAGCCGATTGCAGTTCGATGAAGCCGGCCTTGTTGCCGTTCTGGGCTGTCAAGTCGGTGGTCTCGATGCGATCGGTCTGTTGCTCGGCGCCGACGATCAGGTTGTTGTCACGTGCGATCTCGGCCACCGCGTGCCAGTCCAACTTGAGGCGTTCGCCGGTGGTGATTGCCCCAACCGGATCTCCCGGACTTATGTCGTAAGCCCTGCTGTTGGTGTAGTTGACGCCGAAGTAGTTTTTCAAGCGTCCGTCGAACAGCGACCACACGGCCTCTTCGCGATTGAACAATTGCTGAACGGCGTGCGTGCTCTGCGCGGCATTGGGGAAACTTGGAAATCCGCTGTCTCCGGTGAACAGCAGTGTCGTGTCGATATAACGAACCACCGAATTGACGGTCAGGTTTTCATTGAGGTCGACCCCGAGCTTGGTCGAATAGGTCTTGTTGTCGTAGTTGTTTCCGATCGCCTTCCGCCCCGGCGGCAAAAGTTCCGGCGGAGTCACGGGAATATCTCCGGCATGGAGATGGGCGACATTGACCGCGTAGTTGAAGTTCTGTTCGGAGCCGCTCAATCCGAGCGTCTGGTTAAAGGTATTGAACGAGCCCGCCTCGATCGAGGCCGTGGCGCGCGGCGGCCCTTCTCCTTTCTTGGTGACGATGGAGATGACGCCGCCGATCGCGTCGGAACCGTAGAGCCCGCTCTGCGGACCGCGCAGGATTTCCATCTGCTGGATGTCGGCTGCAAGAAGATGCGCGTAGTCGAATGCGCCATTCGAGTTGCCGACATCACCGATGTCGATTCCATCGAGGATCACCTTGGTGTGGTTGGCGTTGGTGCCGCGCATGAAGACCGAGGTCTGGGCGCCTGGTCCGCCGGCTTGTATGACGTTCAAGCCGGGGACCGTGTTCAGGATGTCCGGAACGGTGCGGTGTTGCTGGGTCTGGATATCCTGCTCGGTAACGATGGTGAGCGTGCTTGCCAACTGGCCGGCTGGCGTCACGATTCCCGTCGGGCTGACCACCACCGGCACCGTTGCGCCGGGCGCGGCAGCGTCACCGGCCGGAAGTTGTTGAGGAGCAGCACGCACCGCGCGCCGCGAATGCGATGCTGCGCGGTGGGCAGGCGGCGGCGCATCCGCGCTTCTCACCGGCGGGGGAGCGATCTGGATTGGCGGCAGCAGGTTGGGCGAGGCGGATTGCTGCGCGAGGGAAGGCGCATTCAGGCCGATCGATCCCGCGGACGCGAGGAGGGCGGAGGCAAACAGGCTTCTGCGATTAAAGCTTTTGCGATTAAAAATGGCGGCGGACATGAGGAAACCTCGGCAGACGGCGGTGGCACGTCACAGCGAACGAGGTTTCACGAAAGCCCTGCGGCCCGGTGAAGCGGATGTCTGTAGTCCCCGACCGACATCTTCGCGTGTGACCACGGCTGACGGCAGGTCTCCTGGCTCGCGGATCGTGACCTTGCGTCGCCTTCCCGGGACCGAGATTCCCCAGTGGCTTGTGACGCAGATTAGCCGCTTACAGTTGCGGGGGCAGCCGTGGCGTTGGGATGATCCCGCACCACGTTCCCTTTTGATCTCCCAAGGGAGAACCGTCGTCGATCTGTTTGGAGGGGATCAAAGTCGATGTCAATTGACGGCGCGGTTGCGCAAAGGCTTTTCCCGTTGACGTTGCATATCCGCAGCACGACGGGGAGTGGTGCTGATCTGCCCCGCTTCCATTTTTGAAGATTGCCGACGTGAACAAGCCCGCCTGTTCGGCGGGCTTGTTGTTCGGCCATGGCCGGGAGTGATGCGCGGCCGGTACAGGTGTTTGCGTCAGACCAGTTCGCCCCGCGCCGCGGCGGCGGCGTTGCGGATCGCGTCCATGTTCGCCTTGTAGGATTCCATCGTGCCGCCCTTGAACACCGCCGAGCCGGCCACGAAGGCGTTGGCGCCCGCGGCGCCGAGTTCGCCCGCGACGTCGGGTCCGACCCCGCCGTCCACCTCGATGTCGATCGGCCGCCCGGCGATCATCGAACGCAGGTCCCGAATCTTGCCGACCGCTGAGGGAATGAATTTCTGCCCGCCGAAACCGGGGTTGACCGACATCACCAGCACGAGATCGACCATATCGAGCACGTATTCGATGGTGGAGAGCGGCGTCGCGGGATTGAGCGTGACTCCGGCCTTCTTGCCGAGGTTGCGAATAGCCTGCAGCGAGCGATGCAGATGCGGCCCGGCCTCGACATGAACCGTGATGTGGTCGCAGCCCGCCTTGGCGAAGGCTTCGAGATAGGGATCGCAGGGCGAGATCATCAGGTGGGCATCGAAGATCTTCTTCGTGTGCGGACGCATCGCCTTGATGACGTCGGGGCCGTAGGAGATGTTCGGCACGAAATGGCCGTCCATCACGTCGAGGTGGATCCAGTCGGCGCCCCCCTGATCGACGGCGCGAACTTCCTCGCCCAGCTTCGAGAAGTCCGAGGCCAGGATCGACGGTGCGATGACGAGAGGACGCGGCGCAAAAGTCTGAGACATGAACGTTTCCGGGAGTTTCTGCAGGGCTTGAGAGAGCCTCGCGTAACATGGGCCGCGCCCGGGGGCAATGCGCGGCATCGACTGATCGGGATGACGCGGGCGGCGGCAAGTTCTGCCGCGGACGGCATGTTCTGCCCCGGTTTCGCCGGGGCCTTTTGCCGAAACTCCATATTCTATCGGCTTTCCCAGGTGGCACGGCATTTGCTCGACTTGTTTCCGAAACGGGATTGCGCCGCGCGCGGCACGGATCGGGAGCTTGGCCATGCTGTTTGCCTTAGGGGCCGTGTCGTCGGCGATCGAAGCCTTTCAATCACTGGCGTCCTCGGCTTCCTCGAAGGTCAAGACCGGGGGCGGGCAGCCCGCACCGGCGTCATTCGATCCGGTCAGCGGCGCTGCGAGCCCAACGGCTTCATCGGGCTGCGGGTCGAAAGCCTGCATCTCGCCGGCCACCATGAGCGCCTTGCTTGCAGCACAGGGACAGTCGTCGGGCGCGCCAAGCGCCAGCGCCTCCGCTGCGTTGCAGGATCTGTTCTCGCAGATCGATGGCAACGGCGACGGCCGGATCAGCAAATCTGAGTTCGAAAGTGCGCTCGGCGCCGGCGGCACCAATCTGGCGCAGGCTGACGACGTGTTCGGCAAGCTGGACACGAATGGCGACGGCTCAGTGAGCCTCGACGAGATGTCCTCGGTCCTGAAGGGCGCGGGCGGACACGGTCATGGCCGCCATCACCATGTCGCGAGTTCGGATGGCTCCGGCAGCGCGGACGGATCGAACGGTGCCGGCGGGGCGAGTCCCGATTCACTGCTCGCGGCGATCGACTCATCCACTTCAACCACCAACAGCGACGGATCGGTCACCACCACAACCACGCTCGCGGATGGAACTCAGGTGACGCTGACGTCGCCGCCATCCTCGCCCCCATCCTCGTCGACATCAGGCACCGCATCATCGTCCTACAGCCTCATGCAGCAGGTGATCCCGCGCGAAGCCGAGGCGATCTCCTCCGCAGCCACTCAATCGCTCTCGGTCAGCGTCTAGGGTCCCGATTCCGAAGTTCGCATACCCTTGCAGCAACCTTTGATGCGAACCGTGTGGTTTAGGTTCAGAAGCTCGCTTGACGGACTCGATTGGGCATGAAGCGAACTTCTGAACCACCACACTAGCTGAAAGCCGAGTCGGGATAGCTGCGCCGCGGTCGGGAAATCCGGAAACCGTCGCTGTTGTGGCCCGCAACGGTAGCCATGGGTTCGCCCCATCCGTATCACTGCGCAGTCGATGCCGATTTTCATCATCCGATAACCATACGCGCCAAGTAATCGTTTCCTCTGCGAAGTATTGCGAGGAGCGTATGTATCTACCACAAGTATTTCTGCCCGCCGGCTGCCTCGGCCTCATCGGCTCCCACGCGTCCGCTGAAGACGACTTTACCGCGTCGTTCCGGTTGCGCGGCGGCTTCGATTCCAATCCTCAGTTTTCGAGCGGGCAGGGCAGCGGCAGCGCGTTCGTTGCTGCCGACACGGCATTGGCGGCGGGAACGAAAGCCGACGGCTATACGCTGGGCGTCGCGGCGGAAGCCGGTACGGTGCACTACGCCCAGCCGCTGTTGACGCCCTCGCGTGGCGGCAAGGTGATCCTGCGCGGTTCGATCGGCGACGATGATCTCAAACTGGATTCCACATCGACCATTGTCGACACCAGCACCTACAATCTGCGCTCGACCGATCTGATCCAGTCGGTCAGGGCTGAGGCCCGATACAAGTCGATCAAGTTGTTCGCGACCGCGGAAGGAGGCCGATCGAGCCTGAACCAGACCAATGCGATCTTCCAGGACTTTCTCCCCGATCCGCAGCAATACCTGCGGGGCACGCTGATCCCCGGCATCAGTCTCGTCAGCGGCAAGTCCGAACTCGGGGCGTCGGTGAACCTGTCGGTGCGGCACTATCTGCAGGAGTTCGACGTTTTCGGCTACCGCCGCAACAACGAGAGGGTGCAGCCGTTTCTGTTTGCGAAATATCGAGGCGACGCCGTGACTGCGTTTGTCTCCGTTTCGCGGTTATATGGAACGTGGCACGATCCGGATTTCACCAACGTCGATCGCACGCTGTTCGATGCAAGTTTGACCTGGCGCGCAGCGCCTTTTCGAATCGACCTGACCGCGTGGCGCCGCGCTGGCGAAACCACGTTTCCGATCTCGCCGATGACCATCGATACTGCGTATTCGGCGAAGGTGTCCTGGACCGCGGAACCGAAGGTGACGCTGGCGGCTTCGGTCGGTTATGCTGCGTCCGACTATCTGGACTCGCCGTTCCATGCGCGGACGCTGACCTGCGGCGTCGGCGCGTCCCGCGACGTTGACGATGATCTGACGCTCGGTATCGACGTCGCCTATGCGAAGGGCTCGCTGATCTCGGGCGATGATGTGAACGCGCTTGTGGTCACCTCGTCGATCACCAAGCGCTTTTCCGCAAGGCCGCCGGAGAAGAAACACGCTGGCGTGTAAGCTGCCGCGCGGACGGGGGTCAACCCGTCCGCTTTTCCAATCTAGTGGCAGCCGCATCCGCCACCGAGCAGCCCGCCCAGCACATTGCTGCGGCCGAGCACCGCGCCGAGCACGCCGTTCTTGCCGGTGGTGACCGCGGTGTTGACAACCAGCGCGCCGCGTCCGTCGAGCAGGCCAACCACGCCGCCTCGACCGGTTAGCACGTTTGCTCCGATGCCGATGCCCTGGCCCTTGGCGAAAGCCGGCGCAGCCATGAGCGTGCTGGCGGTCGCGGCGAGAACGAGGATCTTCTTCATGACGTTTCTCCACTGTTGACGTGCGCGATTGCGCGCACCGGGAGACCATCGGCCGGGTACATCGTCATCTCAAGCTATACTGTATATCAACCTTAAATTAGCCCGTTATTTCAAGTATATATACGTATTATACTTGAAAATGATACCGCGTTACATAAGCAAAAATCCTGCTCGCGCAAAATCGCGGCGGCCATCGCCGGTTTTAAAAGTGCGTGCAAAATCTTTATCGCGCAAACCGATCCTTCCATGCCGGCAGCGCATCGGGAAACGGCAGCGCCGTCGCTTCATAGACGCCGCGGGCGATTGCGCGGGCCACCGTATTGGCTGCGACCATGCCGAGTTCGGTCAATCCGATGAACGGATCGATCGGCTTCGCTCCGGTAGCAGCAGCAAACACGACATCGCCGTCGAGCGGGGCGTGCACCGGATAGATCGCCCGCGCGAATCCGGTCTGCGCGATGATCGCGAGCCGTTGTGCCTGCGGTTTGGTGAGTTCGGCGTCGGTGACGACGACGGCCAGCGTGGTGTTTTCGCTTGCCGTTGCCGCCGGGCCGCCCTTCAGCCGCATCGTCAGCATGTCCGGCGTGAACGATGGCGGCAATCCTCGTCCGCCATATTCGCCCTCGGATTCAAATGGCGCCGCCCAGAACCAGGGACCGTCGCCGATCGTGACGCTGCCCACCGCGTTGACTACCGCCAGCGCGGCTACCCGCACGCCGTCTGCCGTAGCGGCCGAAGCCGACCCGAGGCCTGCCTTCAAATTGGCCGTGGTGGCGCCGAGCCCGGCGCCGGCGCTGCCGAGCGCGAAATCGTCTGTCGCTGCCGCCGCGGCGGCGTAGCCGAGATCGCGATAAGGTGCGAAACGACCCCATTGCTTGTTGCCGCCGTTCAAAAGGTCAAAGCACACCGCGCCGGGCACGATGGGGATGACGGCGTCGCTGATCGCAAAGCCTCGCCCGCGTTCGGCGAGCCAGGCCTGAACGCCGCCGCCAGCCTCGATTCCAAAAGCGGATCCGCCCGACAGCGCCAGCGCGTCGACCCGCTCCACGGTGTTGACGGGATCGAGCAGGGTGCTGTCGCGCGTGCCCGGTCCGCCGCCGCGCACGTCGATTGCCGCGACGGCCGGAGAATCGAACAGGATCGCCGTGACGCCGGAGGCGAGCGCTGCATCGTCAGCGTGGCCGACACGAACGCCGGGAATGTCGGTGAGCAGGTTCTTCATGGTTCGGCCTCGTGGGGCTGGTGTGGTGGTGGCCAGAATTTGAAATTCGCCTGCCGGGCAGCGGCGGCGTCGTGAATTCCGGATAAACACTAACAAACCGACGGTTTTAGTGGGGTTTAGGTTCGGAGTTCGTTTTGAAGGACTTCCAGAGAAATGAAGCGAAAGTCTGAACCACCACACCAGACCGCTGGGGACCGGCCGGCCGCCAGATGACGCAGTGAGTCAGCGGGTCAACCGATCACGGTTCGATCACAAACGCAGTCGGACGGAAGCGAAGCTCTTGCGTCGGGGCGGCATCGCAGGGCAAGTAGCCCCATGATTCACGACGTTTCAATTCCCGCCGCGCTGGTCGCGGGCCTTGTCAGTTTCCTATCGCCCTGCGTCCTGCCGCTGGTCCCGCCCTATCTGATCTATCTTACCGGCGCGACCATCGAACATGTCTCCAACGACGAGACGGCGAAGGCTTCGAAGCGGGCCGTCATGCTGGCCGCATTGACGTTCGTGCTGGGATTTTCGACGGTTTTCGTCGCGCTCGGCGCCAGCGCCAGTTTCATCGGCAGCCTCATCCGGGCCTGGTCGGCGCAACTGTCGATCCTCGCCGGCATCGTCATCATCGTCATGGGCCTGCACTTCCTGGGACTGACGCGGATCGGATTCTTGATGCGCGAAGGACGGCTCACCGCGCCGAAGCCGGTTGGCCTGTGGGGCGCCTATGTGATGGGGCTCGCCTTCGCGTTCGGCTGGACGCCCTGCATCGGGCCGATCCTGGCGGCGATCCTGTCGGTCGCAGCGGCGGAGGCCACGGTCGTGAAGGGTGCCGGACTGCTTGCCGTCTATTCGGCGGGGCTCGGCATTCCGTTCCTGCTGGCGGCGTTCATGATCGAACGGTTCGCTTCGCTGTTCAACCGCATGAAACGCCACCTCAACACCATCGAGCGGGGGATCGGTGTGCTGATGGTGCTGACCGGCATCGCGTTTCTCACCGGCACGATCTCGAACGTCAGCATCTGGCTGCTGGAGACTTTTCCGGCGCTGCAGAATTTCGGGTGAGGTTCTCAAAAGCCCTCGTTGTTACTTCCGAAGTCGTGCCAGCGCTTGTCGCGAATCCAAACCGTCTGCGCGAGAAGATTGAAGGCGGGTTCGGCGCTCCGCGCCGCCTTCGGAAATGACGGCCGGGGAAATACCATCATGCCCTGTCGGGCTTACGCGATCAGGACCCGCGCTTGACAAAAAACGCCCCGGCGAACCGGGGCGTTGAATGTCGCGGTAAGGCATGTTGTTCAGGTACCCTTGCCGGGATCGAGTTCGGCATAATTGCCTTTGTCGTCCCATTTGTAGATGACGTAGTCGATCTGCTTGATGTCGCCCTTGGCATCGAACTCCAGCTTGCCGAGAACGGTGTCCCACGCACCCGCCTTGAGAGCCTTCATGACCTTCATCGGATCTGTCGTGCCGGCTTTGGCGGCCGCCTGTGCCCACACCTGCATCGCCGCATAGGTGTAGAGGGTGTAGCCCTCCGGATCGACGCCCTTGGCCTTGAATCGATCGACGATCGTCTTGGCTGTCGCCTTCTTGCGCGGATCGGGGCCGAAGGTGAACAGCGTGCCCGCGGCGGCCGGGCCGGTGATCGAAGCAAATTCCCTGTCGGCCAGCGCGTCGCCGGCCATCAGAACAGTTTTCATGCCCTGATCGCGCATCTGGCGCACAATCAGCCCGGCCTCCTGATGATAACCGCCGACGAACACGAGGTCGATATTATCCCGCTTCATGCGCGAAACGATCGCGCTGAAATCCTTGTCGCCCTTGTTGTAGGATTCGAACATTTTCTCCTGGAAGCCGGCCTTGTTGAGCGCCTTCTTGGTTTCGTCAGCGAGGCCTTTGCCATAGGTCGTCTTGTCGTTGAGAATGGCGACGTTCTTGCCCTTGTAATTTTTGAGAATGTACTCGGCGGAGACCAGGCCCTGCTGATCGTCGCGGCCGCAGACTCGGGCGACGTTCCAAAGCTTGCGCTCGGTGAACAGCGGATTGGTCGAAGCGGGCGTGATCTGCAGCACGTTGCCGTCGGCATAAGCTTCCGAGGCCGGGATGGACGAGGACGAACAGTAATGTCCCGCGACGAATGGAATGCCCTGACTCGCGATCTTCTCCGCGACCGAGCGGGCTTGCTTCGGATCGCAGGCGTCGTCGCCGACGAACAGAACAAGCTTTTTGCCAAGCACGCCGCCGGCCTCGTTCAGGTCGGCAACCGCTTGATCAGCGCCATTCTTGAGCTGGCGGCCGAACGCGGATTCGCTGCCGGTCATCGGGCCGGCCACTGCGATTGTGATGTCCTGCGCGAACGCGGCCGTCGAAAGAGCGAGCGATGCTCCCAGGGCCAGGCCGATGAGCTTCAAGGATGTCATACGTGGTCCTCGCGATGATGTTACGGAGGGTCCGGCGCGGTGCGAACCAGCGCCATTGTCGGCTGAATCGGCGGCGAAGTCATCGGCAATTTGGGGTTGCGCGACACCCAGCCACCTGAGCCGAGCGATGTTTTCACCCTCATTCCATCTTCTGATCGGGCGTGATCTTAGCCGAAACCCGGTGCTGTCGCGCGGCCTTTCGGTGGGGATCATGCCCTAGATTTTCCGGCCGCCCTCCAGATAGGCCGCGCGGATTTCCGGCTGCGCCAGCAGTTCAGCACCGGTTCCGCTGAGGGTGATCAGGCCATTGACCATGACGTAGCCGCGATGCGCCAGCCGCAGGGCATGGTTGGCATTCTGCTCGACCACCAGAACGGTCAGGCCATCCTCGCGATTGAGGCTGCGAATTGCATCGAAAATCTGGCGCGCGATCAAAGGCGCCAGACCGAGGGAGGGCTCGTCCAGCATCAGCAGTCGCGGGCGGCTCATCAGCGCACGGCCGATGGCCAGCATCTGCTGCTCGCCGCCGGACAGCGTGCCGCCGCGCTGGGTCAGGCGCTCCTTGAGGCGTGGAAACAGCGTCAGCACGCGATCGAGGCTCGCCGCGCGATCGCTTTGATTCGACTCGGTTGCATCAGCGCCCATCTGCAGATTTTCGGCGACGCTCATGCGCGGAAAAATCCGCCGGCCTTCGGGCGACTGTGCGATGCGCATGCGCGCGATCTCGTGGGTCGCCATGCCGGTGATGTCTCGGCCATCGAATTCGATGCTGCCAGCCTTGGCTCGGGGGCGGCCGAATATCGTCATCATCAGCGTCGATTTGCCGGCACCATTGGCGCCGATCAGCGTCACGATCTCGCCCGGCCTGATGACGAGGTCCACGCCCTTCAGCGCCTCGATCTTTCCGTAGGCCGCGCGGAGCCCGCGAATGACGAGGAGCGGCTGGCTCATCAGACGGCCTCCGCGCCCAGGACGCAAAGCAATGCGAAGCGTTGCTCTGCTGAGCCGTGGCGGCGCGCACGGTTCGTCAATGTCCTGGTTCCGCGGAGCGGCGCCGCAGCGTCGCAGCGCGCCCACGTTTTAGTGCGAAAGGCCGTCATGCGTCGTCCTCCATGACGGCGGCGGCGGTGTCCTCGTCGGTGCCGAGATAAGCCGCGATCACCTTGGGGTCGTCGCGAATGGCGCGCGGTGCGCCGTCAGCGATCTTGACGCCGTAGTCCAGCACAACGATGTGATCGGAAATCTCCATCACCACGGACATGTCATGCTCGATCAGCAGGATCGAGGTGCCGTAGTCAGCACGGATCGCCAGCAGAAGTTCGTTGAGCGCCGCGCTTTCCCGCGCGTTCAGCCCGGCGGCAGGCTCGTCGAGGCAGAGCAGTACCGGCTCGGTGCACATCGCGCGGGCGATTTCCAGGCGGCGCTGGTCGCCATAGGGCAGGTTGCCGGCGGCGTCATCGCCGCGTGCAAGCAGGCCGATGCGACCGAGCCAGGATCGCGCCCGCTCGATCGCGTCGCGCTCCGCTATGCGCCACGACGGGAGGCCGAGCAACCCGAGCAGCGTGAAGCCCGACGCGCGCATCAGCGTGTTGTGCTGAGCGACCATCAGATTCTCAAGCGCCGTCATCCCCGGAAACAGGCGGATGTTCTGGAAGGTGCGGGCGACTTTCGCCACCTTGGAAATCCGGAAATCATTCAGCCGTTCGAGGCGCAAAATGCCGCCCCCGGCCTGCGCCAGCCGTATCGAACCGCCGCTCGGTCTGTAAAATCCGGTGATGCAGTTGAAGACGGTAGTCTTGCCCGCGCCGTTCGGCCCGATCAGCGCCGTGATCCTGTTTCGCCTCGCCGAGAAAGACAGGTCGTTGACCGCGACGATGCCGCCGAAGCGCATCGACAGGTGCTCGACGGCAAGGATGTCGTCGCCGCCGTTCATCCGTGGCCTTCCTTGACGAGGTCGGACGAGATCGCCCGGTTGTGCTCAAGAAAAACGGTTGGCGAGCGGTGCCCGACCAGGCCGCGCGGACGCCAGATCATCAGGAGCACCATCACGGCTCCGAACACCAGCATGCGGTACTGGTCGAAACCGCGAAATAATTCGAAGCCGCCGATCATGGCCAGCGCTGCGAGCGCGACGCCGAGTTGCGAACCCATGCCGCCCAGCACGACGATGGCGAGAACCAGCGCCGATTCCTGGAAGGTGAAGGATTCCGGGCTGATGAAGCCTTGACGGGTCGCGAAGAATGCGCCGGCGAAACCGCCAAACATGGCGCCGGTGGCGAATGCCGTCAATTTCGTCGTCGTAGTATTGATGCCGAGCGCTCGGCACGCGACCTCGTCCTCGCGCAACGCTTCCCAGGCGCGCCCGATGGGAAGGCGGCGCAAGCGGATCGTCACCCAGTTCGTCAGCAGCGCCAGCGCAAGAATGATATAGAACAGGAACACGATGCGATGGGTCGGCGAGAATGGAATCCCGAGCTTTGCGGCAAGGCCGCTCTCGCCCGGCATCAGTGGGATGCCGAAGAAGGTCGGGCGCGGAATGCCGCTGATCCCGTTGGGCCCGCCGGTCAGATCCTGCCAGTTGATGATGACGAGGCGGATGATCTCGCCGAACGCGAGCGTGACGATGGCCAGATAGTCGCCGCGCAGCCGCAGCACGGGAAAGCCGAGCATCACACCCCAGCACGCCGCGAGCAATCCGGAGATCGGCAGCAGTACCCAGAATGCCCATGGGCCGAGCTGCAGGAAATCAATGGAGATATAGGGATAGCTGGTCGTGAGCTGCGGAAACGGCAGGCCGCTTTGCGCCAGCAGCGCGAAGGAATAGGCGCCGACGGCGTAGAAGGCCACATAGCCGAGGTCGAGCAGACCGGCGAGACCGACCACCACATTCAGGCCCCATCCCAGCATGACGTAGGTCAGCACGAGAATTGCAAGATCAAGGATGTAGCGGTTGTCGTAGAAGATCACCGGAACGAGAAGCGTGAAGATCAGGAGCGCCGGTCCGAGCAACCGCCCCGCGAAGCGGAGACCGGCCTGAAGCGGCAACGGAACGCCGCGCGCAGGGTCCGCCGGACCCCACCACAGCCGAAACAATTCGACCAAGATGCTGCCGGCGAACACGATGCCGACCATCATGGCGAGTTCGCCGAAGCGTGTTTCGTAGGTCAGTTGCCCGTTTTCACCGGGAAAGGTGCGGATGCCGACCATCAGGGAAAACAGGATCAACGCCACGAAAGCGCTGATCACGGATTTCTTCAAAATGAAGATGACGGCCGGTTCGCGCGCCACGGTCGGTTGTCTCGAAGCTGGCGCTGCCACGTCGGGTCCGTCAGACTTTTTCGACTTCGGGCCGGCCGAGCAGGCCGGTCGGCATGAAGATCAGCACGACGATGAGGATCGAGAAGGCGGCGACGTCCTTGTACTCGACCGAAAAATAGGCCGACCAGAATGTCTCGATCAATCCGATCGCGAGGCCGCCGAGCATCGCGCCCGGCAGTGAGCCGATGCCGCCGAGTACCGCCGCCGTGAACGCCTTGATGCCGGCGACAAAGCCCATGAAGAAATCAACGAGGCCGTAATAGAGCAGGTACATCATGCCGGCCACGGCGGCGAGCGCTGCCCCGATCACGAAGGTCATCGAGATCGTGCGGTCGACGTCGACGCCGAGCAGCGCCGCCATGGTCTGGTCCTGCTCGCAGGCGCGCATGTCGCGGCCGAAGCGGGTGCGCGACACCATGTAGCTGAAGATCGCGAGCAGCACGATGGTGGCGACCACCACCACGATCTGGATGTTGGACAATTGCACCGCGAAATTGCCGGAATCATGCAGCGTGTAGCCGCCGGTGATGAGGGGCGGTATCGGCTTGACCTGCGCGCCCTGGGCAACCTGTGAAAAGTTGGACAGCACGAACGACATGCCGATCGCCGACAGCAACGGCGCCAGGCGGAACGAGTGCCGCAGCGGCCTGTAGGCGATGCGCTCGACGACCCAGCCATAAACAGCGGTGATCGCCATCGAGACCAGCAGCACAATGAGCAGGATCAGCGGCACGGCCGAGATGCCCATCGATACCAGGATCAGGAAGGTGATGAGAGCGATGAAGCCGCCGATCATGAAGATGTCGCCGTGAGCGAAATTGATCATGCCGACGATGCCGTAGACCATCGTGTAGCCGATCGCGATCAGGCCGTAGATCGAGCCGAGCACAAGGCCGTTGATCAGTTGCTGGGCGAAATAATCCATGCGCTGCCGTTGCGTGTCCCCAAACGCGGCCAATCAGACGCGGGCGATGGAGGTCCGGCAGCCGGACCGGCGCGTCTTGAATCAATGTCTAACAGTGGCAACGGAGTGCGGCAACCGCAGGCGGCGATATCCCGGCGTCCGGCGGTTTGGCATTTCGCGCGCCTTCGGGTTCCGGCGGGGCCGTACGCGTGGGCGACCAGGGCAAAATGGCGGGAAGCTTGCGTCGATCGCCGCGAGAGTTCCCGGAGGCGGCATTGGGTTTTGCGGGGCAGGCTGGTCCCAAAGTTGTCCACAGGTCCGAGGGCCGATTAAGGTAAATAAAGGGTTTCAATTGTCCGCGCGAGTTTACGGGCGTTACCTCGCCGCCAAAGGCCGCGACAGATAGGCGGCCACGCAGAAGCGGGATGGCGGCATGGCGACGAATTCCTGGCGGATCAGCACCGTCAACGGTGCATTGCTGGCGCTCTATTTCATTCCGGCATGGACCATGGTGGCGTTCAACATCATGATATCGCCGGTACACGGGCTCTATACCCTTCCGAACGTCTCCGTGGCGCTCTTTCTCAGCGACCATATGAATTTCGCGACGGTAAGCATGGTGCGCATGGCCTGGCTTCTCGCACTCGGCAAGATGACCGTGGTCGCGTTCTTCGCGGTGTTTCTGATGATGACGATGCGCGCCTCGGTCCGGAAATCCGGTGGCTGCGACGAGGCGCTGGCGCTGGCGCTCGGTATCGGCAGCCTCATTACATTCGGCAGCATGGTGATGGCGTCACGAGTCGGCGAGATGGCGGCGCTGCGCCTGCACTCGACCGAACTGCTGTTGCTGGTCGGTGGTGCGATCCTGATGGCGATCGAGCCGCCGTTCCAGCGCAATCCGGCGCCGATGCGGCAATGGCCTCCGCAGCCGGAAATCCACCCTTTCAGCACTACCGGTTCCTGAACGGATCGCATTGCGGTCGCGGTTGTGCGAAGCGGCGTGAGAACGCCGCCTCGCGCCGGGACGCGCCTATCGTTGCATCAGGAAGCCAGCCACCGCCTCCGTGAAGGCGTGCGATTGCTCGACATTGGAGATGTGCGCGGCGTCGAGAATGGTCATGCTGGCGCCGGGAATCTGGCTGCGGATATATTCCGCCCCTGCGATGGGCGTCGACTTGTCGTGTCGGCCGGCGATGACGAGCGTCGGGCTCTTGATCCGCGGCAGCAGCGCACGCTGGTCGAGCGTGCTCAGCACTTCGCAGCAGGCGATGTAGCCCTCCGGCGGTGACGCGCTCAGCATGGCTTTTATCTTCGCCGCAGTCTGCGGTTCGCGTTCGCGAAAATCCGCAGTCAGCCAGCCGCTGATCACGGTATCCACGATCGCTTTGAGGCCACCGTCCCTGACGGCCTTAATGCGGGCGTGCCAGTTGGCCGGGTCCGGATAATAGCAACCGGCATTGGCGAGAACGATGCGGTCGAAACGCTCCGGGGCGTTGGCTCCGAGCCATTGCCCGACCATGCCGCCCATGGACAATCCGCACCAGTGCGTTTTCGCGATGTTGAGGTCGTCCAGAATCGCCAGCACGTCGCGGCCGAATCGCTCCATCGAGTAGGGACCGGGCGGCACACCGGACTTGCCATGGCCGCGCCTGTCATAACGAACGATGCGGAACAGTTTCGACAACGGGGCGATCTGCGGCTCCCACATCTGCATCGTGCAGCCGAGCGCATGCGACAGCATCAGGGTCGGGCCGCTGTCGCGCCCTTCGACGGAGACATTCAGCAGGCAGCCGTCGGCATCGATCATAGGCATTGTGTTTTCTCCTGCGCACAGCGAACGTTTTTGAGGCGCGGACTCAACCTCGTACGCAGCCGAATGCAGATGGATTATCGTGCGTTTCACCGGTGGTGTGCAAGGTGGGCGGACTACCATGCACCGCGTGAACTGGATGCAGATGTGCTGAACTGGTAGAACCGCGGCGGGCCGGTGGAGATCATCGACAACCGTGTCATGGAAATGCGAGGATGAAGCCATGCCTGGTCTTTTCCGCGACGAACTGCACGAGGATTTCGGTACCTGGCCGGTCGCTTACATTCCCTATGGCGGGGCGGACTTCGGAGAGGTCCAAGCGATCGCGGAGGCCATTGGCGACGGCGATGACAGCGCCTATTACGACGCTTGGACCGCCGCGGCAGGTCGGCTGAGCACTGAAGCTGACGATGCGCTCGCCAGGGGACATATCACGAGCGCACGCGCACTTTACCTCAAGGCCAGCGCTTTTTACGGCGCGTCCTTTCACCCCATCTACGGCGCCCCCGTCGATCCACGCCTGACAGCCGCTTTCGCCAGGCAGATGGCGGCGTTCGACAAGGGACTGGCGCTCGGTCCCAATCCTGTTGCACCGCTCGCCATTCCGTTCGGTCGGACGCCGCTTCCGGCTTATTTCATTCCGGCGGAAGGTTTCGAAGCTGAGACACGGCCGCTCATCGTCTTCAACAACGGCTACGACGGCACCATCACGGATATGTATTTCGCCAGCGCTGTCGCGGCGTCGCGGCGGGGCTATCACAGCCTGCTGTTCGACGGCCCCGGTCAGGGCGCCATGCTGTATAAATGCGGCGTCCCGCTGCGGCCCGACTGGGAGGTTGTCATCAAGGCGGTGGTCGACTTTGCCGAAACGCTGCCGCTGGTCGATGCGAAGCGCATCGTGCTCTCCGGCTGGAGCCTCGGCGGTCACCTTGCCCCGCGCGGCGCGTCGGGCGAGCCGCGCATCGCCGCACTGATCGCCGATCCCGGCACCTGGAGCATCGCGGATGGATTCCGCGATGTCTTGGTGCGCTCGTTCGGCGTTCCGCCTGAGGCGGCGGCCGATCTTGGCGCTTTGCACCAGGCTATCATCGACAAGGCGGATGCCTTCATCCGCAGCAACCGTCAACTGAACTGGAAAGTGGTCCAGCGCGGCTTCTGGGTGCATGGCGTCAACGATCTGCGTGCCTATCTTGCGTCGACGGAGCTTTTCACGATGCGGGGGCGGGCGAACCTGATCCGATGCCCGACCTTGATCACGCAGGCCGAGAATGACGGTTTGGCGGCAGGGGCCGGGGCTTTCTTCGACGCCCTCGAATGCCCCAAGACTCTGATGCGCTTCAGCGCGATGGAGGGTGCGGGCGGACATTGCGAGATGGGCAATCGCTCTCTCCTCAACGGGCGCGTGCTGGATTGGCTCGACGAGCAATTCGACAAGCATCGCTGAAAAAAGATTGGGCTGAAAAAGATCAGACAGCCGATCGGATTGGAATGGTTCGTTTCGCCACCGAATTGTAGTCCTCTTTCATTTGCCCAGATCGGCGCTTACCTGAAAGGTCGCTCGCCCTCGAACGGGCGGCGCGCGGACGGAGGAGGCAGCGCATGGCGATGACGATGAACGGCGAAGTCCAGCTTCCGGCATCCCGCGAAGCGGTCTGGGCCAGGCTCAACGATCCCGAGGTTTTGAAAGCCTGCATTCCCGGCTGCGAGGAATTGACCCGGACCGACGCCAACGAATTTCATGCCGTCGCTAAAATGAAGATCGGTCCGGTATCCGCTCGCTTCAAAGGCAAGATCACGCTCAGCGATCTCGACCCGCCGAACGGGTACAGGATTTCGGGCGAGGGGGAGGGCGGCGTCGCCGGTTTTGCCAAAGGTGACGCAACGGTGGTGCTGACCGAGCACGACGGCGGCACCCTGCTCAAATACGATGTGGAAGCGCAGACCGGCGGCAAGCTGGCGCAACTGGGTCAACGGCTGATCGGCGGTACGGCCAAAAAGCTCGCTGACGAATTTTTTGCGAACTTCGCCAGGGCAACTCAGGAATAAAGGCGGTTCAGGGTTAGGCCTGAGGTCGCGCTGATCGTGGCCGGCCGCGGACCACCCGCGAGGTTGCTCATTACCGGGATGGCCCATATCATGGATCACCTCGCGGACAACCGTTCGGATGTGCGGCACTGGATTCGAAGAGAGCGCCGATGGCCAAGATTTCGCTGATCGTGAACGGCAAACCGACGGCCGCCAATATCGATCCCCGCACGCTACTGGTGCAGTTCCTGCGCGAAAACCTCCGCCTGACCGGCACCCATGTCGGATGCGACACCTCGCAATGCGGCGCCTGTGTCGTGCATCTCGACGGCAAGGCCGTGAAGTCCTGCACCCTGCTGGCGGTGATGGCGGACGGTCACGAGGTCACGACCATCGAGGGTCTCGCCGCGGACGGCGCGCCGCTGCATCCGATGCAGGAAGCCTTCCGCGAGCATCATGGTTTGCAATGCGGCTTCTGCACACCGGGCATGATCATGAGCGCGATCGATATGGTTCATCGCAAGGGCTACGAACTCGACGATCAGACCATTCGTGAGGAGTTGGAGGGCAATCTCTGCCGCTGCACCGGCTATCAGAATATCGTCCAATCGATTGCAGCCGGAGCCATGGCGATGGCGAAATCGGATCCCGCATGAGTCACGGCGTGATGATGCCGAGGACCTGAGCCATGTACGAATTCAAATATCATCGACCGGCGACGGTGCGGCAGGCCGCCAACCTGCTGGTCAGGAACGAAGACGCCAGGCTGATCGCCGGCGGCCACACGCTGCTGCCGGTCATGAAGCAGCGGCTCGCCAGTCCTGCGCACCTGATCGATCTCTCCCACATCGAAGGTCTCGACGGCATCGAGATGAAGGGACGCTCGCTCGTGATCGGCGCGACCGCGAAGCACGCCGACGTCGCTGGCTCGCCTGTCGTAGGCGAGGCTATCCCGGCACTGGCCGAACTCGCCGCGCTGATCGGCGATCCGGCCGTGCGCCACAGTGGTACCATCGGCGGCTCGCTCGCGAACAACGATCCGACCGCCGATTATCCGGCGGCGTGCCTGGCGCTCGACGCCACCATCGTCACCAACAAGCGCCGCCTGAAGGCGGAGGAATTTTTTCAGGGAATGTTTTCCACCGCGCTGGACAGCGACGAGATCATCACCCGGGTGATGTTTCCGCTGCCGAAGAAGGCGGCCTATCAGAAATTCCGCAACCATGCCTCGCGCTATGCGCTGGTTGGCGTCTTCGTCGCCAGGCGGCCGTTGGATGTGCGCGTCGCGGTTACCGGCGCCGGCGCTGGTGGCGTCTTCCGCGTGACGGCATTCGAAGAGGCTTTGAAGAAGAGCTTCAAGTCGAAATCGCTGGAGGGATTGACGGTGCCTGCCACGGGCCTCAACAGCGACCTGCATGGCAGCGCGGACTATCGCGCGCATCTGATCGGGGTACTTGCGCGGCGTGCTGTCGATGCCGCGAACGGCAGGGCATGACATTCATGACGACATCAGCGCTGCCGCCGTCCGTCGACGCGACGCTCGATATGCTGGCGAAGCACAGCTATTTCGCCGAGCGATCGCTGGCGACGGTCGTGTTTCTTTCGCTGCGCATGGGGCGACCGCTGTTTCTCGAAGGCGAGGCCGGCGTCGGCAAGACCGAGATCGCGAAAGTGCTCTCGGCCGCCTTGGGACGCAAGCTGATCCGGCTGCAATGCTACGAGGGGCTCGATATCGCGTCCGCCGTTTACGAATGGAATAGTGCGGCGCAAATGATTGCCATCCGGCTGGCGGAAGCAGCCGGCGATGCCGATCGCGAGCAGTTGTCCAGCGACATCTTTGCCGAGCGATATCTGATCAAACGGCCGTTGCTTCAGGCGCTGGAGCCGGATGTGGCGGGGCCGCCCGTGCTTCTGATCGACGAGCTTGATCGCGCCGACGAGGCTTTCGAGGCCTATCTTCTGGAAATCCTCAGCGACTTCCAGGTGACGATTCCCGAATTCGGCACCGTCAAGGCGTCGACACCGCCTATCGTCATCGTGACCTCAAACCGGACCCGCGAAATTCATGATGCGTTGAAGCGGCGGTGCCTCTATCACTGGATCGATTATCCCTCGGCCGAGCGGGAGCTTGCGATCGTCAAATCGCGGGTGCCGGGCATTTCCGCGAAGCTGTCGCAGCAGGTGGTCGATTTCGTGCAGGCGCTGCGCAATCAGGATCTCTACAAGAATCCGGGCGTCGCCGAGACCATCGACTGGGCGACGGCGCTGACCGAACTCGACGCGCGGTCGCTGACGCCGCAGGTTATCGGCGACACCGTGGGCGCGCTCCTGAAATACCAGGACGATATCGGCCGAATGCAGGGCGATACCTTGCAGAAGGTGTTGAAGGAAGCGAACGGCGATCGATAGAGCAGGACTGCATGGCCATCAATCATCTCGATCCGCCGACCGGACAGATCGCGGACAACGTCGTCGGCTTTGCGCGGACGCTGCGCGCCGCAGGCCTTCCGGTCGGGCCGGGCGCTGTGATCGACGCATTGAACGCTTTGCGCTTGATCGACATTGGAAAGCGCGCGGACGTCTTCACCACGCTTGAATCGGTTTTCGTCACACGCCACGATCACGCACTGATCTTCGCCCAGGTTTTCGATCTGTTCTTTCGCGCTGCGGAGGAATGGAAGAGCATGCTGGATTCGGTTGCGCTGCCGGTTCAGGCAAAGAAGTCGCCGCCGCCTGCGACGCGGCGCGTTCAGGAGGCGCTGGCGCAGCCGGCGATTGCCGGCGATAGCGACGTGTCCGAGGAGCGGGAGGTCCGGCTCTCGGTCTCCGACCGCGAGGTGCTGCAGAAAAAAGACTTTGCCCAGATGAGTGCGGCGGAGATCGTCGAAGTTACGCAGGTCATCGCGAAGATGAGGCTGCCGCAGGCGGAGCTTCGCACCCGGCGCACCCGGCCCGATCACCGCGGGCTGCGGCTCGACCTGCGCCGGACGCTGCGCGGCAGCCTGCGGACCGGTGGCGATATCGTCGATATCCATCGCCTGGGCCTCGTCGACAAGCCGGCTCCGATCGTGGCGCTCCTGGATATATCGGGCTCCATGAGCGAATATACCCGGCTGTTCCTGCATTTTCTCCATGCCATCACCGATGCGCGCAAGCGCGTCTCGGTCTTTCTGTTCGGGACGCGGCTGACCAACGTGACCCGCGCGTTGCGGACGCGCGATCCGGACGAGGCGCTGGCCGCCTGCTCATCCGCGGTCGAGGACTGGGCCGGCGGAACGCGGATCGCGACCTCGTTGCATGGTTTCAACAAGCTGTGGGGCCGGCGCGTGCTGGCGCAGGGCGCGATCGTGCTGTTGATCACCGACGGGCTGGAGCGTGAGGCCGACTCAAGACTGGCGTTCGAGATGGACCGGCTGCACCGCTCCTGCCGCCGATTGATCTGGCTCAACCCACTATTGCGCTATGATAGCTTTGAACCGAAGGCGCAAGGAATTAAATTGATGCTGCCGCACGTTGACGAATTTCGCCCGGTGCATAATTTGTCGTCTATCAAGGGGCTGATGGCCGCGCTGTCCCCGGCGCCCGTATCGCGTCGCCGCGATCTCCACCGCCATGCAGCTTGAATAGAAGTAGTCCGCCATGCTCGATCGCGACGAGGATATTCTGAAGGCTGCCGAGGACTGGCGGAAAGCCGGTCACGGCGTTGCGCTCGCGACGGTGGTTGAAACCTGGGGATCGGCACCACGTCCCGCCGGTTCGAACCTCGTCGTCAACGACGACGGCACGTTTCTCGGCTCGGTCTCCGGTGGCTGCGTCGAAGGCGCCGTGGTGACCGAGGCGCTGGACGTGATCTCCAGCGGCACGCCCAGGATGCTCGAGTTCGGCGTGACTGACGACACGGCCTGGAAGGTCGGACTGTCTTGCGGCGGCACCATCCGTGTCTTCGTCGAGAAAGTCGGCTGAGCGTGAAATGAAACTCGCCACGCTCGCAGAGATCAACAGGGAGCGGGCCGCGCGGCGGCCGGTGATCGTGGTGACCGATATCGCCAACGGCGAGCAGCGTATCGTCAAGGCAGCCGATCTCGCTGGCGATCCATTGCATACGGAACTGGAAAGACACCTGCGCATGGGCAAGAGCGGAACGGTCGAAATGGACGGCCGAAAACTGTTCCTGAATGTCCATGCGCCGACGGCGAGGCTTGTGATCGTCGGCGCGGTCCACATCAGCCAGGCATTGGCGCCTCTCGCGCGGTCGCTTGGCTATGACGTCACCGTGGTAGATCCGCGCACGGCATTTGCGAGTCCTGAGCGGTTTCCGGACATGCCGCTGATCGCCGAATGGCCGGACGTCGCGCTGCCGCCGCTCGATATCGACCACTATACCGCCTTTGTCGCGCTGACCCACGATCCCAAAATCGACGATCCGGCGCTGCTGCACGCTCTCGAGCACGATTGCTTTTACATCGGCGCGCTGGGTTCGCCGAAAACCCACGAGAGGCGCGCAGAGCGATTGAAGGCACAGGGGGTTTCCGACGCTGGCCTCGCGCGCATCCATGCGCCGATCGGGCTGGAGATCGGCGCTATTTCGCCCTCCGAGATCGCAGTAGCCATCATGGCGGAAATCACGGCGCAGCTACGGCTGCCGAAAGCGAGCGCGGCATGAAATTTGGTCCTGCTGCCCCGGACGATGCGATCGGCGGCGTCACCGTTCATACCCTGCGTCAGGGGGCATTCGTGCTCAAGAAGGGCACCACTATCGGTCCGGTGGAGGTCGAGGCTCTGAACAGGGCGGGCGTGAAGGAGGTGGTCGTCGTCCGTCTCGAGGACGGCGATGTGTCCGAGGACGAAGCGGCGTCGGGTGTCGCCAAAGCCGTCGCCGGCGAGGGCGTCACGGTCGAGCGGGCTTTCACCGGCCGCGCCAACCTGTTCGCAGCGCGCACCGGCGTGCTGGTGATCGATCGCGCGGCGGTCAACCGCATCAACAATGTCGACGAAGCCATCACGTTTGCAACGCTTCCGGCCTACAAGCCGGTGGTTCAGGGCGAGATGATCGCAACCGTCAAGCTGATCCCATTCGGTGTCAGGGCGGAACTGCGCGACGCAGCGGTGGCGGCCGCGCGGCGCGACGTTCTGCGCGTCGCGCCTTATCGCATCAAGCGCGTCGGTGTCGTTTCCACCATCCTTCCCGGCCTGGCGCCGAAGGTGATCGACAAGACATTGCGGGTGACCGCCGATCGTCTTGCGCCGGCCGGCGCGACGATGATCGCCGAGCGGCGGGTGCCTCACGACCAGACGGTGTTGTCGGCCACGATCAAGGAGATGCTCGATCTCGGCGCCGAACTGGTCATCGTGTTCGGCGCGTCCGCGATCGCCGATCGCCGCGATGTCATTCCCGCGGCTCTCACTGCCGCCGGCGGCGTGATCGAACACTTCGGCATGCCGGTCGATCCCGGTAACCTGCTTCTGATCGGAAGGGCGCGCGGCGTGCCGGTTGTGGGTGCGCCGGGCTGTGCTCGTTCTCCTGTTGAAAACGGCTTTGATTGGGTGCTGATGCGCCTGCTCGCCGGATTGAAGGTCGCACGACGCGACCTGACCGGGATGGGGGTGGGCGGCCTGCTGATGGAAATCGTGACGCGGCCGCAACCGCGTATTTCGCCAGGAGCCGACAGCAACAACAATATTGCGGCGGTGATCCTCGCGGCCGGACGTTCGACCCGCATGGGCGGCCATAACAAGCTGCTGGCCGAACTGCATGGCAAGCCGCTGGTTCGCGTCGTGGTGGAGCAGGTACTGGCGTCAAAAGTATCAAGCGTGACTGTCGTCACCGGCCATCAGGCCGCGGAAGTCGAGCGCGCGTTGCGCGGGCTGAACGTGACGTTCGTGTACAATCCGGATTTTCCCACAGGGTTGGCCAGTTCGCTCAAGGCCGGCATCGGCGTGGTTCCGAAAGAGGCGGGCGGCGCGTTGATCTGTCTCGGTGACATGCCGCTGATCGACGCGCATCTCCTCGATCGGCTGATCGCGGCCTTCGCGCCGGATCGCGGCATGCTGATCGCGGTCCCGGTCAGCGATGGCAGTCGCGGCAATCCGGTGCTGTGGTCGCGCCGGTTCTTCGGCGAACTGATGTCGCTCGAGGGCGATATCGGAGCGCGCAATCTGATCGCGCAGCACACGGAGGTCGTGGCGGAAGTCGCGGTGGAAGATCAAGGGGCGTTTCTCGACATCGATACGCCGCAGGCGCTGGCGGCGATGCAGCGCGGCTGATCGCGCCTCCCGGCAAGCGGTTCGCCTTCCTCAGCCTATCCGATCCGACCAGATGTGCCGATAAGACGCCTCTGTCTGAAATTCTCTAGATAATACAGTAATATGATTGGCATCACGGCGGATTGAGCGCTCGCGTCACATACATATCTTGAATATGACTGACCAGTCAGTCATATTGTTTTTATGAAAGCTGCAAAAGCAAAGCCACGAAAAACCGCAACCGCGACCGCGAGCTCCGCCAAATCGCGAGCGATTGCAGGCCCAGAGGGCGCCGCGGGGTCCGCGCAAACCGGCAGGACTGTCAAACCCCCGAACCGCGCGGCGCGCGCGGCGCAACGGCGTGCGGCGATCATCGCGGCGGGCCTCGATGAGTTCACCGCGCGTGGTTTTGCCGCCACCCGTCTGGACGACGTGGCGAAGCGGGCCGGAGTGGCCAAAGGCACGATCTATCTGCACTTCAAGGACAAGGAGGCGCTATTTCAGGAACTGGTGAGAACGGCGCTCGTGCCGCTGATCGGAAACCTGGCGGCCGCGCCTGCTGCCGGTGGATCGGTGCGGGATATCCTCGAACGCTTCGCCGAGACTTTTGTGCGCGAGATCGCTGAGACCAAGCGCGGCGATATCGTTCGTTTGATCGTCGCGGAGGGCGCGCGCTTTCCGTCGCTCGCCGATTTCTACTTTCGTGAAGTCGTTTCGCGCGGCCTCGCGGCCATGCGCAAGCTGATCGAGAGTGGCATCGCGCGCGGAGAGATCCGTCATGAGCGCCTTGCCGACTTCCCCCAGATCGTCGTTGCGCCTGCTTTGGTCGCCGTGATGTGGCAGGGCCTGTTCGGCCGGCATGCGCCGCTCGATGCCGTGGCGATGCTCAAGGTCCATCTCGATCTGATCTTTGGCGAACGGAGGGTGTCATGACCACTCGGGGCGTCATCGTGCGTGCCGGCGCCGTGTTGGCGTTGACGGTTCTCGTTGCCGGCTGCGGTGCGAAGTCGTCGCCGGGTTATCAGGGCTGGGTCGAGGCCGACATGATTTTTGTCAGTCCTGACGAGAGCGGCCGTGTCACCAGACTGAATGTGCGCGAAGGCGACGCTGTCGAGGTCGGCGCACTTCTCTATTCGGTCGACGACGACCTGCAACAGGCCGATCTCAATCAGAACAAGGCGACGCTGGCGAATGCGCAGCAGACTTATGACCGCGCGGCATCGCTGAGGAAGACCGGGGCGGGCACGCAGGCCACCCTGGATTCCGCCGTTTCGGCGCTGCGTGTCGCCGAAGCGCGGGTCAACACCTCGGAAACGCGGCTGGCGCGCCGCAAGGGTTTTGCGCCGGTCGCGGGGACCATCCAGCAAATCTATTTTCGCGAAGGCGAGATGGCGCCGGCGCAACGGCCGGTGCTGTCGATCATGCCGCCCGGCAACATGAAGATTCGTTTTTTTGTGTCGGAGCCCGATTTGCCGAAACTCAAGATCGGGCAGGACGTCCGCATCACCTGCGATAACTGTGTGTCCGATCTGGCGGCCAAGATTTATTTCATCGCCACTCAGGCCGAATACACGCCGCCGGTGATCTACAGCCTCGAGGAGCGCAACAAGCTGGTGTTCCTGATTCAGGCGCGACCCAACAGGCCAGACAATCTTCGGGTGGGGCAGCCGATCACCGTTCAACTCGACGCCGCGACACACTGAGGGCCGCGCCATGAGTCAGGCAGCCGTGAAAGCATCCGACATCGCGATCGAGGTTTCCGGCCTCTCGAAGTCGTTCAAGGGCCGCGAGGTCGTGCATGATCTGTCCATGACGGTGAAGCGTGGGATGATCTACGGTTTCCTCGGTCCCAACGGCTCCGGCAAGACAACCACCATCCGTATGCTTTGCGGACTGCTGACGCCGGACAGCGGCGAGGGCACCTGCCTCGGCTATGACATCCGCCGCGACGCGGACAAGATCAAGCGCCGGGTCGGCTACATGACCCAGCGCTTCAGCCTGTATCAGGACCTGTCGGTGCGCGAGAACCTGGAGTTCGTCGCACGGCTCTATGGCATGCGGAATGCGCCCGGCGCGGCGTTGGCAATGATCAAACGGCTCGGTCTCAATGGCCGCGAGGAGCAGCTTGCGGGCGAATTGTCCGGGGGCTGGAAGCAGCGCCTCGCACTCGGCGCCTGCACGCTGCCGAACCCCCAACTCCTCCTGCTCGACGAGCCGACCGCCGGTGTCGATCCCAAGGCGCGACGCGAGTTCTGGAACGAGATTCATGCGCTGGCCGCGGATGGCCTGACGGTGCTGGTCTCGACGCATTACATGGACGAGGCTGAACGCTGTCACGAGATCGCCTATATCGCCTATGGTCATCTGCTGGTGCACGGCACCGTGGATGACGTCATCGCAAAGTCGGCGCTGACCACCTATACGGTCGCGGGCGGCGATATCAATGCGCTGTCGGCCGAACTCGCAGGCAAGCCGGGCATCGACATGGCCGCGCCCTTCGGCGCCAGCCTGCATGTCTCAGGCCGCGACAAGGCCGCGCTCGAAGCGACGATCGCGCCGTATCGCGGCCGTGGCGATCTGCACTGGCAGCAGAGTGAGCCGTCGCTGGAAGACGTGTTCATCGAACTGATGAACCGTTCGAAGGATAATTTCCAATGAGCGCCGCGGACGACCATTCCGCCGAAAGGGAGATGTCGTTCGGCTTCTGGCGGCGCAGCTACGCCATGCTGGTGAAGGAGTTCATCCAGCTCCGGCGCGACCGGGTATCGTTCGCGATGATCGTGATGATTCCGGTGATGCAGCTTCTGCTGTTCGGCTATGCCATCAACACCACGCCGCGCCATCTGCCCACCGCGGTTCTGATGCAGGAGGACAGCGATCTCGCACGCTCGATTCTCAAGGCGCTGGAAAATACATCCTATTTCCGCTTCACGCAGGAGGTGCACGACGTTGAAACCTTCGACAATCTCCTGAAATCGGGCAAGGTGCTGTTCGGCGTCGAAATTCCGCGCGGCTTCGAGCGCGGCGTGCGGCGTGGTGACCGTCCGGCGCTGCTGGTTGCCGCCGACGCCACCGATCCCGTGGCCGCCGGCTCCGCATTGGGTGCGCTCGGCCCGATCGTACAGACCGCGCTGGCGCACGATCTGTTCATCGGCAATCCGCCTGATCCGCCATTCGAAATCCGGGCGCATGCGCGTTACAACCCTGCGGCGTCTTCGCGGCTGAACATCGTGCCCGGGCTTGTCGGCACCATCCTCACCATGACCATGCTGATCTTCACGGCCTTGTCGGTCACGCGCGAGATCGAGCGGGGCACCATGGAAAGCCTGCTGTCGATGCCGATCACCCCGGTCGAGGTGATGATCGGCAAGATCCTGCCTTACGTGCTGGTGGGTTTCATCCAGGCGGCATTGATCATCGGCATCGGGGCGTTGCTGTTCGGCGTGCCCATCGACGGAAGCCTGACGCTGCTGGCGTTGCTGTCGACGCTGTTCATCACGACCAATCTCGCTGTTGGATACACGTTCTCGACAATCGTGCAGAACCAGCTCCAGGCGATGCAGATGTCGATGATGTTCTTTCTGCCAAGCATCCTGCTGTCCGGCTTCATGTTCCCGTTCGCGGGCATGCCGGTTTGGGCGCAGTATGTCGGTGAATGCCTGCCGCTGACGCACTACGTCCGGATTGTCCGCGCCATCATGCTGAAGGGAGCGACGCTGCAAAACCTGCAATACGATACGCTCGCACTGCTGGCGCTCATGCTGGTGGCGATGGTGATCGCGGTGACACGATTCCGCCGCACACTGGATTAGGGCATGATCCCGAAAGTGGAAAACGGCTTTCGGTCAGCCCGATCAAATGATTCCGAAAACGTCACTTCCGGAACAGAACGCCGATCCGCCCATAGATGCCGTTGCGGTCGAAACTGTCCTCAAGAAAGCCGGCGCCGACCGACCATTCCGCCGGTCCGGTCCTGAAACCCGTGAGGTGCGCGCCGATCCGGTATTGGGTGGAATACTCGTCGGCGGATGCGGAGATTTCAGGCCCGATCCAGAATCTGTCCAACAAACGCCAGCCGGCCGCCGCGCGAGCGCTGTATCCCGATCCGATCGTCGTGGCCGAGGCGGCCGCCGCCACCATCATCGTGGGCGTGGGCTCCCACCATACCTCGGTCGCGATGCGAGCGCCGAAGTGGCTGCCGCGCAGCTTGTCGGTTGGAACATCCGGTTTCAACGCATGGCTTTCGAGGGCGGGCCCCGCGAAGATCTTGATCTCGACATTGCCGCGCTTGACGCGCCATCCCGGCAAGACAGAGGCGCGGAAGATGTTGGTGGTGAAGCGCTGCGTCGGCGTGTCGTAACGCTCGAAATCATCGGACATGAACAGGCGGACCAGAAAGCCGTCGTTATTCAGGCCGCCTTGCGGCGCCAGCAGCATCCCTGCATAGCCGGCCTGGCCGTTGCGCCAGAGATCGACGCCGCTGAAAAACAGGAAACGTTCGGGTTTTGAGCCGCCGATGAGTGTGTCGGCCAACGGGGGACCGGCTGCCGGCTGGGCCAATGACCGACCCATCACCGCGCATGCCAGCACGGCGGCCAAAGCGATTGCGCGCTTTTCACAACGCACTGAGCCCCCCAAGCCCTCATCCGTACAACTACTGATAGCAGGTGGGCACAACGTCGCGTAAGGGAACAATGAGCGAACTTCCACATGGCCCGGAGCTGCTTCTGATAGAATCGGACAGGGCTCCAAGCCCGAGGACATGCTTCGCCCGAAAATGATTCAGGACGCCATCGGCTCTCGCATCTGCGGTGCGGCCAGATCCTGGCGCCGACGCGGTCGTTGATGATCTCGGCGATCCAGCGGCGGTGGCAATGCCAGTGATCGCGCTCATAGCAGAGAATGCAGACCGGTCCAGCTTGCTGGACGAGCGCTGAGAGTTCGTCCAGTTCCTCGCGCGCCTGCGGCGTCTTCAGATGCGCTGTGTAGATGTCGTGCAGCACATCGAATTTGCCGCTGCGCCGGGCCAGCCGGCCCTGCTTCGGCGTGCCGAGCCCGCGCAAGTGCAGGTAGGCAATGCCGCGGCCGTCGAGGCTCGCGGCGAGCTGGTTCTTTGAAAAGCCGGGACGGCGGGATGAGGTGACGGCGCGGACATCGACGAGCAGTTTGACGCCGACGTGTTCCAGTTCATCGAGCACGGCTCTAGCTGGCGCTTGCTCATAACCGATGGTGAAGAGCCGGCTTTCCGGCGTCATGTCGTGTCCTCCCGTCACCTGACGCGTTCGATCAGCTCCATCGCGCCTGCCGGTGCGCGCACCTTGCCTTCGTGGATCACGTAAGCGAAGACGTCGCGCGGTATTTTCTTCGGTCTGGCAGTGTCGATGCGGGGCAGGTCGTCCGGCTCGCCGCCTGAGGCCCACGTCTGAAGTCGCTCGGCCCAGGCGTCGAGTTGTTTCGGAGGATAACAGGTCTTGATGTCGTCGCTTCCCTTCTGCAGGCGGGCATAGACGAAATCCGCGGTGATGTCGGCGATCGCCGGATATTTGCCGTGCTCGGCGAAGACGACGGGCACCTCGAACTGCCGCAGCAGCGCGATGAACGCCGGCGTGCAAAAGCTGTCGTGGCGGACTTCGACCACATGCCGCAGCGCGCGCTTTTCCAACTCCCGTGGCAACAGCTCCAGGAACCTGCCGAAATCGGCTTCGTCGAACGCCTTGGTCGGGGCGAATTGCCACAGCACCGGTCCAAGGCGGTCCCCAAGTTCCAGCACTCCGGAATCATAGAAACGTTTCACCGAATCGCCGGCTTCGGCCAGCACGCGCCGATTGGTGGCGAAGCGCGGCCCTTTGAGCGAGAACACAAAGCCATCGGGCACCTCGCGCGCCCATTTGCGGAAACTTTCGGGCTTCTGCGATCCGTAATACGTGCCGTTGATTTCGATCGAGGTGAGTTTTGAGGCGGCGTAGGTGAGCTCTTTCGCCTGCGCCAGCTTGTCTGGATAGAAAACGCCGCGCCACGGCGCGAAGGTCCAGCCGCCGATGCCGATGTAGATCCTGCCTGCCTTGCCTGCCATCTGACCTGCCTCTTGCGAACGTTGCGGCCGTACCTATCTCAGTATCAACGGCGGTGTCGAAGCCCGCTCCATCGCCGGAACGACCACGGGATAACTCGGCTGCGCCGGATGTACGCGCGCCCTGTTGTTCGTGGTCGTTGTCGTTCCGGTCGTCGGCATTCAGCCTGATTTCCATACATTTTCGGCTTTTGGAAGATTTCGAGACCCGCTGATTTGGCTGTGCCTAGGCCGGCTGCCTCGATTCTGGTCGCCTTGGCATCTGCGACCGCCACGGATATATGCTGGCGCCATGAATGAAGCCATCAGACCGGATCCGGTCGAGTTATCAACCAGAACGTCGCCCCAGCTTTCCGTCATCGTGCCGACCTTCAACGAGCACGACAACGTCGTCGCGTTGTACCGCAAGTTGTCCACCGCGCTGGCGGGAATTGCGTGGGAAGTCATCTATGTCGATGACAATTCGCCCGACGGCACTTCCGGGGTGCTGCGGAAACTTGCCGCGAGCGATCCGCGCGTGCGCTGCATCAGGCGGATCGGGAGGCGCGGCCTGTCGGGCGCCTGCATCGAGGGCATTCTGGCGTCGAGCGCGCCGTGCGCTGCGGTAATGGATGCCGATCTTCAGCACGACGAAACCCGGTTGCCGGCGATGCTCGCGCTTCTGGAAAACGGCTCCGCCGACCTCGTCGTCGGCAGCCGCTACATCGAGGGTGGCAGTGCCGATAGCTTCGACAGGCAGCGCGCCGGATTCAGCATGCTTGCGACTTCGGTCGCAAGAAAATTGCTGCGCGTCGAGGTCGCTGATCCCATGAGCGGCTTTTTCATGATCCGCCGCGACCGCTTCGAACAGCTTGCGCCTGAGCTTTCGATCCAGGGATTCAAGATACTGCTCGACGTGATCGCCACTGCCCGAGGTCAACTGCGCATCACGGAAATTCCTTTCACCTTCGGTTCGCGGCTGCATGGAGAAAGCAAGCTGGATTCGATGGTCGCGCTGGACTTCCTCGGCCTCGTGCTGGCGAAGTTGACGCGCGACGCGGTGTCGTTACGATTCCTGTTGTTCGCGCTGGTCGGATCGGTCGGCGTCGTCGTGCATTTCGTCGGTCTACTCATTGCGCTTGACGCGCTGCGATGGCCGTTCCCACACTCGCAGGCCTTCGGCGCGCTTCTGGCGATGACCAGCAATTTCCTGCTCAACAATTTCCTGACCTATCGCGACCAGCGTCTGAAAGGGTTTGGACTCCTGCGCGGGCTTCTTGTTTTCTATCTGGTTTGCAGCGTCGGCCTGCTCGCCAATGTCGGCGTCGCGTTCTCGGTCTACGATCAGGAGCCGATCTGGTGGCTGGCGGGAGCCGCCGGTGCGCTGATGGGCGTAGTCTGGAATTACGCGGTGTCCAGCCTGTTCGTCTGGCGAAGACGATAGCACGGCGATGACCGAGACGCGGACCGTCCGCGCCGTTGTTGTCACGGTCCTTGCGCTGGTGGGGCTGAGACTCGTCTGCGCGGCGGTGACGCCGCTGACGTTCGACGAAGCCTATTACTGGACGTGGTCAAAACATCTGGCCGGCGGCTATTACGATCATCCGCCATTGGTGGCGATCGTGATCCGCCTCGGCACCATGCTCGCCGGCGATACCGAGTTCGGCGTCCGCCTCGTATCGATCCTGCTGGCGCTGCCGATGAGCTTTGCCGTCTACCGGACGGCGGAGCTGCTGTTCGACAGCGCGAAGGCTGCGGCGTCGGCGACCGTTCTTCTCAACGTCACGCTGATGGTCGCGGCCGGCACCGTGATCGTGACGCCGGACGCGCCGCTGATGGCGGCGTCGAGTTTCGTGCTGCTGGGCCTCGCCAAATTGCTGGTGAGCGGACGCGGCGCATGGTGGCTCGCGGTAGGCGCGGCTGTGGGGGTGGCGCTGCTGTCGAAATACACCGCGCTGTTCTTCGGTCCGGTGATCCTGATCTGGCTGCTCGCCGTGCCGGAGTTGCGGCGCTGGCTGAAGTCGCCGTGGCCTTATCTCGGCGGGCTGGTCGCGCTCGCGATCTTTTCACCGGTCATCATCTGGAACGCCGATCATCACTGGGCATCCTTCGCCAAGCAGTTCGGCCGCGCGCGCGTTGACCAGTTCACCCTTCGCTATATCGTCGAACTGATCCCGACGCAGATCGTTTTCGCGACGCCGCCGGTGTTCGCTCTCGCCGCGATGGGGCTATTTGCTAAACACGGCGAAGGCACGCGAGCCGCCCGAACGCTCATCAGTACGACGGTGTGGACGCTTGCGCTCTATTTCGTCTGGCACTCTCTGCACGGCCGTGTCGAGGCCAACTGGTTCGCGCCCGTCTACCCGGCGCTCGCGATCGCGGCGGCAGTGGCTTCAGACATCACGAACTGGCAGCCGCGCGGGCGGCGTTTCGCCGATCTTTGCCGGCGCTGCGCGGTGCCGGTGGGCGTTGCGATGCTGGGGGCGCTGGTGGTGCAGGTGAACACCGGCGTTCTCTCCGGCTATCGGCGCGACGCTTCCGTGCGCAGCGTTGGCGTCGGCTGGCGCGAGCTTGCAGCCGAGATCGAAGCGGTGCGCGTGAGAAGCGGCGCGCACTGCGTGCTCGCTCAAGGCTATGGCGTGACGAGCTGGCTTCGTTTCTATCTGCCGAAGGGCACATGCGTCGCGCAGCACTTCGAGCGCATTCGGTGGATCAACGCGCCGCCACCGGACGCGGACCAGCTCACGGGCAGGCTGCTTTACGTCGATGACGGATCCGACAACTGGCCGCGCGTCGCACAGTATTTCGACCACGTCGAGAAAGTCGCGACTCTCGAACGCAAGCGTGGCCCGCTGACCGTCGACACATTCGAGATCGACGTGGTGGCGGACCCCAAGGGCAACGTGCTGGAGCCATTGCCGGCGGAACTCGAGTAGCGTCCGCCGCGGCAAGGTTCCCGCTCCAGGCCGAGGAACCACGCCCTGTGCGAACCGTTGTCGCCGGATGATCCGCGGGACGGGGGCTGTTTCGCGGCACAACGTCCTCCCGATACAAGGATTCATGCCATGAAAAAAATTCTGATCGCTCTCGCGGCGGCCACCGCATTGACAGGGGCCGCATATGGCCAGTCTCTCGGCGAGAAAACCGGCGTCAACTCCGCGCTCGGTGTCGCGCCGTCCACGGCTGACTTCGTTAAGCAGGCTGCCACCAGTGATATGCTGGAAATCGAGGCGGCAAGAATCGCGCAGCAGAAGGGTAATGACGAGGAAAAGAAGTTCGCCGCACAGATGATCGCAGATCACACCAAGACTTCGAACGATCTCAAGGGCATGGTGAAGGACGGCGAGGTGAAGGCGGAGTTGCCGACGATGCTCGACAGTTCCGCGCAAGGCAAGCTCGACAAGCTGAGGGCTGCGTCATCTCAAGACTTTGCCGGAATTTACGATCCAATGCAGGTTGATGCCCATGAGGATGCGGTGTCGCTGTTCGATCGGTACGCCAAGAGCGGCGATAACGCCAAGCTGAAGAACTGGGCGGACCAGACGTTGCCGACGCTCAAGCATCATCTCTCGATGGCGCAGCAGATGAACGAACATCGCGGCTCTGCCACAGTCGGCAGATCGACGACGAGGCCGTCGAACGGCATGGCCAAGTAACGACATCGCTTCAAGGGCCCGGCGTGACGCGCAGCATTGAGCCCCGCCTGCACAAGCAGTTTGGACTAAAGAAAAAGGCCCGGTGTGTACCGGGCCTTTTGCATTCGTAAGAAATCCATGCCGCCACTGAAAGCCGGGCTTGCCCGGCTTTCAGCATTTTGACTCAGCGGCGGCGATTTCTGGCACTGCGCGTCAGAAATCCATGCCGCCGACTGAAAGTCGGGCTTGCCCGGCTTCCAGCATTTTGATTTAGGGGCGGCGATTTCTGATGCTGTGCGTCAGAAATCCATGCCGCCCATGCCGCCGCCCGGCATCGCCGGGGCAGGGGCGTTCTTCTTGGGCAGTTCGGCGACCATCGCCTCGGTGGTGATCAGGAGGGAGGCGACGGACGCGGCGTTCTGGATCGCGGTGCGCACGACCTTGGTCGGGTCGATGATGCCCTTGGAGATCAGGTTGCCGTATTCGCCGGTCTGCGAGTCGAAGCCGTAGGAATACTGCTCCTTCTCGAGGATCTTGCCGACGATGACGCTACCGTCCTCGCCCGCGTTGATCGCGATCTGGCGGGCCGGCGCGGAGAGCGCCTTGCGCACGATCTCGACACCGGTCTTCTGGTCGTCGTTCTGGGTCTTGATGCGCTTGAGCTGTTCGGAGGCACGGAGCAGCGCAACGCCGCCGCCCGGCACGATGCCTTCCTCGACCGCGGCGCGGGTCGCGTGCATCGCGTCGTCCACGCGATCCTTGCGCTCTTTCACCTCGACCTCGGTCGCGCCGCCGACGCGGATCACCGCGACGCCGCCGGCGAGCTTGGCCAGACGCTCCTGCAGCTTCTCGCGGTCGTAGTCCGAGGTGGTTTCCTCGATCTGCGCCTTGATCTGCGCCACCCGCGCCTCGATGTCGGCCTTCTTGCCGGCGCCGTTGACGATGGTGGTGTTCTCCTTGTCGATCATCACCTTCTTGGCGCGGCCGAGCATCTGCAGCGTGACGTTCTCAAGCTTGATGCCGAGGTCTTCGCTGATCGCCTGACCGCCGGTCAGGATGGCGATGTCCTGCAGCATGGACTTGCGGCGATCGCCGAAGCCCGGCGCCTTGACGGCCGCAACCTTGAGGCCGCCGCGAAGCCGGTTGACCACCAGGGTCGCAAGCGCTTCGCCTTCGACGTCTTCCGCCACGATCACCAGCGGCTTGCCGGTCTGCACCACGGCTTCCAGCAACGGCAGCAGCTCGTTCAGCGACGACAGCTTCTTCTCGTTGATCAGGATGTAGGCGTCGTCCATCTCGACACGCATCTTTTCGGCGTTGGTGACGAAGTAGGGCGAGATATAGCCGCGGTCGAACTGCATGCCCTCGACGACGTCGAGTTCGGTCTCCAGCGACTTGGCTTCTTCAACCGTGATGACGCCCTCGTTGCCGACCTTCTTCATGGCGTCGGCGAGGAACTTGCCAATTTCGGAATCGCCGTTGGCGGAGATGGTGCCGACTTGCGCGATCTCTTCGTTCGAGGTGACTTTCTTGGAGTTGCGACCCAGGTCCGCGACCACGGCTTCGACGGCAAGGTCGATGCCGCGCTTCAGGTCCATCGGGTTCATGCCGGCGGCGACCGACTTGGCGCCTTCCTTCACGATCGCCTGGGCCAGAACGGTGGCGGTGGTGGTGCCGTCGCCCGCCGCATCGGCGGATTTGGAAGCGACTTCGCGCACCATCTGCGCGCCCATGTTCTCGAACTTGTCGTCGAGTTCGATCTCCTTGGCGACGGTGACGCCGTCCTTGGTGATGCGCGGCGCACCGAACGACTTGTCGAGCACGACATTTCGGCCCTTCGGGCCCAGCGTGACCTTCACGGCGTTGGCAAGGATGTCCACGCCGCGCAGCATCTTGTCGCGGGCGTCGACGCCGAATTTGACATCTTTGGCTGACATTGGTGATCTCCAGAATTGTTTTCAGTGAGTGTCATCATCGGGCTTGTCCGGTGATCCACGTCTGTGGATGTCCCGGTCAGCCGCGGCCATGACGAACGGAATTTTCTCAGGCGGCCTTCTTCTTGGCGGGAGCGACGTCGGTGAGAACGCCCATGATGTCGGACTCCTTCATGATGAGGAGATCCTGGCCGTCGATCTTGACCTCGGTGCCCGACCACTTGCCGAACAGCACCCTGTCGCCGACCTTGAGATCGATCGGGATCAGCTTGCCGGTCTCGTCACGGCCTCCGGGGCCGACGGCCAGGACTTCGCCCTGCGAGGGCTTCTCTTTGGCCGTATCCGGAATGATGATGCCGCCAGCGGTCTTCTCTTCGGCGTCGATGCGCTTGACCACGACGCGGTCGTGAAGCGGACGGAATTTCATGCAGTCCTCCTAAGTTTATGAAGATAGACGATATTTCTGAATTTTTGGCAGTCGCGGCCAACGAGTGCCAAGGCGACCGGTCAGGACATAAGCCGTCGTGAAGACCCGGGCAAGGGCAGAAGGCAGATTTTTTAAAGACTCAAAAGAAGACGAGCGCCTGCCCGGTCGGCCAATCTTCGGGCTCAGTCCGAGCGACTGTTAGCAGACGCGGTAAGCCGCTGCCAGCACTGATTTATTAGCAATTTATTGAATTTTTAGGCTTGTGATTGGCGTGTCGTGAGTCACATTTGTTTATGGGCTTTCCTTGGGGCGGCGGCCGTCAGGGCGCCGGTCCCGGAGGGCGGGTTCATCGAGGGGCTGGAGCGTTATTGAAAGAGGTTGCCATTTTGCCGATAGCGCTGCCTCCCTCCAGGGAGATTGGGCATGGTCTCGAAAGGTGAAGTACAATCCCGCGGAGTTTCAGATGACTTCCGCAAGCAGGTGGCGGGTTACGGATTGACCACGGCAGAAATCCTGTATCGCCGGCCGGACCGGCAGTGGCTGCTGCAAAGCTACGTCTGGCAAAACTACGACCTGTTTCCAAAATTCCCGGCGCTGCGCGACTTCCTCGCTTTTTGGGAGAGGCAACTCGAAGGACCGCTGGTCTCGGTGACGGTCGCACATTCGAGACTGATCAAGCCTGCGGAACTGCGCGCGGTGGATGGCGTGTTCCGCTTGCATTGAGCAGTCCGCCGTGATGTGGCGTTGTCAGTGGTTACGCGATGAGACGCGCGCCGATCGCTGGAAGCGCCGCATATTTCCGTGCAATAGATGCAATAGAGGAAACATGTTCGCTGTCTTGACGCTGGAGCGGCCGCGCGTCATGTCATGATCGCTGCTGACGTCAAGGAGAGGTCATGGGTGACATCATCACCGCGGGCGTTCTGGTGATTGGCGATGAAATCCTGTCCGGGCGGACCAAGGACAAGAACATCGGTTTCATCGCCGAATATCTGACGAATATCGGAATCGACCTCAAGGAAGCTCGCATCGTTGCCGACGATGAAGCCGATATCGTCGCGGCGCTGAACGCACTGCGCGGCCGCTACACCTATGTTTTCACCACCGGCGGCATCGGTCCCACGCATGACGACATCACCGCCGACAGCATCGGGAAGGCGTTTGGCGTCAGCGTCGATTATCATCCCGAGGTGGTGGCGCGGTTCAAGGAACGCTACAAAAATCCGGGCGAATTGAACGAGGCGCGGTTGCGCATGGCGCGCATTCCCGAAGGCGCCGAGCTTATTCAAAGCGCGACCATTCTGGCGCCCGGTTTCAGGATCGGCAACGTCATCGTCATGGCGGGGGTGCCTTCGATCATGCAGGCGATGATGGATATCATCGCGCCGACGCTGCAGGCCGGCGAGCGGATGCTGTCGGAATCGGTGCGCGGCAATTGCCGCGAAGGCGACATCGGCACGCCGTTGCGTGCCATCGCCGAGGCGCATCCGGACACCACTATCGGCAGCTACCCGTTCCTCGACGAAAACGGCTTGCCGAACACAAGCCTTGTGGTGCGCTCGCGCGATCAGGCCAAATTGACGGCAGCGATGGATGCGGTGAACGCGATGCTGGCGGGACTCAAGGCGGGGCAGTAGACTATCCTTGTCCCTGTATTCCGGATGCGCGTTCTCATGCGCGGCTTCGGAATCTGAATATGATCGAACAGGATTATGAGTTCACTCGCGCAAATGCGCTTGTGTTCCGGAAACGACGACAAGGACTCATGTGACCCAGACTCCCGACAAGGCTTTTCCGGTGTCCTGGGATCAGTTCCATCGCGATTGCCGGGCACTGACCTGGCGACTGAACGAGACCGGACCATTTCATGCGGTGGTGGCGATCACCCGCGGCGGGCTGGTGCCCGCGGCGATCGTGGCGCGTGAACTCGGCGTCCGCATCATCGATACCGTTTGTATCGCGAGCTATGATCATACCAGGCAAGGCAAGCTGACGGTACTGAAGGGCATTTCCGATGCGACCGCGAAGCTCGGCGGCGGCACCGGCAAGGGACTTCTGATTGTAGACGACCTCGTCGATACCGGAGCGACTGCGCGGATGGTGCGCGCCATGATTCCGGATGCGCACTTCGCCGCCGTCTACGCCAAGCCGCTCGGCAAGCCGCTGGTCGATACGTTCATCACCGAGGTCTCACAGGACACCTGGATTTACTTTCCGTGGGATCTCGGCCTTGCCTTCGCTCCGCCGCTGCGCGACGGCGCGGCGTGATTGGGGTGCATCCAGTATGTGGGAATAGGCAAAGTCCAAGGGCAAGGTCGACCGGTGGCCCTGCAAAATCGCGTCACGCCTACAGGCGATATCGTCGCCGTGCCCCAGCGCGGCACCTTCACCGGCAATCGTGGGATCATTCACGATCCGGCGACGCGGACGCTTTTGCAGCGTCGCTGGACCACGAAGGCCTGGATCGTCTGCGTCTGCGAGTTCCGTGGCCGTCGCCGCGATGTAATGGCGATGCGGAGTTGGACCGAACTGTTCTTTCTCGACGAGGCGACTGCGCTCGCGGCAGGACACCGTCCGTGCTATTATTGCCGTCGCGCGAATGCCGACGCATTTCGTCTGGCGTGGGCGCGCGGCAACGGGTCCGGCAATGCGCGCGCGCCCGCGATTGACTCGGTGCTTCATCAGGAACGGCTTGACGGCCGCGCAAAGCGGCTGCACCCGCTGCCGATCCCACTCAACGGATTGCCTGACGGCGCGATGGTGCAGGCAGGCGGCGAAAGCTATCTGATTGCAGGCAAACGGCCATGGCTGTGGACCTTCGACGGCTATCGCGAGGCGAGTTTGCCGCTCGCCGATGCGCGGCTGATCACGCCGCCATCCACGGTACGAGCGTTGCAGGCCGGTTATCGCGCGACGCTGCACGACAGTGTGGCAAGTTCGGTTCCACAACAGAATAAGACATCACAGAATAAAGATATGTGAGCTTTTCGACGCTGTGTGTCGGGTTTGTGTTGCCATCCAGGTTTGTCGGGAGCAACAGTTGACAGGACATGGACGACCGGGCCAATCCGATCACACGAAACAGAGGAAGCTCGCTATGATCGAATTCTTTTTCGATTGCTCCAGTCCCTGGACGTATCTCGCCTTTCACAACATCCAGCCGCTGGCAAAAGAGTTTGGCGAGAAGATCTCGTGGCGGCCGATTCTGGTGGGAGGAATATTCAATTCCGTCAATCCGAGCGTTTATGCTTCGCGGGAGCACCCCGTGCCGGCGAAGGTTCGCTACATGCATAAAGATCTCGCCGATTGGGCGCGGCTCGCGGGTCTCACGATCAAGATGCCGCCGACTGTATTTCCCGTGAACAGCGTCAAGGCCATGCGCGGCTGTCTCTGGCTCGGTAACGACGCGATGGTTCCTTTCGCCAAGGCGGTGTTCGAAGCCTATTGGCGTGATGACAAGGATATCTCGCGCGAGCCGGTGCTCGCCGAGATTTGCAAATCGCTCGAGATCGATCCGGAAAAACTTCTAACCGGCATCGGCGATGAAGGCATTAAAAACGAACTCAAGGCAAATACCGACGAGGCGATCACGCGCGGCGCGTTCGGGTCGCCGACGATTTTCCTGAACAAGACCGATATGTATTTCGGCAACGACCGCCTGCCGCTGATCCGCGAGACGTTGCAACGGAAGAAGGCCGCATGACGCACGCACGCCGCTTGCCGCGAACAGACATTCCGCGAACGCGCGTCCTTACCCCCTCCTTGGATTGAGGAACGCGCGGGCGCACGCAATCAATTTCGCATGCTCAGTGTTGTCCGTTTGCATCGCCGCGATCAGTTCGATCATCTTCTCGGCTTCCTTCAGCCTGGTTTCAGCGGCAATGCGACGCCTGCCTTCGCGGCCGAGTTGCTCGCCGATCGACCGGTGGGATTGATCCAGCGCATCCCATTCCGCCGCGGCGTCGCTCAGCGCCCGGGATTGCGACTCGATAAGGTCGGCGGCCGCCGTGCAAGCCTTCGCGGCATCCTTTACGACGACGCCATGCCAAAGTTCGGTGAGATTGCGCTGGTAGCCGTCACTGAGCATTTCGGCGTCCTGCCGCAATCTCTCAACCAGCGCGTCCACATCCTCGCTCGAAGGCATCGTCGTCTCCTGCATCTCAAACCGGCCGCGAAAATACTTCGACCATTGTCAATGCGACAGGCGCATCAACCGCTTGCTTGCTCTATCCCTTGGACCTCCGGCAGAAAAGTCGCTGCGCGTCTCCCGCACCGTCTCCTGAGAACGGGAGATGAACGCAATTTGCAAAAGACGCGGGTGCATTGCCATTGCATTTCGGCTCTAAGTGTTTGAAAAGAAAAGCGCGCGGGCATGGCGGAATCGGTAGACGCAAGGGACTTAAAATCCCTCGGCTCGCAGGAGCTGTGCCGGTTCGAGTCCGGCTGCCCGCACCACTTGTCCGAGGATAAGTTCGATGACCCAGCACCAGCGCAATATTGTCACGCCGATCGATCCGGTGAAGCTGGACCGTCTGGCCGAAGTCGCGGTCAAGGTCGGCCTGCAACTCGCAAGGGGACAGGACCTCCTGATCACCGCGCCCGCCGCCGCGCTGCCGCTGGTGCGGCGAATTACCGAACATGCCTACAAGGCCGGCGCCGGACTGGTCACGCCGTTCTTTTCCGATGAAGAGGTCACGCTGTCGCGCTACAGGTTCGGACCGGATGAGAGTTTCGATCGGGCCGCCGGCTGGCTCTATGAGGGCATGGCGAAGGCGTTCGGCGCGAACACCGCGCGGCTCGCCGTCGTCGGCGACAATCCGATGCTGCTGTCGGGCGAGGATGGTGCGAAAGTCGCTCGCGCCAACAAGGCGAATTCCATGGCCTATCAGCCGGCGCTGGAGAAAATCGTCGGCTTCGACGTCAACTGGAACATCGTCGCCTATCCCGGCGCGGCATGGGCGAAATTGATGTTTCCCGACGATGGCGAGAGCGAAGCGGTGGCGAAACTCGCGGCCGCCATTTTTTCCGCTTCGCGCGTTGACAATGATGATCCAATCGCGAACTGGACAGCGCACAACGCCGCCTTGCGCCAGCGCACCGACTGGCTCAACGGCCAGCGCTTTCATGCCCTGCATTATTCGGGGCCCGGCACAGATCTCACGGTCGGCCTGGCCGACGGCCATGAATGGGTCGGCGGCGCTTCAATGGCGAAAAACGGCATCGTCTGCAATCCGAATATTCCGACCGAGGAGGTGTTCACGACGCCGCATGCGCTGCGGGTCGAAGGTCACGTCCGCAGCACCAAGCCGCTGTCGTATCAGGGCACGTTGATCGACGATATCGCGGTACGATTCGAGAAGGGTCGCATCGTCGAAGCCACAGCGTCGCGCGGCGCCGATGTTCTAAACAAGGTGCTGGATACGGACGAGGGCGCGCGACGGCTCGGCGAGGTGGCGCTGGTGCCGCATTCCTCTCCGATCTCCAAGAGCGGGTTGTTGTTCTACAACACCCTGTTCGACGAAAACGCGGCCTGTCACATCGCGCTCGGCCAGTGCTACTCGAAGTGCTTCGTCGATGGCGGCAAGCTGTCGCCGGAGCAGATCGCGGCACAAGGCGGCAACAAAAGCTTCATTCACATCGACTGGATGATCGGATCGGACGAAACCGATATCGACGGCATCACCAACGACGGCCGCTGCATTCCCGTTTTCCGCAAGGGGGAATGGGCGTAAGCCGCCTGCACTTGGCCGCATGGCCTCAATGCGGTCATGAGCCGGTGCTCTACGCAGCTCGATCACGCTTGGTGTAACTTGATGACAGGCTGAGCAGGGGACCAATGTCGGACCGCGTCGCCAAAAACAGCCGTTCGGGAATGATGGATCACGATGATTTTGGATCGAGCCGACCAAAAATCATGAACGTGATCGATTCCAATATCTTCGCGCGGGATGCGGACGGAAAACCGCATCACGCTTTTCTTCATCCCGCTTTGATCGCTGCGATCGCGGTGGTCATCGCGAGCAGTGGTCTTGGCGGTTGCGCCGACCTTGGCGACGGCGCGATGTCGGGTGCGTTCGTCGATCCCGCGAAATACGCTCTCTATGACTGCGCGCAGCTTGACGCGCAACGCAAGTCTCTGGCGGCCCGCACGGCCCAGTTGCAGCGGCTGATCGACAAGGCTCGCACCGGCGCCGCCGGCACCGTCGTTGCCGAGGTGGCGTATCGCAACGACTACATTACCACTCGCGCATCCGCCAAGCTCGCCGAAGAGGAATGGCAACGCAACAAATGTCATGAGACGGCCGCACCGGCCGCACCGGCGGCTCCCGGAGCGGTCGGTCCGGGCAGCGCGCCGCGGTCGGGAGGCTCTCGTGGCGCTGTCGATGGATATCCGGCGAACCGGCAATGACCGTCATTGCGCTCCGCCTGATTCAGGGCCGCCAATTGTAGATCCAGTCCTGACGCGCCAGCATGCGCTGGGGTCCGATTGCCTTGATGACGAGATCGCGCGCCAGCGCAGCCGCTCCCGCGAGATGGCTGATCCGCCCGTTCCGCTCCGCAAGCGCCTGCACCTGTGCGACGCGTGCGCGGCGCAAGCCCGTGTAACGCGCAAGCGCAGCCGCGGCGCCATCGGCATTTTCGGTCGCGGCCTCGCCAAGACATTGAGCGAGTATCGCGGCATCCTCGATCGCCATGCCCGCGCCTTGCGCCGCAAACGGCAGCATCGCATGGGCGGCATCCCCGAGGAGGGCCATTGCATCACGGTGCCATGAGGCCATCGGCGGAATTGTAAACAACGCCCACTTGCGCCAACCGTCAGCGGCTACGGCATCGATCAGCGTGCGCGCCGGCTCAGACCAGCGCGCTTGCGCGAACCTGTGCTTGATGTCGGCGGCGTCGCCGGAGGCGCTCCATCCGGGCTGTTTCCATGTGTCCGGCACCACCGCGACGATGTTGACCTGCCTTCCGCCCGACATCGGATAGGACACGAGATGCGCGTGCGGTCCCATCCAGAGCCGCACGCGGCGCGCGGCCATGTCGTGCGGCAATTGAGACGCCTCGACAGTGCCGCGCCATGCGATCAGGCCGGAAAATTGCGGACTCGCCTCTGGAAACAGTCGAGTGCGGAGCGCGGACCACACGCCGTCGGCGCCGATCATCGCCCATGCGGTCTTTGCGTGATCTGTGCCGCCGCGCAAATTCACGGTGACGCCATCAGCATGGCAGGTCGTGTCTTCGACCGCTGCGCCGAGGCGCAATTCAATGTCAGGATGATCGCGAACCTGCTCCAGCAGCGCCGCCTGCAGGCCGCCGCGATGCATCACCCAATAGGGCGCGCCGGCGCGCAACGCGGCCGCTTCGCCGAGCGGCAGGCGGCAGATTTCGCCGCCGTGCCGCGCGCTCATGATGCTGATGGCCTCAGGCACGAGCGCGCGTGCGGACAGCCGCGCGTGCAGGCCGAGGCCGATCAGGATGCGCGTGGCGTTCGGGGAGAGTTGCAGGCCTGCGCCGATTTCTTCGAGGCGTTCGGATGTCTCGATGACGAGAACGCGAAAGCCCTTGGCGGCCAGCGCAAGCGATGCCGTCAGACCTCCGATTCCGGCACCGGCGACAACGACCGTGCGGGTCGGGGTCACAGGCAGATCAGGCCACCTTGTCTCTCACCACGCACTCCGGAGGTCGGGCTTGTCCGGCGCCGAGATCGGCTGAGAAGCGGTACAGCGTCGAGCAATACGGGCAGATGATTTCGCTGTCATTGCCGAGATCGAGAAAAACGTGCGGATGGTCGAACGGTGGATTGGCTCCGACACACATGAATTCCCGGGAGCCGATCTGGATGACGGCCACGCCCGCATCGTTATGAAAGTGAGGGACTACGTGATCAGACATGCTTTCCACCTTGGGTCGCTGCGTGGCATTCGACGCGCCGGATACGCAACGATATCGCGCGGCACCATACTGGCCGGCGGCTTCGATTCCTAGCTCGCCGGAAACAGATTTGGAAAAATTCGCGGGTCAATTATCCATACAAATTCGACATAATCCTGTCGTTGGGAGAAGCCCTTCTTTCGTCGGGGAAGTTGTGATTGAAAACCGGCACACCACCTTTTTACATATGACGAAGGTGGATTTTACGGGATTTCGATGATGCGATGGCGAATTTGCAGCGCGATGACGGGAGCGGCGGTATGCGCAACGGCGTTCGCCCTGCTATGGCCGCATGCCAGGGACGCCGGCGCTGTGCTGAGCGCACAAGACGATCCCGCCCGTCTCTCCGATCTTCGACTCGATTCCGCGTTCCGGAATGATCCGACGCTGGCGGTAGAAAACATCGAAGCCGCGTTGGCCGCGCAAGATGCCGATCTCGCGAAGAGCTTTGTCGATCTTGCGGCGGCGAGAGGAATATCGACGCCTGACGAACTGTCTCTACGCGTCGCCGCAGCCGTGAGAGAAGAAAATTCTACCGAGCACATCGCCAAGAGATTTTTAATCGGGCTGGTCACCGGCAATGCTGATGACGGCGCGAGCCTCTCGGGCACGGTCGCCGGCGATCTCAGCGCGTTCGGTGATGTCCGGGACATCATGCGCGAGGGCAAGCATCTCGCGATGGGCGAGGAGACCGACCGGCTCCTGCTCGGGCTTGCCGCTGCGGGGCTCGCTGTGACGGCGGCTACCTTCGTGTCGGTCGGCGGCGCGGCCCCGGTCCGCGCCGGCCTCACTCTGGTTAAGGATGCCCGGAAGACCGGGCGGCTTGGCGAGGGGCTGAGCCGCTGGGCAGGCCGTTCGGCGCGCGAAATGATCGATCTGCGGAAACTGCAAAATGCGGCCGCGGCGGGGACGCTGGCGCGGCCGCGTCAGACCGCCGTCGCGCTCAAGGCGGCGATCCGCGCCGAGAAGGCCGGCGGGTTGGTGCGTCTCGCCAAGGACGTCGGCCGCATCGGCGAGAAGACCGGGACGCGGGGCGCACTCGATACGCTGCGGATCGCGGAAGGACCGAAAGATGTCGCGCGTGCGGCGCGGCTCGCCGAAGCCAAGGGTGGCCAGACCCGCGCGATTATCAAGACCCTGGGACGCGGCGCGTTGTTGCTCACCGCCGGCGCATTCAATCTCGCGATGTGGGTGTTGAGTGCGGTGCTCGCGCTGTTCGGCTTCCTGTCATCGATCAAGGCCACGAGCGAGCGCCTGACGTTGTCGTGGCTGCAACGCTCAAAAGCCAGACGTCTGCGTCGGCAGCTTGCTGCGCAGTCTGTCAGCAGCGGCGCGCTTGCATAGGCGTTTCATCGGTCGTTTGCCGACCATCCCTTTTCCATCCCGTTCACGGAATTCCTGATGCCGAACTTTCATCACGGCGGCGTTGAAATTTCCTATATCGACGAGGGTGAGGGCGATCCCGTCATTCTCGTGCACGGCTTCGCATCGAGCAAGAACGTGAACTGGGTGTATCCGGCCTGGGTGTCGGAGTTGCGCAAGAACGGCTTCAGGGCGATCGCGTTCGACAATCGCGGTCACGGCGACTCCAGCAAGCTCTACGATCCGGAAGACTACCACATCGGTACGATGACGAGCGACATCACCGCGCTGATGGATCATCTTGCCATCGCACACGCCGATGTCATGGGATATTCGCTCGGTGCGCGGATGACGGGAATTCTGGCGCAGACCCGGCCGGAGCGGGTACGCTCAGCGATTTTCGGCGGCCTGGGAATCGGTCTGATCGAAGGCGGCGGCCCCGGCGAAAGCGTTGCCAAAGCGCTGGAAGCGCGATCGCTCGACGACGTGACCGATCCGTTTGGTCGCATGTTCCGCGTGTTCGCCGATCAGACCCGCTCCGATCGTCGTGCGCTGGCGGCGTGTTTGCGTGGATCGCGGCGGCTGATGACGCAAGCCGAGGTCGCCAGCATCAAGGTGCCGACGCTGATTGCCGTCGGCACCAAGGACGAGATCGCAGGATCGGCGCAGGCGCTTGCCAACGTCATAGTGGGTGCCGAAGTGTTGGACATTCCCAATCGCGATCACATGCGCGCGGTCGGTGACAAAGTCTACAAGGAAGGCGTGCTGAAATTTCTCTCACGCCGGCCGTGAGGCCGATCCGTAGCGGGCGGCGAGGGATCGCGACGCCGCGATCAGCACAACGAATGTCGCGATCCAAACCATGCGCGCACCGTAGCGGTTGTGCGGGCCCGATATCACGCCACAGATGAAGGCGTTGCCCAGCAGTGCGACGCAAACCGTTATGGCAAGCAATTCGAGGTCGTCGATGCGCCGTCGCCACAAAGCCGCCAAGGCGATCCCGGCGAGCAACAGCATCGAGACCAGCGCGACCGGGACGTGAACCCAGTTGATCGCGGCGAATTTGATATTCCAGTGCTGCTGCCGTGCGGCGCGCATGGCCTTCACCTGTTCGGGCAGATAGCGCTCGATGATCCCATAGGTATGCGGAATCCAGCCGCTGCTGCCTTCGCCAGTGCCGACCTGCACGAGTTGTTCTGCCGTGGCTTCGACCGCGGCTTCGGTCTGCCACAGCGGATAGGCGGCCAATGCTTGCGTGGCGATGAATTCCATCTCGTCGTTCATGCCTTCGAAGCGGCCGAGCTTGTTGAATATGCTGTCGTTGCCCCAGAGAAAATCGTCGGCTGTCGCCGGCAGTTGGTTGCGATAGGGACAGAGCTTCAGCTTGATCTTGTCGCAATGGTCGTTGAGGTAGCGCGCGACGATGCCGTCCTGCATCATGCGCCCGAACGAGACGCCGGCGCCTCCCGGCGTCCACGCAAGCCGGCCCGACAGCGCGTAATTCGCAGCCAGCAGCATGAGCGCGCCGGCGACGAGCGTCAGGCAGCCCTGAATCAGGCCGGCGATCGGAAGTCTTCGGCCGAGAAACGGCTTGACGACCCAGCCGGCGCAGCACAGGCCGAACAGCACGCCGAAGGTCGCCGTGTGGGTCGCAGCCGCGAATGATGTGTAGAGAAACAGCGCAACCTTTTCGGTCGTCGAGAGCTTGCCGTTGTGCACGACGAGGATAAATAGCGCGAGCACTGCCAGTCCCGCGAAAATATCGGTCAGCAGCATGCTGGCGAGCCAGGGCAGCGCGGTGCTGAGGATCAGGATCACGGCGATGCCGAGAAGCCGCAGCGGCTGCGCCATGCCGAGCACGCGCAACGTCAGTTGCAGGATCCATAGCGTCAGCAGCGCCTGACATCCCAGATTGAGCCAGAAAAACGAGTCCTTTCCCAAATGAAGATAGATGCCGTACACGGTCGAGCGGCTTGGCTCGAGATAGCCCTCATACCATCGCGCCAGATAGCCGCCAGTGTCGTATTCGAGCAGCGGATAGCCGTTCCAGATCGCGGGGGCGAGCAGGAGAACAGGAATGATGATCGCCGCGATCCAGGCCCAAGGTGCTTCCGCGACGCGCCTGTTGAGGACTCGGGTAGAAATGGGGATGTTCTCCGGTGCCGGCCCGCCAGTTTCGCATATTGAGTGTCTGGCGCAAATGCATAACTTGTTTGACGTAAATTGGTCCGAAGGTGGCCTGAACCGTGAAGGGTCAAAGGCTGCCGGAGCCGGTGCGAAGTCCTGCCGCTGGACAATATCATGCGGTCGTTCAATTGCTTAGCCTCGGTTAACCAAAGTCGGTCCGGACGATTATGGCCTGAACGGCGGGGACAAGGACTTCGCGTCATGTTATGCTTGGGGACGTTTTTTTAGGTGCGAGACGACTATGGCGATCCAGCACGTCAACCCGCAGAGTTCGAAGCTAGCGACGCTCGATCCGATCTGGGATCGGATCCGCGGCGAGGCCGAGGACATCGTTCGCCGCGAACCCGAACTGGCGTCCTTCATCTATTCGGCCGTTCTGCATCACGATCGCCTTGAGGCGGCTGTGGTTCATCGCGTCGCCGAGCGGCTCGACCATTCGGCGCTGTCGGGCGACCTGATCCGTCAGACGTTCGAGGAGGCGCTGCGCGACGACCCCGATATCGGCAATGCGTTTCGTGCCGATCTGGTCGCGGTGTTCGACCGCGACCCGGCGACATCGCGGTTCATCGATCCGCTGCTCTACTTCAAGGGCTTTCACGCGATCCAGATTCATCGGCTGGCGCACTGGCTCCATCAGAAGGGCCGCAAGGATTTCGCCTATTATCTGCAGAGCCGCTCCTCATCGGTGTTCCAGGTCGACATCAACCCCGCCGCCAGGATCGGTCGAGGCATCTTCCTCGATCATGCAACCGGGTTCGTGGTCGGCGAAACCGCCCTCATCGAGGATGACGTCTCGATCCTGCATGGCGTCACGCTCGGCGGCACAGGCAAGGAAAACGAGGATCGGCACCCGAAGATACGTCACGGCGTGCTGATCGGCGCAGGCGCGAAGATTCTCGGCAATATCGAGGTTGGACATTGCGCGCGCATCGCCGCCGGGTCGGTCGTCGTAAAGCCTGTGCCGAACAACGTCACGGTCGCGGGCGTGCCGGCCAAAATTGTCGGCGCGGCCGGTTGCTCGGAACCGTCGCGCACGATGAACCAGATGCTCAATGCAATGGGACTTTGATCGCTAAAAATTTTCTTCGAATATCTGAAATCCGAACAAACCTGTGGCGGCGTAAGCCGTCTCGATCTATAGCGTTTTTCGAGCGAAACATGTCCTCGGACTTGCCCCGGGGATGGATACCATTGGCGTGAAGAAAACGCCTCAATGCAACAATCTGGAGCTTCGCTTCTGATTCGATCAGACGCGAAATGCTTCGAGCCCTCAGATTACAGCGGAGACCGCCGTGGACGTTCAGGAAGTCAGGAAACTCGACGCCTATCTCAAGCGCGTGTTCGGCAATCCGAAGATTCGCGTGGTGCCGCGTCCGAAGAAGGATGACTCCGCCGAGGTCTATATCGGGGAGGAATTCATCGGCGTGCTGTTCGTCGATGACGAGGATGACGACCGCTCATTCCAGTTTCAGATGGCGATCCTCGAGGAGGATCTGGCTGACGTCGGCTAGATCGCGACAGTTTGAGGCGGGATCGGTTTTCCAGTGGTTGCGGGTTTGCGACAAGATTGGCCTTGCCAATTGCGCTGAGCAAAGCGATCGCGAAGCTACTTCGATTACCCAATTGTCGCGCTCAGCGCAGTAACAATGATTGCAACGCCCGCTCTAGTTTTGCGGTCCCTGTAGCTGCTGCGCCAGTCGCTCCATCGCGCCGACCACCTCGTGCCAGTCTGTCAGCCATTGCCGCGGAAAGCGAAACGTCAGATCGGCGCCGCCGATGCGGCGTTCGCTCAGGCACATGCCTGGCGTTGCCGCGTCGCGGGTGCAGCGCGCTGCCAGCGCCGGCGTTTCCGCGACGAACAGGTCTTCGCCGGCATATGGCGTGCGGTCGCGGAACGCGGTGATCGACAGCCCGTCCTGAGACTGCGTTCGGGTCTCATCGAGATACCGAGGATAGATCGTGCGAAGGCGAACGTCCGGCGCCAATGTGTCGTGATGCGCCGCAATCGACAGAAAGATGCGATCGATCGGCTGCGGCGTCTCATCGATGGTTTCGGCGGTGACGCGCCTGGGCGCGCCCGGCATTGCCAGTGACGGATAGACGAAATTCAGATCGACGCTTTCCTGCGGTCCCGAGTGACGCTGGACTTTCCTGCGGAAGGCGTGAGGCGGGATATTGAATAGCGTTTCGCCGATGCTGACCGGAAGCTGCTCATTGTTGTCGAACGTTTTGGACCCCCAGGTCGGCCACAACAGCCAGGCGACGAGGGTCATCGCGATCGTCGCGATCAGCCCGGAGGCGAGAAGCGGGGCGAGATGACCCCGTCGCAGTTTATCGACTTCGCGCGATCGGCGCGGGACGGACGACAGCAGGGTCATGCGGCGGGCGAGACTATTTCCGGGGACGACGAATCAGCCGCGACTATGACACGCATTGTGGAGTTTTCGTGCTGCGGTCGGCCGGAACCGAGGGGACCGCAGATTACAGCGGGACCCGTGTTAACCCTTCCTTAAGGATAAGGTGGCGGGGAAAGCGGTATTTTGCGAAGCAAGGGACATCGTTGTCGTGCAGCGGATGTCCTTTCGATGTCGCCGGATACGTTGAACTCCTTTTTTTCCCTGGGCATCGGGTTCGCCATCGCGGGGGCGCTGGCCAGCGGCTATCAGCTATTCGTCAAACATCCGGCCGGCTTCGGATTGCTGCAGCAGGGCGTGGTGGCGAAGGCCTTTGCCGCGGTCCCGTTCCTGGTCTTTGCTGCCCCTTTCATCATCATGCGCAACACGCTTCGCGGACGGCGCATCGAACGCCGCCGCTTTGAATTTGTCATGATGGCGACCGTGATTGCCGGGTTCTGGAGCCTGATGTCAGGCACCTGCGTGGTCATGACGCTGCGGGCTGTCGGGTTGCTCGCCTGAATTGCGCCATGGCATGATCGCCTCGGCGGAGCAGGACGCCGGCAGAAAGCCGCCGCGTGCTTTTCCTCCATCCCGCTCCAGCAGGAGACGTTATGGCGGTTTACGAACTCGACGGGCAGGCGCCCGACCTTCCGGAAAGCGGACGTTATTTCATTGCCGATACCGCCGCGGTGATCGGCAGGGTTCGCTTGCGCGAGAACGCGAGTATCTGGTTCGGGGCGGTGCTGCGCGGTGACAACGCGTGGATCGAGGTCGGCGAGGGATCAAACATCCAGGACAGCAGCACATGCCATACCGATGAAGGCTTTCCGCTGACGATCGGCGTCCACTGTACCATCGGCCATAACGTTATCCTGCACGGCTGCACCATCGAGGACGGCGCGCTGATCGGCATGGGCTCGATCGTCATGAACGGCGCTCGGGTCGGTCGTCATTGCATCGTCGGCGCCGGTGCGCTTATCACCGAAGGCAAGCAATTCCCTGAATATTCCCTGATCGTCGGCGCGCCCGCGCGTGCGATCCGTACGCTGAAGCCGGCCGAGGTCGAAGTAATGGGAGAGGGCGCGAAATTCTATGCTGCGAACGGACTGCGTTTCAAACAGGGCCTGAAGCGGATCGGTTGAGATTCCGGCGAAACCTTGCAGGGATCGCGAAGAATTGAGCCAAGATTCCAGCAAATGAGTGTCATCGGAAGAAACAATCAGGTGCAGGCAGCGTATGTCATCGGTGGGACGAAAAAGGAAGTTGGACGGAGTTTGATGATGTTGCGCAAAACGATGATCGCATTGCTGGCGGCTCTCGCATTAGGACTCGTCGCGCCCACGACAGCCTCCGCGCGCGGCGGATTTGGCGGCTTTCATGGCGGCGGATTTCATCATGGCGGCGGTTTTCATGGCGGTTTTCATGGCGGCTTCCATGGTGGCGGTTTTGGCCACCACGGATTTTATCGCCACGGCTTCGGCTGGGGACGCGGCTTTGGCTGGGGTCTCGGGCTCGGTTTCGCCGCGCCCTATGCCTATTATGGCTGGGGTTATCCCTATGACTATTACGGTTATCCCTATGGCTACAGCAGCTACTACGACGACGGCTGCTATCTGACCCGCCGCCGGGTTCACACCCGCCATGGATGGCGTTGGCGCCGGGTTGAAGTCTGCGGCTGATCGCGAACTTCTAACGATTTGGATTGGGTGGCGCGCGCAAGGTCGCGCGCCCCTCGCGTGGGGTTTTTCCGCGAAGGGCCCGCAGAAAGCCTTGGCCGCATCCGGTGCTTGGGTTAGACACGTGCGCCGGACACCGGTTGGAGAATGCGGCGATGCGGACGTTTCGATGCGCTGGCGTTTTGACGTTTGCGCTTGCGGTTGCGTCAACCGGCATCGTCCTGATCGATGCTCCAGCCACAGCAGCGGCCCAGGCCGCGGAGAAAACCATGACCACAGCATCGGGTTTGCAGATCACGGACACCAAGGTGGGCGAGGGTCCATCGCCGAAGCCGGGCCAGGTCTGCATCATGCATTATACCGGCTGGCTCTATGTGAACGGGGAGAAGGGCGACAAGTTCGACAGTTCGGTCGACCGCAACGAGCCCTTTGAATTTCCCATCGGCAAACGCCGAGTGATCGCGGGTTGGGACGAAGGCATCGCGACCATGAAGGTCGGCGGCAAGCGCACGCTCATCATCCCGCCGGAACTCGGTTACGGCATGCGCGGTGCCGGCGGCGTCATTCCGCCCAATGCCACGCTGATCTTTGACGTCGAATTGCTCGGCCTGAGAGGCTGAGACGGCTGTCCATCCTCGTTCGCTGCAGCGTGCAGGTCACGCTCAGCGAACGTGGATCGCGCGAGTTTCCGGCTGGTCTGCGTCAAACCTTGCCGGCTGCTCGTTAAGTCTGTGAAGCGCAATCGAACGACGTCAGTTCGAAGCTTGACCGCCCCCTGACTTCCGATAGATCAAACCGGGCGAAATGAGACATTCATTCTTTTCGAGCTGCGACGGTTCAAGGCCGCCATCGCCGCCCTCGAGAGCGATGCGATCAAATTCAAACCGGTCCCCGTTCGAATCGACGATGTATTCCGGAATGGACTCGCGGCGGTATTCGCCGATGGAAGGGCCTTGTTCGACAATCGTCTTATCTTCCGTATCGTCCGTCTTCTCACCGTCACTCATCTGATATCCATCCTGCACGCAATCCGGTCCGGGTTTGCTGACTACCATAGTCCGTGCCGTTTTTATTCTAATTCTTTGCCACAGGAAGGGTGGATCCGCAGCCATGCCGTGCCCCGGCCATGACGGATCAGTGCGCTTCGATCAACGCAAACCGCATGCAGAAAAGGGTGCGGCCAGCCTCTTGGGGAAAGGCTGGCCGCGCGCGAACCGGTCTGGGACGGGGAGGGGTATGACCGGTCGCGGGTCTCGTGTTTTCCTGTTTATCGAGAACTGGCCGTCGCAACAGCCGGATGGTTGTCGTCGAGCGCGACCCAGACATTGGGGTCGCTTTGCGACTGCCGCTTCATGAAGCGGTAGCCGGTCTGGGTCCAGGCCACGACATCCTCGTTCTGGTTGTCGAGAATGAACTCGCCCTTGTTGGTTTTGACGGTCAGGACGGCATGACCGTCGCCCTGCTTGTCGCGCACCACCGTGACCAGCAGCGCCTCGCGCGGCCATCCCGCGTCGATCAGCATCTTGCGCTTCAGCAGGACGTAATCCTCGCAGTCGCCATAGCCGTCGGTCGGCAGCGACCATTTTTCGACGACGCCCCAGTGCTCCTTGTCCGTCATCGGCTTGATGGTTTCGTTGACCCAGCGATTGACCTTCAGGAGATCGCGCCAGGTGTCGGGCGTCATCACGATGTCGCGGGGCTCTGTTGCGCCACCGCCGCATTCCTTCGGGCTGTCGTTGCAGAATTCGACCCAGCCTATCGGCGCCCGCGTGACATCGCCGAGACTTGCATAAAGCTGCCGCGCTTCCGCGGCTCCCGCCGGCGTCGCCAGCCCCCACAGGACGGCGGCAGCGACTGCCAGCCCAATTCCCTGTCCCCTGTTGACCATTGTGGCCCCCGTTTCTTGTTGGGACCACATTTCGCACAAAGAATTTGCATCGCCGCTAAGTAGTCGAAGTGTATTCGAGGCAAATGCAAGTAAAGTTCGCGGCGAATTGAATCTGTACTTGAATCGAATTCGACTAAAATTTTAACAAACCGCCTTTGATTCAAATTTTAGATATTAGGATTGGAAGCCCTCTCGAATCGGGGTTTCCGCGGCGAAACGCGGCCGGCGTTAACCGAAAAAACGCGGGGCCAGCGCAGCTCCCCGCTCGACAGCGGCGGCCGGCAGGAAGGGCGAAGGCGGGAATTTACGGGGGCCGCCGTTTACCGGGCGGTGACGTTATCTTCGAGAGTTTCGGGATGCTGCTCGTGAACGAACTCGAGCGCAAAACCTTCTTCGAGATTCCGGACGACGCGGGCAAGCACCTTGCCGAGCGCAACCCGGGACTGCAGCGGGGGCTTCTTTTCGGCCGAGACGGCGGCGCCGGACATGGACAGGTCGATAATCCGGCACGTCATCCTGGTGCCATCCTCCAGTGTGAGGATCGCGATCGGGTTGCGCGGCACGATGCGATCGTGGCGGCGGTCTTCGGGAAGGTTGAGGATGTCGCGATTGGCGAGCCAGGTGAGCTGCGCCGCCAGCTTGTCGCGCTTGCGGGGCGTGGCGCTGACGCTCATGGCGAACCCGCTGTCGATAATCCGGGTGATCTTGCCTTCGACCCGGCCGATGTGATCGAGATAGGCGACGATCCGGTCGCCGACGTTGCCGATGCCGGGCGCCAGCATGGCCAGTCCGCCGGGAGACATATTGATGACCTGGCAGGGATATTCACGCCGGTCCGGCAGCATGTAGCGGCCCAGCAGGTGAACCCCGACCCGCTGAAATCGCCGGCGCTCGACTGGAAGGTTTGAGATTTTCTGCGCCAACGCCATAATCGGTCCGCCGGTCGAACGGCAATAATTCGGTATTGATAAACCCTACGGTTGTCAGGGTTAACGCGGCGTTAGCGAGCCGGCCGTTCTCCCGGGATCGACGGGCAGCCTGTGTCCGGGAACAAAATACTTTAGATTGAAATCGGTCCGGTGGCGTCGGCGGGACTTGTTAAAACCTCCCAGCCGTGGCCTCTGGGAGAAATGTAACCGCCGACCTGAGGGCAAGAGCCGGTCATGCTTCGGAATTCAACCACCGCCTGGGGCACTCTGTCCCGTGCCTTTCACGGAATCCTCGGCATCGCGATCATCGGCATGCTGGCCTATGGATTATGGTTCAATCATTTCCTGCCGAAGGAGGCCAAGCTCTTCCATCGCTCGATCCATGCCGATATCGGTTACGTCATCCTGCTGCTGATGGTCCTGCGCCTGATCTGGCGCGGCCTCAATCCGGTGCCGGCTGCGCCGGACGGCTCGCGGTGGTGGGAGCGGGCGCTGGCGCACGTCAACCATTGGGCGCTCTATGCGACCACGATCGTCGTCGCGCTGCTCGGCTGGGCTCATTCCGGTGCCCACAAGCCGGATTATGCCGACTGGTTCGGCTTGTTCCGGGTGCCGCAGTTTACATCGGAGAACCGCGACAACGCGCGCTTCTTCGAGCACTGGCACATCTGGCTGGCTTACGTGCTGATCGGACTGGTCGTGTTGCATTTCCTCGCCGCGCTCTACCATCGATTCATCAAGGGCGATCGCGTGGTTGCGCGGATGATCGGCGGGGCGGAGTGACCCCACTGGAATGGTGTCGTCCCTGCGAAAGCAGAGACCCTGAATCAAAAATGATCAGGATGCCTAACACCGACCGGCGCTTCCAGAAATATCAACTACTCGGGGTATGGACCGTGCTTTCGCAGGTACGACGCAAGGTCGTGAGACGCGCGGAGTTAGAAGACGCCTCGCTCAAGCGCTGCCGAACACGCGCCTGAAGATCGTGTCGACGTGCTTGAGGTGGTATCCGAGGTCGAATTGCTCGGCGATCTCAGCATCCGACAGATACTTTTTTACGTCTGCGTCCTTTTTCAGCAGGTCGAGAAAATCGCCTTCACCACGCCATACCGGCATGGCGTTGCGCTGGACCAGCCTGTAGGCGTCCTCGCGGCTCGCGCCCTTCTGCGTCAGCGCGATCAGCACGCGCTGCGAATGCACCAGCCCGCCGAGTCGATCGAGGTTCTTCTGCATGTTGGCAGGATAGACCAGCAGCTTGTCGACCACGCCTGCGAGCCGGTTGAGGGCGAAGTCGAGCGTGACCGTGGCGTCCGGGCCGATCATGCGCTCGGCCGAGGAGTGCGAGATGTCGCGCTCGTGCCAGAGCGCTACGTTCTCCAGCGCCGGCGTCACGTAGGCGCGCACCATGCGGGCAAGCCCTGTGATGTTTTCGGTCAGCACGGGATTGCGCTTGTGCGGCATCGCCGACGAGCCCTTCTGTCCCTCGGAGAAGAACTCCTCGGCCTCAAGCACTTCGGTGCGTTGCAGATGGCGGATCTCGGTGGCAAGCCGTTCCATCGATGCGGCAATGACACCGAGGGTTGCGAAGAACATCGCGTGGCGGTCGCGCGGAATCACCTGCGTCGAGACCGGCTCGGGACTCAATCCCATCGCCCTGGCAACGTGCTCTTCAACGCGCGGATCAATCTGCGCGAAGGTGCCGACCGCGCCGGAGATCGCGCAGGTCGCGACCTCCTTGCGGGCAGCGATCATGCGCTCCCTGGCGCGCGAGAACTCGGCGAAGGCGTATGCCATCTTGAGGCCGAAGGTGACGGGCTCGGCATGGATGCCATGCGAACGTCCGATGGTCGGCGTCATCTTGTGCTCGAACGCGCGCGTCTGCAGCGCGGCAAGCAGCTTGTCGATGTCGGCAATCAGGATGTCGGCTGCGCGGGTGAGCTGCACGTTGAGGCAGGTGTCGAGGACGTCCGACGACGTCATGCCCTGATGCACGAAGCGAGCCTCGGGACCGACGATCTCGGCCAGGTGAGTGAGGAAGGCGATGACGTCGTGCTTGGTCTCGCGTTCGATCGCGTCGATGCGCTCCACGTCGAATGTCGCGTCCTTCGCCTTGGCCCAGATGGTTTCGGCTGCCTGCTTCGGAATCACCCCGAGTTCGGCCTGGGCGTCGGCGGCGTGAGCTTCGATCTCGAACCAGATCTTGAAACGGGTCTGCGGCTCCCAGATCGAAGCCATTTCCGGGCGGGTGTAGCGGGGGATCATCGACGATCCTTGATGTTTTGAGGATTATGCCTCGCTTTAGCAGAGCCGTCGTGAGGAGACAAACGATGCGGAACTGGCGTTGCTTTCGCGAACGGCCTATCGTCACGTCATGCGTTTGAAATCGAGCATATGGGTCTCCGCCTATCTTCGCCGCTGCCAGAGCGAGGGTATCTTCGGTGCGGTTCGCCGGCGCGGGGCGGAGGAGGCCGGCGCCGTGTTCGTCAAGATCGCGCTTATGAACGGCAATGCAATGCTGTACGCCCCGGCGCCGCAGGCCGTATACGACGACAGCCGGCCCATCGAGCGGGTTTTTGTCCCGTCGTCGAGCGCACCGGTTGCCGAGCAGGCGGTGGAAGAGCGCCTCGCCAAGGAAGTCGGGTTCGATCCGGACGCCTGGATCGTGGAAATCGAAGACAGGGCCGGGCGGCACTTTCTGGATTTGGCGCCTTCATGACAGACGCGGCCTTCGCCAGCGGCGAACTCCGCGACCGAGGGCCGCAGCGCTGCCGGACGACAAGCCTTTCTTTTTGCTCCCGGCTACCCATGTTACAGTCGTTTCCCCCTGCCGGGGAATAAAGGAACACCACATGAAATCGACCCAGCGGGCATTCGGCTTGATGAAGGCCTTCGCCATCGTCCTGTCGTTGGCATTTCCGTTGATGCTCGCCGTTTCTTCGGCGGACGCTCGCATCGGTGGAGGGAAGAGCTACGGCTCGCGCGGCTCGCGCACATTTTCCGCGCCGCCGGTCACCAATACCGCGCCGAACGCGGCGCGTCCGTTCGATCGCACCATGACACAGCCCGGCCGTCCGGGTGCAGGCACGGCGGCAACCGGCGGCTTCAATCGGCCCGGCATGGGCATGCTTGGTGGCCTTGCCGCCGGCTTTCTAGGCGCGGGCCTGCTCGGCATGCTGTTCGGCGGCGGCCTGTTCGGCGGTCTCGGCGGCCTGTCGTCCATCATCGGGCTCTTGCTTCAGATCGGCCTGATCGTTCTCGTCGTCCGCTTTGCGATGTCATGGTGGCAACGGCGCAACGCGCATGCCTATGCCGGACCAGCGCCGACCCCGGGTCCCGCTGCCCAGGCAAATCCACGCAGCGGTTTGGGTTTCGGTTCAACGGCGTCCGCTGCGCCGCTGGAAATCACCCCGTCGGACTATGAGGCTTTCGAACGTCTGCTCGGAGAAATCCAGACGGCGTGGTCGAACGAGGACGTCAACACCCTGCATACGATGGCGACCCCGGAAATGGTGTCGTACTTCACCGAGGATCTTCGGGCCAACGACGCCCGTGGCGTCGTCAACAAGGTGTCCAACGTCAAGCTGCTGCAGGGCGATCTTGCGGAGGCCTGGCGCGAGGGCAATACCGATTACGCCACGGTGGCGCTGCGCTATTCGCTGGTCGACAAGACCGTCGAGCGCGCGAGCGGCCGGGTGGTCGAGGGCGGCGATCAGCCGCAGGAGGTGACCGACGTCTGGACGTTCGCCCGCCGTGGAGGCGGAAAATGGGAGTTGTCGGCTATTCAGCAGACCTGATCCGCGGCCGTGACTTTTCAACAGAAGGCGCCACGACAACCTCGTGGCGCCTTTTTTGCGTTGAACGAAGGGCCGGATTGCGCGTTATCGCGAGATTAATCCGCAGCGCGCAGACGCCATAAATCGATCGGAGAAGGCAATGATTGCAACAGACAGGATTCTTCCGCGAATTTGTCTTGGCCTCGTCACCGCAATGCTGACGGTGGCTGCTCAGCCGGCCGGCGCGCAGACGGCCAACATGAGCTTCTTCGTGACCAGCGTCGGTATCGGCAACGGCGGCAATCTCGGCGGACTGGCCGGCGCGGACAATTATTGTCAGACGCTTGCGCAGGCTGCGGGCGCGGGCGCGAAGACATGGCACGCCTATCTGTCGACCCAGGCGGCCGACGGCAAACCGGCCGTCAACGCGCGCGATCGCATTGGCAGCGGGCCGTGGCAGAACGCCAAGGGCGTCGTGATCGCGAAGGATATTGCCGAGCTTCATGGCGCCAACAACCTCACCAAGCAGACGGCATTGAGCGAGAAGGGCGAGATCATCAACGGCCGCGGTGACAAGCCCAACCGCCACGACATGCTGACGGGGTCGCAACCTGATGGCACCGCGTTCGCGGGCACTGACGACCGGACTTGCAAGAACTGGACGAGCAGCATGCAGGGATCGGCGATGCTTGGACATTCCGACCGTCAGGGCTTGAGCGATGATCCCGTAGCGAAGTCATGGAATTCGTCGCATCCTTCGCGCGGACCAGACGGCGGCTGCAGCCAGAACGATCTCAAAAGCACCGGCGGTGACGGGCTGTTTTATTGTTTCGCTGTCAATTGACGCGGACGTCCCCGGCGTGATCGGCCTCCGGCCCTGGCCTGACGGCTCGGTCCACTCGTGATGGCGCAGTGAGAATCGCGCTCGCCCGAGTGAGCTGTGCCACGGGAAGGGTGTCATGACTTACGAGCTCTATTACTGGCCCGGCATCCAGGGGCGCGGCGAATATGTCCGGCTCGCGCTGGAGGAGGCCCGCGTCGATTACACCGATGTCGCGCGAACGGATCGCGGCATGTCTGCGATGACGCGCATGATGGATATGGAAAGCGGCACGCCGCCCTTTGCGCCGCCGTTTCTGAAAGCCGGCAAGCTGGTGATCGGCCAGACCGCCAACATCCTGCTCTATCTCGGCTCACGTCTTGGCCTTGCGCCGAAAGCCGATGCCGGCCGGCTTTGGGCTCATCAGTTGCAGCTCACCGTCATGGACTTCGTGGTGGAGATTCACGACACCCACCATCCGCTGGGACCAACGTTGTATTATGAGCACCAGCGCGCGCCCGCTAAACGCCGAACCGATGAATTCTGGAAGGAGCGGGCGCCGAAATATCTCGGATACTTCGAGCGGCTACTCGCGGATCGCGGCGGCAGCTTTATCATCGGCCGCAGGCTCACCTACGTCGATCTTTCATTGTTCCAGATCGTCGCGGGTTTGCGCTATGCCTTCCCGAAGCGGATGAGCCGCTTCGAAAGCGATATCCCGGCGCTCATTGATTTGCACGATCGCGTTTCGCACAGGCCGCATATCAATGCCTATCTCGCGAGCGACCGCCGGATTGCCTTTAATGAAGACGGCATCTTCCGCCGTTACAAGGCACTCGATCTTTAGAAGCTGCGCCCGTCGACCGGCGTCAGGGTAAGCTGGGACAACTCGATGCCGTCGATGCAGCTCACATTGAGCGCCACGACCTCGCTCCCGTCGGGCTTCTTGCCGCGCGCGAACACATCGACACCGCAGTCGACGCAGAGTTGGTGCCGGATGGCGCGCTTGTTGAACAGATATTCCTTGAGATTGTCTTCGCCAGCCCGGAGCTGAAAGCTTTGCGGTGGCAGGAACGTGAAGTGAAGGCCTTTCTTGGTGCAGATCGAGCAGTTGCACGCGCTGACCATCGCGAGATCCGTCGTGCATTCGAAGCGCACCTGACCGCAATGACAGCCGCCGGTATATGTTTTCACATCGGGCATTTGGCTCTCCGTCCAGAAGGAGCGATCAGACTACCAGACTCCGGGCAATAGCCGGTAGCGAACCTCCGCGACGTAGTTCCGATAGTCGGGCAGGCCCGCGATCAGAGCTTCTTCCTCGATCACAGCCCGTATCGCGAATAGCCCGATGAAGATCGGAGTGATTGCGGCACCCCACCATGATCCCAGAAGCAGGGAGACTCCGAAGAAAAAGAAAATCGCGCCGCTGTACATCGGGTGCCTGACCAGCGCGTAGGGACCCGTGCGGACCACCCGATGTCCGCGCTCTGCCTGTATCTTCACCACTGGCGCTGCGAATGTGTTCTCCCGCATCACCCAGAACGACATGGCGATCGACAGCACGAACAGCGCGAAGCCAAGGACCTGGAACCGGAAGCTCATATCTGACCACTGATTACGCTCATCGAGGCCCATGACGATGAGCCAGATCACGGCAACAGGTCCGAACACCATGATGAAAAGCTTGTCCGCTTTCGGCTGGTCCTCCTGTATCATCGGCCGCAGGCGCTCGATCAGCAATCCGGGATTGATCTTCACGAACCACAATCCACCAAGGACGCCGACGCCGCCGAGCGTCGCCAGAAACACCCAGGCCGCCCGCCAGCGCAGGCTGCCTGCCGGTATGAACAGCAGCGCGCCCAAGGCAGCCATCCAGATCGTGTTCTGGACCATCAACCGGCGGATCAGGTCGCGCTCGTCATCCATGCGTTCCGCATTACCGCGTCTTCACGGCGAACTTGCGACAAGCTCGCCGGCGGCGAGATTCGAGCCGGTGGCGGTTTCCGCGCCGGGCTGCCGTCACTCGTCATTGCCGCGGGACACGGCGATGGCGGCGCTTGTCCTGGTGCGGGTGCAATGCATGTTCAGTCGCCGATAGCGCGTGCGGACGTCGTCGCCGTGCAACAGGCCCATGCGCTTGATGCAGCGGGTGACGCCTTTCAGTGTGTCGGCCTTCGGGATCGTGAAGATGATGGCGGAGGCCTGCGCCACCAGATCGTAAAACTCCGGCTTCGGCTTGCGGCTGTCCGCGCCAGCGATCAGTTCGTTGGTGAATTTTCGGTTCTGACAACCGAGGATCAGTTGTTGGGTTGCGGGATGCGACAGGAAGATGGCGTTGGCGGCGGTCTTGCCGATACGCAGACCGTCGATCTGGCTCTTGAGTTGAGCGGCGAGATCGTCGCAGCGGTCGGCGCGCGCCGGCGAAGAGGCAAAGGCCATCGCGGCCGCGAGGCAGAGGCTGGCGGTGAGGGAAGGGCGCAGGCTTGTCATTTCAGGAATCTCCAAACGGAAATAATCAAGCTGGCTGATGCGCGCTGGTGAAATTCGGATCGCTTCCCACGGCATATTCCGGAAATATCGGGCCGGAGAAAAGACGATTCACGGCTCCAGCGTCACCCTCGGACCATCGTTGCTTTCGACGTGAACATAGCGCGGCGCGATCGGACGGCCTCGTCCGCTGGCAACCGTTACGATTTCTTCGAGCGGCGCGGCCTGAACATCAGCCGCCGGCCGCGAAAGGATCAGATCGGCATGAAGCAATCCCTCGGACTCGAGGCCGGTAGGGTCGATTTGCGCGGCCGCAAGTGTTGCCAGGCTGTTCTCAAACTCTTCGGCGTCGCGGAAACGGCGCTGGATAAAGGTCACCCCGCTCAGTCGTTCCGTGACCAGGCCGCGCTGCGCGAACGTTTTCGCAAGCGCGTCGTAAGGAAACATTCGCAGCACGAAGGAAATGATCCACGGCTTCTTCTCCGTCGCGTCGAGAAGCCTGCTGAATGTTTTGTCCGTTACGTAACCGATGCAGCCCGTCGACATGATGACATCGACGGGGCGGATAATACGCGCGCTTTCCGCTGAAAGCGCTTCATTTTCAAGGTCGGCGACGACGCCCTGATCGAGCAGCCCGACGCGCGTCGCGTAGCGGACGGCCGGCGCCGAAACGTCGAGGCCGATGAAGCGGGCGAGCCCGTGATCGGGCCAGCCCGCATAGAAATTGTGATCGAGCCGCATCAACTCTTCGGAACTGATCGCCTTTATTTCGCGCCGGGCGTAGCGGTGACGCAAACCTCCGAATGTCAGCGGGAATCGATGCACGGCGGCATTGATGCCGTATGAACAGCCGACGTCGAGGACGACGGGCTCGGCATTGGTCGCAGAAGCTCTGGCGGATAGAATCTGACGAATGACGGGCTCGGCTACATCCGTGATCATATAGTCGAGATCGCCGAGGACCGAGAAATACGACCTCGGATCGTCCTGGATATAGATGTCGTCGAAAACTGCTTTCGCTTGATTTATCCGTGAGAATTCCGCCCTCAGCAATGCTTCGTCCTTTTCCGAAAGTTCAATGGCCACTCCGCGCGTCTGACGCGAATTCTTTATCGCAGAAACCAAAGCGAAGATAAACCCGCCATAGTGTGATGGCTTGCGCAATCGGGACAGCACCGACAACGAGAGTGCGGCTTCTCACCGCAGCGCTAGCTCTTCAACGGCTTTATCGTTGCGGCATAGTCGTGTTGCGGCGCGATAGATATCGAGCCGGAAACAGCGCTGGACGCACCTGTCAATCCACGCATCCTCTTGTAAAACCGTGGGAAGGTCCGATCAGGAAAGGCGAAACCCCTGACAATGCCTGCGGAATCATGGCAAACAAGATGCTTGTGATTCCTCCAGTTAAGCCAGAGCATTAGTTCAGCCGACCATGCCCGAGATTTCTCCGAACAAGCCTTATCGAATCGGCCGCTCCCGCACCGGGCTCGGCCTCTTCGCCACCAAGCCCATCAAGAAGGGCACGAAGATCATCCGGTATTTCGGTCCGCTGCTCGATTGCAACAAGAAAAAGGACGACGCGGTCGAGAACAAATACCTGTTCCAGATCACCAGCCGCTGGACCATCGACGGTTCGGTGCGCAAGAACATCGCGCGCTACATCAACCATTCCTGCAAACCGAATGCGGAATCCGACGTTCGCAAGAAAAAGCGGCGTGTCGATATCCGCGCCATCAAGGACATCGCGCCCGGCGAGGAGATCAACTACGACTACGGCACCGACTACTTCAAGGAGTACCTGAAGCCGATCGGGTGCAAGTGCGAGGCGTGCGAGAAAAAACGCAAGAAATTGCGGGCCGCAGCGCGGGAGGAAAAGAAGCGTGTCAGGGCGAGGGCCGAAAAGCGGGCCGGGCCCGCACGCGGCCGCAAGCTCAATGGCCACAAGGCGGTCGGTTCCGTTACAAGAAAAGCGAAGGCCGGATCGGCGGCTGTAAAGACCGGCACCGCAAAAAAACGTTCCAAGCCGTCGCGTTGATCTTGACCCAGTCCGGTTAGGTATCCTCGTAAAGCGCCGATCGCGGCGGGCTAATGGGCGTGGTTTTTCCGAGAACGCCGCGCCGTTTTTCGCCGGTGTGATCCGCTTGTGGTGGGATGGAAATTCCGCGATCCCCCTGACCTCGGTGTTGCCGAGAGACTATATGTGGGCGTGTAATCGGGCCGCAGGTAACAGGCCGCATGGGAGCACGACCATGACCGCCAGCATTGTCGGATGGGCGCATACGCCGTTTGGCAAACTCGACTGCGAAACCGTTGAAAGCCTCGTGGTGAGGGTAGCGATCGAAGCTCTGACCGATGCGGGCATTGCCGCGCGCGATGTCGACGAGATCGTGCTCGGGCATTTCAATGCCGGCTTCTCGCCGCAGGATTTTACCGCGTCGCTTGTCTTGCAGTCCGATCCGGAACTTCGCTTCAAGCCGGCGACACGGGTGGAGAACGCCTGCGCCACCGGATCGGCGGCTGTGCATCAAGGTATCCGCGCCATCGCGTCGGGCGCGGCGAGGATCGTGCTGGTTGTCGGCGTCGAGCAGATGACGCGCGCGCCCGGTCCCGAGATCGGACGCAATCTGCTGCGCGCCTCCTACCTGCCTGAGGATGGCGATACTCCTGGCGGCTTCGCCGGCGTGTTCGGCAAGATCGCGCAAGCCTATTTCCAGAAATACGGCGACCAGTCCGATGCGCTGGCGATGATCGCGGCGAAGAATCACAGGAATGGCGTCGCCAATCCATACGCGCAGATACGCAAGGATTTCGGCTACGACTTCTGCCGTTCCGAGAGCGAGAAGAATCCGTTCGTCGCCGGGCCGCTGAAGCGCACCGACTGTTCGCCGGTGTCGGACGGCGCCGCCGCGCTGGTACTGATGGATGCGGAGGCGGCGAAAACCGCGCGCAAGGCGGTGACCATCCGCGCGACTGCTCACGCGCAGGATTTCCTGCCGATGTCGAAACGCAACATCCTTGATTTCGAGGGCTGCGCGGTGGCCTGGCAGCGGGCGCTCGCAACGGCTGGCGTGACGCTGTCCGATCTCTCCTTCGTCGAGACCCATGATTGCTTCACCATCGCCGAACTAATCGAATACGAAGCCATGGGCCTGACGCCGAGGGGGCAGGGCGCACGCGCCATCAAGGAGGGCTGGACAGGCAAGAACGGCAAGCTGCCGGTCAATCCGTCCGGCGGCCTCAAAGCTAAAGGCCATCCAATCGGTGCTACCGGCGTCTCCATGCACGTGATGAGCGCGATGCAGCTCGCCGGCGAAGCGCCGGGGGGCATGCAGATAAGCGACGCGAAACTCGCCGGCATCTTCAACATGGGCGGCACGGCAGTCGCCAACTATGTCTCGATTCTTGAGCCGGCCAGGTAACTGGCTAAGTGGTAAAGAGCTTTTCGTCGGAGGCGTAGCAGAAGGAGAGGCCGTCAGTTCCAGCGTGCGCCTTTTTGGGTTGCGCGTGGAAGCTCTTTCAAGACCTGAAAATACAGGTCAGGATGCACGGACGACCTTGCAGACCCGCCGGGAGGAAACATGCGCACCATCGGACACTTTATCGGCGGCAAGACTGTCAGCGGCAAGTCCAAGCGGTTCGCCGACGTTTACCAGCCGATGACCGGCGACGTGCAGGCCACCGTCGCGCTGGCGTCGAAAGCGGAAGTGCGCGAGGCGGTGGAAAATGCCAAGGCGGCGCAGCCGGCCTGGGCCGCGACCAATCCGCAACGCCGTGTCCGCGTGCTGATGAAGTTTCTCGAACTGGTGGCGCGTGACAACGATGCGATGGCCGAACTGCTCGCGCGCGAACACGGCAAGACCATTCCCGATGCCAAGGGCGACATTTTCCGTGGCGTCGAGGTCGTCGAATACGCCATCGGCATTCCCGAACTGATGAAAGGTGGCTACACCGAGGGCGCCGGTCCCGGCATCGACAGCTATTCGATGCGTCAACCCCTCGGCGTCGTCGCCGGCATCACCCCGTTCAATTTCCCGGCGATGATCCCGATGTGGAAGTTCGCGCCGGCGATCGCCTGCGGCAACGCTTTCATCCTGAAGCCTTCGGAGCGCGACCCCGGCGTGCCGATGCGGCTGGCCGAACTGATGCTGGAAGCCGGCCTGCCGCCGGGCATTCTCAATGTCGTCAACGGCGACAAGGAGGCGGTCGATGCCATCCTTGACGACCCGGATATCTCGGCGGTCGGCTTTGTCGGCTCATCGTCGATCGCCCATTATATCTACTCACGTGCGGCAGCGGCCGGCAAACGCAGCCAGTGTTTCGGGGGCGCCAAGAACCACATGATCATCATGCCGGACGCCGACATGGATCAGTCGGTGGATGCGCTGGTTGGCGCGGGCTACGGTGCGGCCGGCGAGCGTTGCATGGCGGTATCGGTCGCGGTACCCGTCGGCAAGGCTACCGCGGACCGCTTGATGGAAAAGCTTATTCCGCGCGTGGAGAACCTGAAGATCGGTCCCTCCACAGATGCGTCTGCCGACTTCGGGCCGCTCGTCACCCGGGCGGCGCTCGAGCGCGTCAAGGACTACGTCGAGATCGGCATCAAGGAAGGCGCGACGCTCGCAGTCGACGGCCGCGGCTTCAAGCTGCAAGGCTACGAGAACGGCTTCTACATGGGCGGCTGCCTGTTCGACAATGTCACCAGGGACATGCGGATCTACAAGGAAGAAATTTTTGGCCCGGTGCTGTCGGTGGTGCGGGCGAAGAATTTCGACGAGGCGGTGGCGTTGCCCTCGGAGCATGAATATGGCAATGGCGTCGCGATCTTCACACGCGATGGCGATGCAGCGCGCGAGTTCGCCTCCCGCGTCCAGATCGGCATGGTCGGCATCAACGTGCCGATCCCGGTTCCGGTCGCCTATTACAGTTTTGGCGGCTGGAAACGTTCAGGATTCGGCGATCTCAATCAGTACGGCTCCGACTCGGTGCGCTTTTATACCAAGACCAAGACCGTGACCTCGCGCTGGCCCTCCGGCGTCAAGGAAGGAGCGCAGTTCGCGTTCCACAGCAAGTGATCGGCAGCCAAGCATGCAGTTCGCGCTCACCGAGGATCAGGTCGCCGTTCGCGACGTGGCGCTCGCTTTCGCGGCCGACAAGATAGCGCCATTCGCCCTGAAGTGGGACGAGGAGAAGCACTTTCCGATCGATGTGATGCGCGAAGCAGCGGCGCTCGGCATCGGCGGCATCTATATCAGGGACGATGTCGGCGGCTCGGCGCTGAGCCGTTTCGATGCCGCGCTGATCTTCGAGGCGCTGGCGTACGGATGCCCAACGGTATCGTCGTTCATTTCGATCCATAACATGGCCGCGTGGATGATCGATGCCTATGGCTCGGATGAGCAGCGGCGCAAATGGCTGCCGAAACTTTGCGTCATGGACCTGATAGCGAGCTACTGCCTCACCGAGCCCGTTGCTGGTTCGGACGCGGCGGCGTTACGGACACGCGCTTTGCGTAACGGCGATCACTACGTGCTCAACGGGCAGAAGCAGTTCATTTCCGGCGCCGGCGAAAGTGACATCTATGTCACTATGGTTCGTACCGGCGACGACGGGCCGGGGGGCATTTCGACGCTGGTGGTCGAACGCGACACGCCAGGCCTTTCGTTCGGCGTCAACGAACGCAAGATGGGATGGAACGCGCAGCCGACCCGTGCGGTGATCTTCGAGAACGCGCGGGTGCCGGTCGCCAATCGACTTGGTGATGAGGGCATCGGCTTCAAGATCGCGATGGCCGGACTCGACGGGGGGCGGCTGAACATCGCCGCCTGTTCACTCGGCGGCGCGCAATCGGCGTTCGACAAGGCGCTTGCTTACATGAAAGAGCGTACGGCGTTCGGCAAGCGGCTCGACGAATTCCAGGCATTGCGATTCAAGGTCGCCGACATGGCCACTGAATTGGAAGTGGCGCGGACGTTTCTGTGGCGTGCGGCCTCCGCGCTGGACCGGCAGGATTCTGACGCTGCGATGCTGTGCGCGATGGCAAAACGCTTTGCGACGGATGTCGGATTCGAGGTTGCCAATCAGGCGCTGCAATTGCACGGCGGCTACGGCTATCTCAGCGAATACGGAATCGAGAAGATCGTGCGCGATTTGCGCGTGCATCAGATTCTCGAGGGCACCAACGAGATCATGCGTCTGATCGTGTCGCGCAAGCTGATCGAGGGTAAGGTTTCTAGATGAAGGGTTACACGGGCGACGAGCCGGATCTGATCACGCGGCGCGAGGGAGGTGCGGGTGTCATTCGTCTCAACCGGCCGAAGGCGATCAATGCCGTCACGCTGGAGATGTTCCGCGGGATCGACAGGGCGCTGGACGAGTTTGAGAACGACCCCGCCGTCGGTTTGATTCTGCTGGAGGGAGCGGGCGAGCGCGGCCTGTGCGCGGGCGGCGATATTCGCGCGCTCTGGGAAAGTGCGAACGAGGGGAGGAACCTCGGAAAAGTGCTATGGTGCGAGGAGTATCTCCTCAACGCGCGGATTGCGAAACTCGCCAAGCCCTATGTCGCTTTCATGGACGGCCTGGTGATGGGCGGCGGAGTCGGATTGTCGGCGCACGGCGCGCACCGTGTCGTCACCGAGAGAACGCGGCTTTCCATGCCGGAAGTCGGTCTCGGCTTCTTTCCGGATGTCGGCGGCACCTGGTTGTTGTCGCACGCGCCGGGCGAAACCGGAACGTATTTCGGGCTGACCGGCCAGCCCATGACCGGGCCGGATGCCATCTATGCCGGTTTTGCCGACACCGTAGTGTCGTCTCGAAAACTTGCCTTGCTTCGCGAGGCGCTGGTCGATCTCGGCGCTGGTGCGGATTCGGCCCGCGTGAGAGCCGCAATCGCTGGTTTTGCAACGGGCGAAGTGACAAGCCCCGTTGCAGCGATCCGGCCACGGATCGATGCGTGGTTCGCCCATGGTCGAATGGACGATATCATCGCGGCCCTGCATCGTGACGGATCGGAACTGGCACGTTCGACGCTCAAGACGCTGAACGAGAAATCTCCGCGCGGCCTGGTGGTGACGCTCAAGCTGTTGCGGCTGGCGCGCGCGTCGGCCACGCTGGAGGAATGTCTCGCGCGTGAATATCGTGCCGCGCTCGCGGTGTTTGCGAGCGCCGACTTTCGCGAAGGAATTCGAGCTGCCGTCATCGACAAGGACCGCGAGCCAAAATGGTCGCCGCCGCGGATCGAGGAAATTACGCCGGAAATGATTGCGCCATATTTTGCCAACATCGGCGCGGATGAACTCGTATTCGACTAGAGAAGAAACCTTGATCGGAGGATGAGCATGGCGACCATTGCGTTCATCGGTCTCGGCAACATGGGCGGGCCCATGGCCGCCAATCTGGTCAAGGCCGGCCACGATGTCATCGGCTTCGATCTGGTCCCGGCGCTGACGGATGCGGCGAAGGCGAATGGCGCAAGGATCGCCGACAGCGCCAGGGCGGCGGTGAAGGACGCGAACGTCGTTATCACCATGCTGCCGGCTGGCAGGCACGTGGTGTCGGTCTGGACCGATATCGTTCCTTCCGTCGCAAAGAGCGCCCTGATGATCGATTGCTCGACCATCGACGTCGAAAGCGCGCGGCAGGCCCACGCGTTGGCAGGGAAAGCGTCGCTGCTTTCGATCGATGCGCCGGTTTCGGGCGGTGTCGGCGGCGCAAGGGGCGCAACGCTGACTTTCATGGCCGGTGGCGCGGAGAAGGCATTCGTGGCGGCGAAGCCGATTCTTGAAGCCATGGGCAAGAAGATCGTTCATTGCGGCGATGACGGCGCGGGGCAGGCGGCCAAGATCTGCAACAACATGATCCTGGGCATCTCGATGATCGCGGTCGGCGAGGCCTTTGCGCTGGCGGAAAAGCTCGGCCTGTCGCATCAGGCATTGTTCGACGTCGCTTCGACCTCGTCGGGCCAGTGCTGGTCGCTGACGAGCTATTGTCCAGTGCCGGGTCCGGTTCCGTCGTCGCCGGCCAATAACGATTACAGGCCCGGCTTCGCGTCGGCGCTGATGCTCAAGGACCTGACGCTTGCGCAGGAAGCGGCGAACTCCGTTGGTGCAGTCACGCCGCTCGGTCAGTACGCGCAGGAAATCTACAAGACGTTCGATGCAGCCGGAAATGGCGGCGTCGATTTCTCCGGCATCATTCGCCACATTCGCGCCCTTGCGGACAACAGGGGCGCCCGATGACGACGTTTGCCGAGGCGCGGGAATTCCTGCTGCGGCATCGCACCGACTACGATGCCGCCATCAACGGTTTCAGATGGCCGGAGCCGGTGCCTTTCAACTGGGCGCTTGACTGGTTCGACGCTGGGCTCGCGACCGAACCGGTAAGCAAGGACCGGGCGGCGCTGTGGATCGTCGATGCCGCCGGTGGGACTGAGACCAAAGTGACGTTCGAGGCGATGTCGCGGCGTTCGAACCAAGTCGCGAATTTCTTTCGCGCGCAGGGGCTGAAGCGCGGCGATCACCTGCTGTTGCTGCTCGGCAACGTCGTGCCTCTATGGGAGACCATGCTGGCCTGCATCAAGCTCGGCATCGTGATCATTCCGGCGACGACATTGCTTACGCCCGATGAACTGCGCGACCGTCTCGACCGCGGCCGCGCAAAAGCGGTCATCGCGACGCAGGATCAGGTCACGAAATTTACAAGCCTCGGCGGCGAGGGCTTAACCCGCCTCGTCGTTGGCGCGTCGGCGTCGTACTCGGGCTGGTTGCCCTATGAGACGACGAACGATTTCCCCGAAAGCTACAAGCCGGACGCGCCGACCAATGCCGACGATCCGATGCTGTTGTATTTCACATCCGGCACCACGGCGAAGCCGAAGCTGGTGCTCCACAGCCAGCGCAGCTATCCGGTGGGCCATCTGTCCACCATGTACTGGATCGGGCTGAAGCCCGGCGACGTTCACCTGAACATTTCCTCGCCGGGATGGGCCAAGCATGCCTGGAGTTGCTTCTTCGCGCCGTGGAATGCAGGCGCGACCATCTTCATCTGCAATCAGCCGCGCTTCGAGGCCAAAAGCCTGTTGGCGACCATCGGGCGCTGCGGCGTGACGACGTTGTGCGCGCCGCCGACGGTGTGGCGATTGTTCATTCAGGAAAAGCTGTCGGACTTCAAGGTCGCGCTGCGCGAAGTCTGCGGCGCTGGCGAACCGCTCAATCCGGAAGTGATCGATCAGGTCAAGTCTGCATGGGGCTTGACGATCCGCGACGGCTACGGCCAGACCGAGACGACGGCGCTTGCGGGCAATCCTCCGGCGCAGAAGGTCAAGGTCGGCTCGATGGGCCGGCCGATGCCGGGTTACAAAGTGAAGGTGATCGACGCGGATGGCAACCCGGCCACCGAGGGCGAGGTGACGTTGACGCTCGGCGGAGATCGGCCCGCCGGGCTGATGCAGGGCTATCAGGGCGAGGGAGGCCAACTGAGCGGCGCCGATGGCGATCTCTATCATACTGGCGACGTGGTGTTCGTCGATGACGATGGCTATCTCACCTTCGTCGGCCGGTCGGATGATGTGTTCAAGTCGTCCGACTATCGCATCAGCCCGTTCGAACTGGAGAGCGTCCTGCTCGAACACGATGCCGTGGCGGAAGCTGCCGTGGTGCCGAGTCCCGATCCGATCAGGCTGGCGATCCCGAAGGCATATGTTCTGCTCGTCGGCGGCGCGGAGCAATCGCGCGAAACCGCGCTGTCGATCTTCAGACACATGTTTGAGCGAATGGCGCCGTTCAAGCGTATCCGCAAGCTCGAGCTCGTCACCGAATTGCCGAAGACGATTTCGGGGAAGATCCGCCGTGTTCAGCTTCGCCGCCTCGAGCACGACAACGATCGCGGCGATGCGTTGCGCGGCGTGGAATTTTGTGAAGAGGACTTTCCGGAGCTTCAGGCGCTGAAATCGAAAGCTGCGGAGATCTGAATTGTGAATGACGTCTGGAAGACCACGCCGGTTTCGCTCGATGCCTATCGACAAATGGTCGGACAGGAGATCGGCGTTTCCTCGTGGCACCTGATCGACCAGAAGCGGATCGATGCCTATGCCGACGTGGTCGACGACCATCAGTTCATCCATGTCGATCCGGAGCGGGCCGGTCGCGAAACTGAGTTCGGTGCCACTATCGCGCATGGATTCCTGACCTTGTCGCTGCTCAGCGTCATGTCATACGAGGTGATGCCGCGGGTCGAGGGCGTCACCATGGGTGTTAATTACGGCTTTGACCGCCTCCGGTTCATTTCGCCGGTCAGGTCCGGCTCGCGTGTCCGGGGCCGCTTCATGCTGACCGAGGCGTCGCTTCGCAAACCCGGCGAACTGCTGTCGCGCACCGCCGTCAGCGTGGAGATCGAGGGCGGGAAGCGGTCGGCGCTTGTCGCTGACTGGCTTGCCGTCTTGCACTTTTCCTGACGGCCACGCTGCGTCGTGACGTTATGGGTTATGGCGGTACGCGATTGAGTCAGGCATACCCATCGCATGCCTGACGTTCTCCATGTCCAAGCCGCGATCATCGGCGCCGGTCCCGCCGGACTGATGGCTGCGGAGATTCTCGCGAAAGGCGGCGTGCGCGTGACTGTGTTCGACGCGATGCCGTCCGCGGGCCGCAAGCTCCTGATGGCGGGCCGCGGCGGGCTCAATCTGACACACAGCGAGCCGCTGCCGCAATTTGTCACGCGCTACGGCGCGGCAGAGTCGTATTTGCAATCCGCCGTTCATACGTTCACGCCGGAGGCCTTGCGAAAGTGGGCTGACGATCTTGGACAGCCGACATTCGTCGGATCGAGCGGGCGGGTGTTTCCGAAAACGCTCAAGGCCTCGCCGCTCCTGCGCACGTGGCTCAAGCGGCTCGATACGCTTGGCGTGGCGCTGGCGCTGCGGCATCACTGGAGCGGTTGGGATCGCGATGGCCGCCTTGAATTTCAGACGCCCGAAGGCGAGCGCATGGTTATGGCCGACGCGACAATCATGGCGCTCGGTGGCGCGAGCTGGCCGCGGCTCGGCTCCGATGGTGCGTGGGTTGAACGGCTGGCGGGCAAGGGGGTTGCTGTCTCGCCGCTACAGCCAGCCAATTGCGGGTTCAGTGTGGCGTGGAGCGAGGTTTTTCGCGATCGTTTCGAAGGCCAGCCGCTGAAGAATGTCGCGCTGTCGTTCGGCTCGCACAACGTGCGCGGTGAAGTTCTCGTCACTCGCGGCGGCATCGAGGGCGGCGCGATCTACGCCCTTTCGGCGATGCTGCGCGAGCACATCAGCGCGTCGGGAAGCGCCGTGCTGAATATCGATCTTCGGCCTGATATCGCAGCAGCGGAACTCACCGCTCGCTTGAGCGCACCGCGCGGGAAACAATCCGTGTCGAACTGGCTGCGCAAGGCTGCCGGTCTTTCGTCCGTTGCGATCGGCCTGTTGCAGGAAGCAGCGAGAGCTGCCGACGATAGCGTAGCATCGATGCCGCCACCTGCGCTCGCGGCGATGATCCGAGCCGTTCCCGTGGTGCTGACCAGAGTAGCGCCGATCGCGCGTGCGATCTCGTCCGCGGGTGGAATTGCATTCAACGAACTCGATGAGGATTACATGATCCGCCGGCTGCCGGGTGTGTTCGCCGCCGGCGAAATGCTGGACTGGGATGCGCCGACCGGTGGGTATCTGTTGCAGGCGTCTTTTGCGACAGGGGCAGCGGCCGGTAGCGGCGCGCTGAAATGGCTGCGGCGTTAGTTTAGCTACGTCGGCCGTGCTTTGCGTCGCCGCGCACTTGCCGACGCGAATACTTTGATCTTCCTCGTGCGGGCTGAGAATTGCCAGGGCGAGCGCACGTTTCATACCGACCAGCTACAAGCCCCATTTTGGGCCATCAACCGAAAGTTGGATCGCGATGGGATCACCGACAACCTCGACTGACGGGCCGCCAAATTCGTTCCAGCGGAACAAGTTGACGTGCCACCCACCCGGGATCATCCGTGAGCGGTCAATGATGCCATCCGCGCCAGCCGCCCGCACCGCGTCCGCATTGCGCCACGACGGTGCTTCCAGCCCGGCCTCGAGGGCTGGCCGCCATCGTGCGTTTGAAAGGTTGCGGTCGATGCCGAGTATCCGACAGGCTTCCTCGTCGTGCTGATCGAACACATGAGCTTCGCTGACCATCAGTGGCACTGTGACACGGAGACGGCCATCTTCACGTATGTAGCCTGACACCGCGATCATCGCCCATTCCAGTTTTGGGCTCATATAGAGCGTGGCTTGTCCCGGACGATGATAACGGCCCGCACTTTCCGGTCCTGGGGGTGCCAGCACATCACCTACACGATCAGCTAAAACAGACCGGAAAAATGGACCGCTAACTGTCTTCAGCCTGATCTGTTTTGCATTCATCATCCAATCCCAAGCGGAGTAGGTGCTTGCCCTATCCTGAATTTTCGTCCTTTCGGATTATATAGCGGCAAAGAGAAGATGCTGTTCACAAGGGCAAAGTAGCGCGGACCCACGATGCAATCTCCACCGCTGTCGCGTGCGGATCGTTGCCGCTATTATCAAATGTGTTTCTATAGTCTGCGCCGTCGTCGAAGAGGGATCGCGTTCGCCGTAGCTCAGGCATTATTGTAGGACTTAATAGCTTCTTGTGCGCCCGTCGTGATGGCAAAGCCATCCGGCGAACTTGCTCGTCAGGCTCGCAATCAAGCGTGGCCGAGTAAAGATGGCATTTCCGATCGCGGGCAAGGTGGCAAACCGCTCGCCAGTGCTCCTCTGCGAAGCCGCTCGGTTCCCCCGTTGCGATGACGTTTGTCAAGATGACGGGGACAGAGGGAGCCAATCGCAAGACGTATTCAAAAGCTATGTCGCGAACCCTGCGAGCTACATCATAGTATTCTGAACTACGGTAATCGGTCAGGGTAATTGCTACATTGAATAATGTATGGCTATCCAGCAATCTGCCTTCCAGAATATCGGCAAGCTCCAGTCCCACCGTAAGCTTCCCAACGCCAGGCCATCCGTTCAAACTTATTATCACTAGGCTGTCACTCTTCTCGCAACATTAGCGATCCGCTATCGCGACATGACAGGGAACAATCAAGCGGCTTGATCTGACGAACACTCAAACGCCCTCTATCTCCTCCCGCAGCATTTCCAACTCCAACCAGCGATCCTCGGCCTGCTGCAATTCTTCCTGCGCTTTGGTTAAAGCAAGCGAGATCGTGTCGAAGGCCGCGCGATCTGTCGCGTAGAGGTTCGGGTCTTCCAGGCGCTGCTGTTGCTTTGAAATCTCGGCCTGAAGTTTCGCGATGGATTTCGGCAGCGTCTCCAGCGCGTGTTTTTCGTTGAAGGTGAGGCGTCGTTTGTCGGGCGAGGCCGTAGGCGCTGCCTTTGCAGGACGCTCCGCCTCGGATGCCGGCGTGGATCGCGGTGCCTCGCGGTTCAAGTCGGCGCCACGTTGCGCCAGCATGTCGGTGTAGCCGCCGGCATATTCGATCCAGCGGCCATCGCCCTCGGGGGCGATGACCGAGGTCACGACGCGATCGAGGAAGTCGCGGTCGTGACTGATCAGGATGACGGTGCCCTCATAGTCGCCGAGCATGTCTTCCAGCACGTCGAGGGTTTCCAGATCGAGGTCGTTGGTCGGCTCGTCCAGCACCAGAAGGTTGGACGGCTTTGCCAGCGCGCGCGCCAGCATCAGCCGGCCGCGCTCGCCGCCGGACAGCACCTCGAGCGGCGTGCGCATCTGCTCCTGCGCGAACAGAAAATCCTTCATGTAGCTGACGACGTGCTTTGGCGTGCCGCCCACCATGACGTGGTCGCCGCGTCCGCCGGTCAGCGCTTCCGCCAGCGTCGATTTCGGGTCGAGACTTTCGCGGTGCTGGTCGAGCGTCGCCATCTCGATGTTGGCGCCGAGCCGGATCGTGCCGCTGTCGGGCGCATCGGCTCCCGTAAGCGTGTTGATTAATGTGGTCTTGCCGGCGCCGTTGGGGCCGACGATGCCGATGCGGTCGCCGCGCTGGATGCGGATCGAGAAGTTGTCGACGATCTTCCGCTCGCCATAACGCTTGCCGACATTTTTAGCCTCAATGACGAGCTTTCCGGATTTGTCGGCTTCAGCAGCGGCGAGGGTCGCGCTGCCGGCGGTGCCGCGATAATCGCGCCGCTGCCGGCGCAGTTCATGCAGGCTCGCCAGTCGCTTGACGTTGCGCTTGCGTCGGCCCGAGACGCCATAGCGCAGCCAGTGTTCCTCGGCGACGATCTTGCGGTCGAGTTTGTGCTGGTCGCGCTCTTCCTCGGCCAGCACCTCGTCACGCCATTCCTCGAATTTCGCAAAGCCGCGGTCGATCTGCCGGATATGGCCGCGATCGAGCCACGCGGTGCTGCGCGAGAGGTTGGACAGGAAGCGCCTGTCATGGCTGATCAGCACCAGCGCGCAGCGGCGCGAGCCGAGTTCGCTTTCCAGCCATTCGATGGTCGTGAGATCGAGATGGTTGGTCGGCTCGTCCAGCAGCAGGATGTCGGGCGAGGGCGCCAGCACCCGCGCCAGCGCCGCGCGCCGGCTTTCGCCGCCGGAGAGATGCGCGGGGTCTTCCTCGCCGGTGAGGCCAAGCTGTTCGACCAGATAACGTGCCTGATAGGGGTCGTCGCCTGGGCCGAGCCCGGCTTCGACATAGGCGAGCGTGGTTTGGAATCCGTCGAAATCCGGCTCCTGCGGCAGATAGCGCACCGTGGCGCCCGGTTGCACGAAGCGGCTGCCGCTATCGGGCTCGGCAAGCCCGGCAGCGATCCGCAGCAGCGTCGATTTGCCGGAGCCGTTGCGGCCGATCAGGCATAGCCGCTCGGACTCGAATACCGTGAGTTCCACGCCGCCCAGCAACGGCGTGCCGCCGAACGTCAGGGCGATATCCTTCAACTGGATCAGCGGCGGCGCCATGGTCTCAGTCCTGCTGCGCATGGGCGCGCTGGATGCGCCGGATGGCCTGGTCCAGCGCCGACAGGAACGCCGAGCGGTCGCGCGGCTGGAACGAGCGCGGGCCCCCGGTGACCTCGCCGCTGGCGCGCAGGTCTGTCATCAGGTTGCGGACGGCCAGCGTCATGCCGATCGACTGCTCCGTGAACGGCTTTCCGTTCGGCGCGATCACGCTGGCGCCCGCCTTGACGCAGCGGCTCGCCAGCGGAATGTCCGCGGTGACGACGATATCGGTTTTGCCGGCGCGCGCCGCGATCCAGTCGTCGGCTGCGTCCATGCCGGGGCCGGCGGCGATGCGCTCGATCAGGGGATCGTCGGGTACGCGGATATATCCGCCCGCGACGACGCTGACCGGCAAGCCGTGACGTGCGGCGACGCGATAGATCTCGTCCTTCACCGGGCAGGCATCGGCGTCGACGTAGATACGGATGGAGGTCAAAGGCGGATCATCGGGCTTTGTGAGCATCGTGGGAGCGCGTGTTACTCCATGTCACGGAATATTGCGACACCGGATTTTTTGCAGTGCGATAGGTTATCGGGCGCCCGGCGGGGGAAGGAGCCGGCTGTCAGGACGGGTGAGGCCGGTTGCACTGGCGGGCTGCGCTGCTAAACTTTCCGTGAAAAGGCATTGCTCGTTGAGCGAGTATTCCGAATTGACGTTTGCCCCCGCGGAAAGACGATTTCATGAATGACGATACGCTGTGTCGCGCTGACCCCGAGCCGCGCGGCAGTCCGCAGGAACCAGCCATGACCATGGCAAAGGCTCTCGGCGAATCGCCGAGCGACGGGTCCGGTGTTTACGCCGCGCTCGATCTCGGCACCAACAACTGCCGTTTGCTGATCGCCTGCCCGGCAAACGGGAGTTTCCGCGTCATCGACTCGTTTTCGCGGATCGTCCGGCTGGGAGAAGGCATCTCGTCCACCGGGCGCATCAGCGAGGCGGCGATCGAACGCGCCATCGCGGCGCTGATCGTGTGCCGCGACAAGATGCGTGCGAGGAAAGCAGACCGGTTGCGGCTGATCGCGACGGAAGCCTGCAGGGCGGCGTCGAACTCCGAGAATTTTCGCAGCCGCGTCGCCGCCGCGACCGGTATCGAGCTTGAGGTGATCGATCGGGAGACGGAAGCCGCGCTCGCGGTGGTCGGCTGCTCGCCGCTGATTCATCCGAAAGCCCGCGGCGCGATCCTGTTCGACATCGGCGGCGGTTCGACGGAACTGGTCCGGATCGAACGCGACCGCGAAAGCAGCGAACCGCGCACCAAGGCATGGATGTCGATTCCGATCGGCGTCGTGACGCTGGCCGAGCGTTTTGGCGGACACGACGTCACGCCGCATTCCTACACAGCGATGATAGAGGAGGTCACTGCCAATCTTGGCGCGTTCGCAGCCGAGCATGGCTTCAATCTCTACGGGATGCACCTTCTCGGCACCTCGGGTACGGTGACCACGCTCGGCGGCCTTCATCTCGGCCTTGCGCGCTATGACCGCCGGAAGGTCGATGGAATCTGGATGAACGATATCGAAATCACCCAGACCATCGCGCGGCTGTGCGGCATGGATTATCAAAAGCGGGTGGCCAACGGCTGTATCGGGGTCGAACGCGCTGATCTGGTTCTGGCCGGATGCGCCATCCTGGATGCCATTCGGCGGGCCTTTCCGCTGCCGCGGCTGCGGGTGGCGGATCGCGGCCTGCGCGAGGGCATGCTGGTTGAGATGATGCGTGAGGACGGCGTCATTCAACTGAATTGATACACAAGACGGCGTCACTTCGTTCGCCTATGACCCCGGCGATCCACTTCTTCCTTGGAGAACTGATGCTGGCTACTGGTGCGACACGTGCGGGCATGAGGGTATGATGGATGCCCCGTGCGGCTTGTTCTTTGATGGATGCCGGATCAAGTCCGCGCAAGACAGTTAGACATGGCGAAAGACACCACCGGCCGGCTGCGCGTGACCGTCAAGACCGGCGGCAAGCGAAAACTGTCGTCCAAGCTCTGGCTGGAGCGGCAGCTCAACGATCCCTATGTCGCGCAGGCCAGGCGCGACGGCTGGCGTTCGCGCGCCGCCTACAAGCTGATCGAGATGGATGACAAGTATCATTTCCTGAAACCCGGTCTGGCGGTGGTCGATCTCGGTGCGGCGCCCGGGGGCTGGAGCCAGGTCGCGGCCAGGCGCGTCGGCGCCACCGACGGCAGGGGCAAGGTGATTGCCATCGATCTTCTCGAGATGCCGGAGATCGTCGGCGTGACGTTCGCCCGGCTCGACTTTCTCGATGCCGCAGCGCCCGAAAAGCTGATCGCGATGATGGAAGGCGGCGCGGACGTCGTGCTGTCCGACATGGCCGCCAATACCACCGGCCATCGCAAGACCGACCAACTCCGGATCGTTGGTCTGGTCGAGAGCGCGGCGGCGTTCGCGGCAGACGTATTGCGTCCCGGCGGAACGTTCATCGCGAAGGTATTTCAGAGCGGGGCGGATGCCGATCTGCTGGCGCAGCTCAAGCGCGATTATCAGACGGTGCGCCACGTGAAGCCTGCGGCGAGCCGGCAGGATTCGTCGGAGCGCTATGTGATGGCGACGGGATTTCGCAGGCCGGCCGACGCATGAGGCACGGCTAACCAATTGCCTCGCAGGCTTCAACTCAGCTTCTGATCCCGTGCGGTGACGGTCTCGCGGGCGGCTTCCTCCTCGGCCTCGGATTCGCGGGTGGGATCGGAGATCACCACCATGCGTCGGCCCGAGACCTGATGGCCGGCATCGGCGGGCATCCGGAAGAAGTAATAGGACGACATCGCTGCCAGCAACGAGACCACCAGAAATCCGGGGCCGAAATCCGCTGCCGTCAGCTCCGTGCTGTGATGATACGACATTGTCGTTTCCACCGAGAAGGCGCCGAGCGCGACGCCCGCCGAAATCGCCAGTTGTTGATTGACGCTGACCAGTGTGGTTGCGCGACTCATCCGTTCCGGCTCGACGTCGGCATAGGCCAGCGTATTGATCGCGGTGAACTGCAGCGAACGGAAGAAGCCGCCGACAACGAGAATGATCATGATGAGTAGCAGCGGCGTGGTGACGGTGAACAGTGCGCAGGCCGCGAGGAAGGCCGAACTGACGACCGCGTTGACGGTCATGATGTTGCGGAAGCCGAAGGTACGGATGATGCGGGCGGCGAGCGTCTTCATACCCATGGCGCCGACGGCCGAAGAAAATGTCACGAGTCCCGAACTGAACGGTGACAGGCCGAAGCCGATCTGCATCAGAAGCGGCAGCAGGAACGGCAGCGCGCCGACGCCGAGGCGGAACAGGAAGCCGCCATAGATGCTGGCGCGCAGCGTCGTCAGCCGCAGCAGCGTCAGATCGAGCACCGGAGAGTCGGTGCGCCGGGCATGTAATACATAAAGCGTCATCGAGATCGACCCGAGGCCGATCAGCGCGATCACAACTGTCCCTGGCAGCAGGTTGAGGCCGGCGACGGAGAGGCCGAAGGCGATGCCTCCGACCCCGACGCCGGCCAGCACCATGCCGTAGAGATCGAAGCGTTCAGGCTTCTCGCTGCGGATCGGATCGATATAGCGCTGCGCCAGCACGATGCCGATGAGGCCGACCGGGATGTTGATCAGGAAGATCCAGTGCCACGAGAAATAGGTGGTGATGAAACCGCCGAGCGGCGGCCCGACCACCGGCCCGACCAAGGCGGGCACGGTCACCCACGCCATCGCGCTGACGAGCACGCTCTTGTCGATCGATCGCAGCAGCACCAGGCGGCCGACCGGCGTCATCATCGCGCCGCCCAAACCTTGCAGGGTCCGCGCGATCACGAAATCCGTCACCGATGACGACACCGCGCAGCCGATCGAGCCGATCATGAAGACGGCGATCGCGACGCTGAAGACGTTACGCGCGCCGAACCGGTCCGCGGTCCAGCCGCTCGCCGGAATGAAGATCGCGAGCGACAACAGATATGAGGTGATCGCGAGCTTCAGCGTCAGCGGGCTGGTGCCGATGTCGGCGGCGATCGCGGGAAGCGAGGTCGCGATCACCGTCGAATCCATGTTTTCCATGAACAGCGCGGCGGCGACGATCAGCGGGATCAGGCGTTCCTTGGTCATGCGGGCTCAGCCGAGCAGGTAGATCGAGACCGGGAGCGGGGCTGTAGCATCGATTGGAGCCAGCGCCTATTGCGCAGCGGGCCGGCCTTCCTAAATCCTTGGTGGAGTTTTGGGAGGCCAAACCATGATCTACGTGCTTGCCGCCTTGCTGCCGCCGATCGGGCTGTTGTTCAACGGGCAGCCGTTCTCGGCCATCCTGAACGTGATCCTGATCGTGTTTTGCGCGATTTTCGGGCTGGTTTTCCATATCCTGCTCCTGGTGCCGTCCGCCCACGCCCTGATCGCGGTCCACATGAAACGGGAGGACCGCCGGCACCGCGAGGTGGTCGATGCGATCCGGGAGCACGGGCCGCCGCCCGGCTTTCCGCGCTGACCGTTCCCGGGAAAACCTCCTGCACGGCTGCCAAACGCTTTGATTCCCGAGGCTGCCGTGCTATCGACCACCGCCAACCCAGCCGATGGAACTCGATTCGACGGCGACGCCAAGGCGTCGCTGGCCGGCCAATTCCATCCTGACAGGTTTCGCGGCGACCATGCCGCTCAATGGAGTTGGCGATGGCGCGTGCAAACGGATTTCAGGATATCAAGGAAGCATACACTTTCGACGACGTGCTGCTGAAGCCCGGCGCATCCGACATCCTGCCTTCCGAGGCCGATATCCGCTCTCGCGTGACCCGCGACATTCCGCTCAATATCCCGATCATGGCGTCCGCCATGGATACGGTCACCGAAGCGCGCATGGCGATCGCCATGGCGCAGGCCGGCGGCCTCGGCGTCATCCACCGCAACTTCGATGCCGAGGGACAGGCCGCGCAGGTGCGGCAGGTGAAGAAATTCGAGTCCGGCATGGTGGTAAATCCGCTGACCATCGCCCCTGACGCGATGCTGTCCGATGCGCTAGCGCTGATGACCGATCACGGCTTCTCCGGCATTCCGGTGGTGACCGGCGGCAGCGCCACCGCGCCGGGCAAGCTCGTCGGCATTCTGACCAACCGCGACGTTCGCTTCGCCACCGATCCGCGCCAGAAAGTTTCCGAACTGATGACGCATGAAAATCTCGTGACGGTGCGCGAGGGCGTCAGCCAGGAAGAAGCCAAGCGGATGCTGCACAAGCACCGTATCGAGAAACTGCTGGTTGTCGACGACCAATATCGCTGCGTAGGGCTCATCACCGTCAAGGACATGGAAAAGGCGGTGGCGCATCCGCTGGCCTGCAAGGATGCGCAGGGGCGGCTGCGCGTCGCGGCGGCGACCACTGTGGGCGAAGGCGGCTTCGAGCGCACCGAGCGTCTGATCGACGCGGGCGTCGATCTGATCGTGGTGGATACCGCGCACGGTCATTCCAGCCGCGTGCTGGATGCAGTCAATCGCATCAAGCGGCTGTCGAATGCGGTCCAGGTCATCGCCGGCAACATCGCCACCACGGAAGGCGCGCAGGCGCTGATCGATTCCGGCGCCGACGCCATCAAGGTCGGCATCGGCCCGGGTTCGATCTGCACCACCCGCATCGTGGCCGGCGTCGGGGTGCCGCAGCTCACCGCCATCATGGATGCGGTCGATGCCGCGAGGAAGTCCGACGTGCCTGTCATCGCCGACGGCGGCATCAAGTATTCCGGCGATCTCGCCAAGGCGCTCGCCGCCGGTGCGGAAATCGTCATGGTCGGTTCGCTGCTGGCGGGCACCGACGAAACGCCGGGCGAGGTGTATCTGTGGCAGGGACGTTCATATAAGGCGTATCGCGGCATGGGTTCGGTCGGCGCGATGTCGCGCGGCTCGGCCGACCGCTATTTCCAGCAGGACATCAAGGATACGCTGAAACTCGTGCCCGAGGGAATCGAAGGGCAGGTTCCCTACAAGGGACCGGTCGGCAACGTCATGCATCAGCTCGCCGGCGGCTTGCGCGCGGCCATGGGCTATGTCGGCGCGCGAACGATCCCCGAATTCCACGACAAGGCGCGTTTCGTCCGCATCACCGGCGCGGGTTTGCGCGAAAGCCATGTCCACGATGTCACGATCACGCGGGAAAGCCCGAACTATCCCGGCGTCGCCTGACGACGGATGCCTAAATTGAGCCGCACGGCGGCGCGAAAACGCGTTACTGTCCGTCCTGTGCAACCCTGCCTTTGGGGCAGGATGCGTTTTCCCGGAATGACATCACGGTTCCATTCAGCAGAGAATTTGTAAAACATGATCGATTGGACGGATGACAGGATAGCAGCGCTTTCGGACTCCGACCTGAAAAACCTGCTTGCCAATGCGGAACGGAAATCGGTCGATGATCTCATCGCGCGATGCCAGGCGGAACTGGACAAGCGGGACGCGTTGAAGCCGCGCAAGGCCGCGAAGCCACGCACCGAATTGAAGGATTTCGAGCGCGATATGTCGGCGCAGCTTGCAAGCGTTGGCCGGCGCATGGCGGAGAAATACGATCTTTCCGAGGAGACAGCCAAAGCGAAATCGACGGGCGTGAAGGGTTTTCGCGCGCACAAGCTCGTCGGCAGTGACGGACAGGCCAAGCTTGGCGGACTGCAGCGCGCGGGTTTCGTTGCCATCGATCGCTATATCTCCTATCGGCGAGGCAACGATATCGTTTCACTCGGCGTATTCCTGCCGAAGGATCGGGACATTTCGGAACACAAGTTCTTCGTGATCGCGCCGCAGTCGATGCTTGACCGCGGCGAGCCGGTCGATGCCATCCGCGACAACCACGGCCAGAAGCAGTCCGCCGACGGTGGCCTCGTGTTCGATGATCTCGAGAGCGCAGCGGCGGCTTTCGACAAGGTGCTGGCCAGGATCGCGGCTTGAAACGTTCTGTCCGCGCCGGGAACGGGGCTAAAAAATGTCTGTTCAAATGGTGCTGCTGCCGGTGTTCGTGCTTATCGGGCTCGCGTTCGCGTTGTTGTTGGGGATGGCGGTCGCGCGGACGCGGTCTTTGAGGTCCGGCGAGACTCGGTTCAAGGACATCGCGCTTCGCGAACCGAACTGGTCGGTGCGCGCCACCCAGATCGCGAACTGCTTCAGCAACCAGTTCGAAGTGCCGGTGCTGTTTTATGTCCTGATCGCGCTGGCGTTGCCGCTGCGTCACGCCGACCTTGTCATCGTTGTGCTGTCGTGGGTATTTGTCCTCACACGGTTCGTCCATGCCGGCATCTTTGTGACATCGAACAACGTCCCGCAGCGGGGAATGGCGTGGTTCGCGGGAGTGGTGGTGCTGATGGCGATGTGGATTTATTTCGCGCTGCGCATCCTGCTCGTGTAAGCGCCGCGACTCCAATCGAAAGTCAGCCATGACGCCAGCCGCGCGGCTCTCCGCCGCCATTGAAGTGATCGAGGCTATCGACAGCCAACGGGTGCCGGCTGCGAAGGCGCTGAAGGAATGGGGCACCGCGCACCGCTTCGCCGGCTCGGGCGACCGCGCCGCGATTTCGGGGCTGGTCTATGACGCGCTGCGCCGTCAGGCCTCCGGCGCCTGGATCATGGACGACGCCACGCCGCGCGCGCGTTTGCTCGGAATGCTGAGACTGGAACGGGGACTGGACATCGATGCGATCGCGGCGCTGTGCGACGGCGGCCGCTTCGCGCCTGAGGCGCTCTCCGAAGGTGAACGCGCGGCGCTGGCCTCGCGCAGCGTCGCGGATGCGCCTGCGCATATCGCCGGGGATTATCCGGAATGGCTCGATCCGCATCTTACGGAGATCTTCGGCGATGACCGTGCGGCGGAAGCCGCGGCGATGGCGAGCCGCGCGCCGCTCGACCTGCGCGTCAATACGCTGAAGGCCAAACGCGAGAAGGTGCTGGCCTCGCTTCGACATCTCGGCGCGACGGCGACGCCGTGGTCGTCGCTGGGCTTGCGGATTGCGCTGGGCGCCGATGCCCGCAATCCCGGCATCCATGCGGAGGAGGATTTCATCAAGGGGGCCGTCGAGGTGCAGGACGAGGGCTCGCAACTGGCGGCGCTGTTGTCCGGCGCGAAACCCGGCGAGCAGGTGATCGACCTTTGCGCCGGGGCCGGCGGCAAGACCCTGGCGCTGGGAGCCATGATGCAGGGCAGGGGCCGCCTCATTGCGACCGATCGCGATAAGCGGCAGCTCGCGCCGATCCACGAACGGCTGTCCCGCGCCGGGGTTCATAACGCGGAAGTCCGCTCCCCAAAGGGGGAGGATGATCCGCTGTCCGACATCAAGGCGTCAGCCGATCTCGTGCTGATCGATGCGCCCTGCACCGGGACCGGCACCTGGCGGCGCAATCCGGACGCGAAATGGCGGATGCGGCCGGGCGCGCTCGAGGTCCGTTTGAACGACCAGGCGGAAGTACTTGACCGTGCTGCCGGTTTGGTCAAACCGGGCGGTCGCGTCGCCTATATCACTTGCTCGGTGCTGCCGCAGGAAAATGGCAAGCAAATCCGGAAGTTTATCGGCCGGCATCCAGATTTCAGGGTAACGCCGCCTTCGCAGACCGCTGCCGTGCTGTGGGACAGGACGGACGACTTTCTCGCTGCGGTTTACCTCTCTGACGAAGGGCTTTTGATGACGCCGCGTCGGACCGGAACGGACGGTTTCTTTGTCAGCGTCTTGCGGCGAGGATAGGTGTTCCTTCCGCCCCGAGGGGAGAGGTGAACGTGTGGGCTTCCATCCTTTCTCGTTGCGACGCCGATGCCGGTCGCGTAATTCCTCGCCATGACAGCCTCCAGCAAAGCTTCCGCGTCAGCATCCGGCCCCGCCGCCGGCGCGACCTCCGCGCACGACAAGATTTTGATCATCGATTTCGGCAGCCAGGTCACGCAACTGATTGCCCGGCGCGTGCGCGAGGAGGGCGTCTATTCGGAAATCGTCCCGTTCCAGAAGGCGGAAGCGGCTTTTCTTGAGATGAAGCCGAAGGCGGTGATCCTGTCGGGCGGGCCCGCTTCCGTGCTCGAGCAGAATGCCCCGGCGGCGCCGATGTCGGTACTTACCGCGGGCGTGCCGGTACTGGGGATTTGCTACGGCGAGCAGACCATGGCGCAGCAGCTCGGCGGCACCGTCGAAGCTGGCCATCATCGCGAGTTCGGCCGTGCGGCCATCGAGGTCACTGAACCTTGCGCGCTGTTTGATGGCGTATGGGAAAAGGGCGGCAGATACGACGTCTGGATGAGTCACGGCGACCGCGTCACCAAACTGCCCGAAGGCTTCCGTGCGGTGGCGAAGGCGCCGGGCTCGCCGATTTCGGTCATCGCCGACGATAAGCGCAAATTCTATGCGATGCAGTTCCACCCCGAGGTGGTGCACACTCCCGACGGCGCGAAACTGATCCGCAATTTCGTTCGCAAGGTCGCGGGGCTCACCGGCGACTGGACCATGCGCGCGTTTCGCGAGGAGGCGATCGAGAAGATACGCGCTCAGGTCGGCAAGGGCCGCGTGATCTGCGGTCTGTCCGGCGGCGTCGATTCATCGGTGGCGGCGATCCTGATCCACGAGGCGATCGGCGACCAGCTTACTTGCGTGTTTGTCGATCACGGCATGCTACGCAAGGACGAGGGCAAGACAGTGGTGGACCTGTTCCGCCATCACTATAACATTCCGCTGGTTCATGTTGATGCGTCGAAGCAATTTTTGGGAGATCTTGCCGGCGTTATCGACCCTGAAGCGAAGCGCAAGACCATCGGGCGTCTGTTCATCGACGTGTTCGAGGCCGAGGCCAAAAAGATCGCAGCGTTGGGAAAAGGATCGGCGGAATTCCTGGCGCAGGGCACGCTCTATCCCGATGTGATTGAGAGCGTGTCGTTCACCGGCGGCCCGTCGGTGACGATCAAATCGCACCATAATGTCGGCGGACTTCCGGCCCGCATGAACATGAAGCTGGTCGAACCGCTGCGCGAGCTTTTCAAGGATGAGGTCCGTGTATTGGGACGCGAACTCGGGTTGCCGGAGATTTTCGTCGGCCGCCATCCGTTCCCGGGACCGGGGCTCGCGATCCGTTGCCCCGGCGAGATCACCCGCGAAAAGCTCGACATCCTGCGTGAGGCCGACGCCATCTACATCGACCAGATCAGAAAAGCGGGGCTCTACGACGAGATCTGGCAGGCGTTCGCGGTGCTGCTGCCGGTGAAGACGGTCGGCGTGATGGGAGACGGACGCACCTACGAATACGTCGTCGGCCTGCGCGCGGTGACCTCGACCGACGGCATGACCGCTGATTTCTATCCGTTCGACATGAAATTCCTCGGCGAAACCGCAACACGCATCATCAACGAGGTGAATGGCGTGAACCGTGTTGTCTATGATGTGACGTCGAAGCCGCCGGGCACGATCGAGTGGGAATGATTCAGGTCTCTCGCTGACTATCGCGATCTGTCTTGACACTCGCCATAAATAGCTGAACCGAGAGCAACTCCTTCCGATTGGACAGCGAAGCCTTTCTGCGCAAGCGCGGATCAGCAAGGCCGAAACCGCCATCGTCGAGACGATGTTGCAGGAGGAAGGCGGCCCCGCCGGAGGATCATCCTTCGATTTCGCGCAAAGCGTAACCGCACGCCTGCAACAAGGCATCGGAAACCCGGCTTGAACCAGGGAGGCAATTCAAACGCCCCCGCGTCGGACCACAAGACAACTTGTCCTGCTCCGTCCCGACAACTTGTCCACCGCGGGGAGCCAAACGCGCGCAAGCCGTTGATAACATTACATGACAGAAATGGCACGCGCGTTGCTGAGGGTTCTTTCGAGACGTCCAGGCACTCCGGTGGCGGCGACGACTGAGAGGAAATACGCATCGTCGGTCGACCCGACCTTGATACAGGCGGGTGGCGGGACCGTCAGAACAACGTGAGATCGGAGCTGCTGCTGGAGCCGACTGGTGCATTGGTTGTCAGCCCGATGTCCCGGAGTAACGAAGCAAGCTCGGGAGTGCGACGTGGCAAAAGTCATTGGAATCGACCTTGGCACGACGAACTCGTGCGTTGCTGTGATGGAAGGCAAAAACTCACGCATTATCGAAAATGCCGAGGGGATGCGCACCACGCCTTCGGTTGTCGCGTTCACCAGCGATGGCGAACGCCTTGTCGGTCAACCGGCCCGACGCCAGGCAGTCACTAACCCGATCAACACCATCTTCGCCGTGAAACGGCTGATCGGCCGCCGTTACGACGATCCGACGGTCGAGAAAGACAAGAAGCTTGTTCCCTACGAGATTATCAGGGCCGCGAACGGCGACGCCTGGATCGACGCTGACGGGAAATCCTATTCTCCCTCTCAGATATCGGCATTCATTCTGCAAAAGATGAAAGAAACAGCCGAAGCGAACCTTGGAGAAAAGGTGACACAAGCGGTCATTACGGTGCCAGCTTATTTCAACGACGCTCAGCGCCAAGCGACGAAGGATGCCGGAAAGATCGCCGGCCTCGAGGTCCTGCGTATCATTAACGAGCCGACGGCTGCAGCGCTTGCTTATGGGTTGGACAAGAAGAAGCAGAGCAAGATCGCAGTCTACGATCTCGGCGGCGGCACCTTCGATATTTCAATCCTCGACATCGGTGACGGTGTGTTCGAGGTGAAGTCGACTAACGGCGACACGTTCCTTGGCGGTGAAGATTTTGATATGCGACTTGTGAACTACCTGGCTGACGAATTTCAGAGAGAGCAGGGGATCGACCTCAGGAAGGACAACCTCGCTTTGCAACGGCTCAAGGAAGCCGCGGAAAAAGCAAAGATCGAGTTGTCGACCGCAACTCAGACCGAGATCAACCTTCCGTTCATTACTGCCGATTCGGCAGGACCGAAGCATCTCCAGGTCAAGCTGACCCGCGCGAAACTTGTCTCTCTGGTCGATGATCTCATTCAGAGGACCATCGAGCCCTGTCTCAATGCCCTCAAGGACGCCGGCCTCACTGCTGAGCGTATCAATGAGGTGGTACTGGTCGGCGGTATGACGCGAATGCCCGCCATTCAGGAGGTCGTGCAGAAGATTTTCGGGAAAGAGCCTCATAAGGGCGTCAACCCCGATGAAGTCGTTGCCATCGGCGCGGCCATTCAGGCCGGCGTCCTGCAAGGCGACGTCAAGGACGTTTTGCTCCTCGACGTGACTCCGCTGTCTCTCGGAATTGAAACTCTGGGTGGCGTGTTCAGCCGCCTGATCGAACGGAACACGACAGTTCCGGCGAAAAAGAGCCAAGTGTTCTCGACTGCGGAAGATAACCAGACTGCCGTCACCATTCGCGTGTTCCAGGGCGAACGCGAGATGGCTGCAGATAACAAAATGCTTGGGCAGTTCAATCTGATGGGCATCCCCCCGGCGCCTCGCGGAACGCCACAGATTGAAGTGACATTCGACATCGATGCCAACGGAATCGTCAACGTTTCCGCCAAGGATAAGGCGACAGGCAAGGAGCAACGCATCCAGATTCAGGCGTCCGGCGGCCTCTCCGAGGCCGACATCGAACGGATGGTCAAGGATGCCGAGGTGCATGCCGCCGAGGACAAGAAGAGGAAAGAAGCTGTCGAGGCGAAGAACTCGGCCGAGGCGCTCTTGCATGTCACAGAGAAAAATGTCGCCGAGCACGGTTCAAAGCTTGCGGACGCCGATCGTCGCGCGATCGAGAATGCGATGTCCGATCTCCGGGAGGCTCTGAAGGGCGACGATGCGTCTACGATCAATGCGAAAGAAAGCGCGTTGCAGCAGCAAACGATGAAGCTTGGTGAAGCCATCTATACAGCGTCTCGATCTACGGGCGAACCTGGCGCGCCTCGTACAGGCGAAGAGAACGTTGTCGATGCCGAGTTCACCGAGATCGACGATGACAAGAAGTCAAAATAGCGCCGCGTTGCCTGACGTGGCTCGCCGTCGGCGAATTGAGTTGTTCAACTGATCCCGGTCCATCGAGTAAGGTGGACCGTATTGTCCTGATCGCTTTCCATAACTTTACACGGGAGTTTATATGCGACTTATACAGGAGCTTTATATGCGACGACGTTCGATCATTTTCAGTGCTTTCGCCGGCGGAATGCTCGCGACTTTTGTTTCGACGACAGAAGCTCAGCAGCCGGCGCAAAAGGTGCAGGTCGGTGTGCTGGAGTGCAAAGGCGGCCCGAGCATTGGTTTCATCGTGGGTGCCGTGACCAATCTCGCGTGCGTCATGCGCATCAATGGAATGCCTGAAGACTATTATGTCGCTAAAATTCAGAAGGCTGGCCTCGATATCGGCATTACCGAGAGCACCGCTCTGGCCTGGAATGTGTTCGCGCCGATCGCGCAGCCCGGACACGGGGACATTGCCGGGACTTACGTTGGTGTCGACGCCATGGCGGCGGCCCTCGTCGGCATCGGCGGCAATGTGCTTCTCGGCGGTTCGAACAACAGCATTGCACTCCAGCCCATCAGCGTACAGGCCGAGACCGGAGTAATCATCGCGGCGGGGCTTGAGCGAATGGATCTGCAGCCAGGCCGCTGATAGACGACAGACAGGCGCCGTTCGCCTGTTCTCCCGTGCGAACGGTGCCTGAGGTTTCTACAAATGTTGCCCGTTTTCGTGGACAAAGAGGATGCTAGAATGGGAGCCTGAAGCAGCCACGAAAGCGTTTGCTCCAGAAGATCGTTTCCCGGACGCTTCTTTCTTCTTCTAATGGGAGATTGAAATTGAAAATGTCTGTCGGGTTGGGGGGCAATAGGCAACTCGATGATGGCAAGCCACGTCTGACGGAGGATGATATAACGCGTGCCCAGCTTGGGCCGCGTGGCGTTCCGGGAGGACGGGACCTTGCGCGAATGACGCCTCAGCAAGCAAAGAATTATCCAAAATATGTGGATCCGGGGCATGTTGAATAGCATCAATCCGCAGTCAGGCCCTGCTGTCGCTTACGAAGAATGTCATCTAACGGGCGGAATCGTATTCTGCCGTTCTCGGGAGCCCTAGATGGCAAGCAATCCTTACGACATGCTTGGCGTATCTCCATCGGCTTCCGCCACTGATATCCAGAAGGCTTATCGGAAGTTAGCGAAGAAGCTGCATCCAGATCTCAATCCAGGCGATAAGACCGCCGAAGAGAAGTTCAAGGAAGTTTCCGCCGCCTATAATCTGCTTAGCGATGCCGAGAAGCGCAAGCGTTTCGACAATGGTGAGATTGACGAGGCGGGCGCGGAACGACCGCAACATCAATTCTATCGGGACTTCGCGAACGCCGACGACGGACATCCTTACGCCAGCACCTCCGGCTTCGCTGACTTCATGGACTCGGACGATGCCCTTGCCGAACTCCTGAGGCGCGGACAACGGGCTCGCGAGAACCGGCGCGGCGAAGATCTGCACTATCGACTGCCGATCGATTTCGTCGACTCGATCACCGGCGCAAGCAAGCTTATCACCCTGCCGGATGGAGGAATGCTTGAGGTGAAGATTCCACCTGGGCTGATCGACGGACAAGTCCTGCGCCTGAAAGGCAAAGGCGCGTCCGGCGGAGGAAAGGGTGGACCTGGCGATGCCCTGATCGAGGTAGAAGTCTTGCCCGACCGCCGCTTTACGCGCGACGGCGACGATATCTTGTTGGAGCTGCCTATCTCGCTGTCCGAAGCCGTACTTGGAAGTCAGGTTCGTGTTCCGACTCCGACCGGCGACGTGACGATGTCGGTACCAAAAGGCTCGAACACGGGAACGATCCTTCGTTTGAAAGGAAAAGGCGCGCCGCGCCGCGGTGGCGGGAACGGTGATGAATTTGTGAAGCTGAAAGTCGTTCTGCCGAAATCGCCGGATCCGGAGCTCGAGGCATTTGTATCGAACTGGACAAAGGGTAAAGACTTCAATCCGCGTGGAGGCACGCCGTCATGATCATGAGCAAGGAGCAATTCCTGACATCGTCAGGTGTCCAGATTCAGACATTGGAGTTCTGGCTCGAGCAGCAATGGCTGATACCGGAGGAGACCGTTGTTGGCATGAGTTTTTCCGAGAGAGACATGGCGCGGGCGCGTCTCATTCAGGATCTCACACGCGAATTTGGAGTCAATAACGAGGGGATCGACGTGATCCTCCACCTCGTCGATCAGCTTCACGGGATGCGTCGCGCGTTCGCGCAACTGAACAAGGATATTCGTGGAGCATCGGCCTAAGTGGATTGCTGTGCGTGAATGCGTGCCGCGACCGAGGCTTTCGGTTCAGGAGACCGAGAAAATGATCGAAAGGTTGGAGCGGCCAGGTCGAGGGGAAATGGATAGCCTCATTATCCAGGCTTTGATCCGCAAACTCATTGAAAAAAATGTTCTCTCGCCGGCTGATGTGCGCGATCTTCTTTTCGACGCTGCAACCCGTCTCGACATCGTCGGCAGTGAGCAGACGCCGCAAGCAGCCCGCATCATGGTCGAAGAGAATCTGGCGCCCGTATTCCTGGGCCAAGACCGCGGCGCATCCGATGATGCGCCAACGACGGGACGTGGCTCTCGCAGAAGTAAGTAGGTGAGCTGACGAAGCATACTTACTGGTTGGACCGAAAGGCTTCGCGATAGCGACCAGCGTCGGGAGAAATTCGAATGTCAGTGGATCCAGCCCCCGAAGTCGTTCTACCCACGACTGATCCCGAATTTGGACCGTGGCTCGCTCAGGCTTCGATCCTGGTTGTCGATGACGAGCCGGGTATGCGCAACTTTCTGGTCAAGATCCTGCGACCACGTTGCAAGCTGATTGAGGAGGCCGCGAATGCAAAGGAGGCTTCACGGAAGCTCGATGCGCAACATTTCGATGTCGTCATTCTCGACAACGTAATGCCCGGGAAGACCGGGCTGGAATGGCTTTCCGAACAGCGGTTGATCGGTTTTTTCGCCGACGTAATCCTGATGACGGCCTATGCCGATCTGGACACCGCAATAGAAGCCTTGCGCATCGGGGTCGTCGACTTCGTTATCAAGCCGTTCCGATCCAATCAATTGCTCAACTCCGTGGCGCGCTGTCTTGACCGGACGCGATTGCAGCGCGAGAACTATGTTCTGCGGCACGAACTGAAGTCGGCATCGCATCAGGTCTTTCTTCGCAACAAATTGCTCGGCCAGTCGGCGTCGGTTCAACAAGTACGCGAGACGATCACGCGCGTGGCGCCTTTGCCAACCCCGGTGCTCTTCACGGGCGAGTCGGGGACCGGCAAGGAGGTCGCCGCTCGCTCGCTTCATTCGCTCTCGCTCCGGGCCGATAAGCTTTTCGTGCCGGTCAATTGCGGAGCGATCCCTCCGGACATGATTGAAAGCGAACTGTTTGGCCATTTGAAAGGAGCATTCACCGGCGCCGGCAGAGCGCGCGAGGGGCTGTTCATGTATGCCCAGGGCGGCACCATGTTTCTGGACGAAATCGCCGAACTGCCCTATGTGCTGCAAAGCAAGCTGCTCCGCGTGCTGGAAGACCATCGCGTTCGTCCGGTAGGATCGGAGCGTGAAGTTCCGTTTGATGCTCGTTTCGTTTTCGCGACCAATGCCAACCTGCAAAAGCGCGTCGAGGCGGGCACCTTCAGGGCCGACCTCTATTTCCGCATCAACGTGATGCAGATCAACCTGCCTCCCTTGCGCAACCGCGGCGATGACGTGCAGGAACTCGCCGCGCTCTTCATGCACGAAATTGCGCAACAACTCGGTATGCCGCCCATTCCGATAGACCCCGGAATGAGAGCCGCGCTCGCGCGCTATGAATGGCCCGGCAACATCCGGGAGCTGCGCAATCTGATAGAGCGAGCAGTGATACTTGGCGCTTTTCCCGAGGATTTCGGAAGAACGTCCGATGAAAGCGATCGGGGCGGCCAAAATTTGGCCGAGGTGGAACGACGTCACATCCTGTCCGTGCTCCGCGAGACCGCTGGAGATCGTGAGGAAGCCGCACGCCGGCTTGGCATCTCCCGCAAAACGATCGATCGCAAATGCGCAAGCTGGCAGAGATAGGCTCACGGTTGCCGATCTTTAAGCGCTCGGTCCGTCACCGCCTTCTGGCGATCGCGCTACTGCCGATGCTGGTCATTCTGCCTTTGCTGCTCGGGATCAGCATCTATCGTTGGAACATCAAATTTGATGAAGCGCTCATCTCCAAGGTCAACGACGATTTGACGATCGCGCATCAGTATATGGCGCGCATCGAGGAGAACATAGATGAACAACTCGTCTTCGCAACAAAGTCCGCACGCCTTCAGGAGTTGCTGGGCGGGCAGGGCGTTGCGAGTGACGCCTTCGGAAATCTTCTCGAAGAAATGGCCCAAACACATGGGTTTGATTTTCTCTACGTTGTTACCAATGATGGATATGTAAAAGCCAGCGCGCATCCGATGGCCCAGCCCTCCATCCGCTGGAATTGGCCGGTCATCAGTGCGGCGCTTGAGGGGCGCTCAAAGACCAGCATCGACGTCTTTGAAGCAACGGAGCTTGCCGCGATTTCGCCCGAGTTGTCTCACCGAGCACGTATCAAGCTGGTTCCGACGATCGCCAGCATCCCGACTGCCCGCACCGAGGAAATGCGCGGGTTGGTTCTTCAGTCGGCAAGCCCTTTGGCATTGCCGGACGGAGGCCGCGCCGCGTTGGTTGGCGGCATTCTTTTGAACCAGAATCTCGGCTTCGTCGATACGATCAATGATCTCATCTATCACGGCTCCGGCCTGCCGCGAGGCAGCCAGGGTACTGTTACGCTGTTCCTCGACGATGTTCGCGTCAGCACAAATGTCCGTCTATTCCAGGACCGACGCGCGATCGGGACGCGGGTCTCCGCAGCGGTTCGGGAGGCCGTGCTCGAACGGGGCGGTACGTGGTTTGACAGCGCCTTTGTGGTCAACGACTGGTACATCTCGGGATATGAGCCGATTCTCGACAGCTACAACCGTCGAGTGGGTATGCTCTACGCGGGATTTCTTCAGAGACCCTTCACCGAGGCAAAACGTCAAACACTGCTCGAGATTGCGCTTGCCTTCCTGATCGCAGTCGCGGCGACCGTTCCGTTGTTTTTGAGATGGGCCGCGGGAATTTTCAGACCTCTTGAGCAAATGACCGGAACGATCGCCAGGGTCGAACGCGGCGATCTCGATGCCAGAACCGGGCATGTCGACGATAGAGATGAAATCGGGCAGGTTGCAACTCACTTCGACCGTCTGCTTGACCGGCTTCACGAGCGCGATGCTTGCCTGCGTCAATGGAATGACGAACTTAATCGTCGCGTCGAGGAACGCATGAATGAGCTTCGTTTTGCGAACCGGCAGCTTGAAGAGGCGACCAAGCAGCTCATCATGTCAGAAAAGCTCGCGGCTATTGGTGAAATAACCGCCGGCGTAGCCCATGAGATCAATAATCCGATCGCGGTCATGCAGGGCAACCTCGAAGTGATCCGCAGCCTGATGGGGAGCAACGCCGATGCAGCCAGCACGGAGTTTCGGCTTATCGACGAGCAGTTGCGCCGGATAACCGAAATCGTGACCAGGTTGCTTCAGTTCGCCAAGCCGCAGGAATATGCCGGGCTTGCCGAGCAATACGATGCTGCATCTATCATCACAGACACGCTGCCGCTGATCCAGCATTTGCTTAACAGGACCACCATCACAGTTGAAAAGGAATATCGCGCGTCGCGCCTTATTATGATGAACAGGACCGAACTTCAGCAGGTGCTCGTGAACCTGTTAGTCAATGCCATTCACGCGATGCCGGATAGCGGGCGGCTCATCCTGCGCACGTTCGACCGCGACGAGGGTATGCGCCCTGGCGTCGTTATCGAAGTGGCGGATACAGGTTCGGGTATGGCGTCCAATGTCATGCAACGAATCTTTGATCCGTTCTTTACAACAAAGAGGCGGGAGGGCACGGGGCTTGGCCTCTCGATCAGTCAGATGCTCGTCACCCGGCAGGGTGGGAAAATCTCCGTGGCAAGCGAGCCGGGAAAGGGAACGACGTTTTCTGTCTGGCTACCCGAGGCATCCTGATCTGGACGCGATGGACAATTTGTCTGTTTCATTTCGACAAACTGTCCGCCGCCTCTTGGAAAGAAACTTCACGATGTCCGGTAACATTCTTATTACATCGGCCATTGCAGCCGTCGATCTGATGACATCAGAGGTTTCCACGATTATCTCTAGGATTATGTCGAGGCTTGGTTTAAGGAAGCACTATAAGCGATGTCCATCATACCGCTTGGAACAACGGGAAGCTTCACGCTTGATGTGAAGCCGGAACATCTGGCCAGCCAGGTCAAGAACCCCGCGCTTCCGGATGTACTTGCGACGCCGATCATGATCCTGGTGATGGAGAATGCGGCGCTGAACGCCATTTCACGCTATCTGAAGCCAGAGGAGCGGGCGCTCGGCACCGAGATCGATGTTCGTCATTTCGCGGCAACTCCTGTTGGATTGCGCGTTGTCGCGACTGCCGTCGTCACGAAGGTCGACGGGCGACGCATTGTTTTCGACGTGACCGCGCACGACGAAATCGAGGAGATCGGGAAAGGCACGCATGAGCGCACGATCATCGATCTCCATCGATTGCAACAGCGCCTCGACGCAAAGAGCGCTCGATCGGCTGCTGCCCGGAAGAGCTAAGGCCGCACTCACGCCTTCGGCCGCGCGCGCGGCTTCGAATATCGGCAGAGCGGTTTGACTTGACATTCAATGGCAAGAGCATCGCCGCTATGAATGAGGAAGAGGGGGAGACGTTTGAACGCAAAAGTACGTATACGTAAGAGCAGAGGAGAGCGACATGATGACGAACAGGATCAAGCACAACATGGATGTCATCGGTGCCGACGGCGTTCACGTCGGCACGGTTGATCACGTTGAGGGCAATCGTATCAAGCTCAGGAAGAGCGACAGTTTCGGGTCCCACGAGGGACATCATCATTTCATCGAGATGGGTTTTGTGGCCGGTGTTGAAGGCGACAAGGTCCGTCTTTCTGCGAACGCCGACGTCGCCGTCACTCTGGAGGAAGAGTCGTCCGGCCGACCTGTCAAGTTGGGATGATTTCTCGACGTATTCGCGTTGGCTAGTGTCGCACTCACCTGGGCGGCGTAGAGTAAGGTTTCTGTTGGAGTCGGTTGCCACTTCATGAGGCGATGGACATCCGCAGTCGCGGACAGAATGTTCCGTCATCTTGGGCGGAATTCGTCAGTCTATTGAAATTATATATGCGCCGATTGGCGTGGCGATTGCTTGGTGATCGAAGTAGCCGCGCAGGCTTGAATCCAGGGAGAGCGCTAGATGAATGAATATGATCTCTATATCAATGCCAAGAAGCCGGCCATCGGGCTCTACGTGCCAAAGGGTGCCAGCCTTCCCGATCTCGCCGATAAGAAAGATTGGGTTTTTGATGGCACCGCCGCGCAGGATCTGCTGCCTCCGGAGGTGATTGAAGGGATAAAGGCTGACGGTCACGCGTTCCGGGACATGGATTAGGCTGCCAAACGCGGTCGTCGCGCGCGACGGCATGCCATTCGGCGATATCAACAGCGGCGAGTTTGACGCCTATTTTACAGCCATGTGCCGTCGCCGCGGCGGCGATGTGGAAGCATGGTCGAGTTGCACATGCCGTTCGAATTGTCACCGCAACAGATCGACGGCCAAGCATATCCGTGCAGTTGGAGTAGGACGTTGGAAAAGAGACGTTCTTCTGGGAGAAGTGAGATGACGAAGAGATTCGAGATCGGCGATCACGTGGCCTGGAATTCCGAGGCCGGTCTGGTTTCGGGCACGATCATCGCCGTTCACACCAGCGACTTTGATTACAAAGGTCACACCCATCACGCTTCCGAAGAGGATCCTCAATACGAAATCAAAAGCGACAAAACTGACCATATCGCAGCCCACAAAGGCAGCGCGCTCCATTATGTGTGAAGCCGACAGGCCGAGCCCTTCATCATCGGCCCTCTCACCGCAAAATTGCTGACCGCGCCATACGAACATATCGTGGCTGTGAGTGGTCGTAGAAGAGCGGGGAGCGCGCTTTCGAGACGTCCATGGCTCGTACCGATCGTCGAGCACAAGGACGTTGTTACGTCTTGCTGCATCGATTGAATCGGGAAATGTTAGTCCCGATCATGACGTCCTCATCGTCAGAGCCGGTTCATTGAATTCAAAGATTGTTGCGCAGGCGACCTTGCGCGTCGGCGACTCTGCCGCACATCAGCGTATCCAGCGCATGGCGCGAGGAATGACACCGCTTAGCTAAAAATAAAATGCCCTGCCGAAGCAGGGCAAATTCTTTTCAGGGAGGCCAACTCTTCAATGGGCTCCAAACTCTGTCTTGATCCAATCGTCGACAGCCTTTTTTGACTGCAGTTCGTGATATCCATAAAGCTTTTGCAGCTTCCCTTCGAGCAACTCGCGTTTGCCATCGATCTCATCGAAATCGTTGTCAGTGAGCTTGCCCCATTGCTCTTTAATCTTGCCTTTGAACTGCGCCCAGTTTCCTTTGATCCGGTTATCCCAGTCCGCCATGGGGCTCATACTGTTCATGCTGCTCTCCTCTGGTTGCAAAGAAAAACCTGCAAAGAAAAAAACGTGCAAAGAAAAACGGTCCGAAGGTTTACCTTGTTCCAAGGTGCCGGCTCCGTTGCACGTGCTCGTGAACAAAAGCAATGAGCATGCCAATCAAACCAAACCACATATCAATGGTTTGGCGCGGCGTGTTTGCCAAAGGCGGACAAATTGTCGGCCTGTCATCAGACAATTTGTCTGCGACATCAGTGATAGGATGTGCTTGCTCAAAGCGTCGCGCTCGATGATGACACGGACCTGAGTTGTCGATGACACGAAGGCATGCGTACCGGGCCGCTGAGGACGATCCACAAAAGCAAAAGCCTTAGTCCCTAGATCAGGGTGGGAAGCTTTTACGATGGAATATCAATATGATATAATGACAAGAGATAGCCGGATGGATGATCCATCGCGCATGCAACGATGCCTTGGACCCGTTCGAAATTCTCGGTTGACGAGCGCAGGTGCGCCGCCATAAGCAGGCGCACAGCAGCCGCGGGCCCGCATTCCGCCGCTGTCATCCGCATGGATCTTGGATTATTGCCCGAATAAGCACTGGGTTTCGGTGTTCACTGAGTGCCGGCGTAGCACAGCGGTAGTGCAGCGGTTTTGTAAACCGAAGGTCGGGAGTTCGATCCTCTCCGCCGGCACCATTGCCCTTCAGCGTTAGGCTGGGATCTCTTTCGACATCCTCGGCAGTCCAACCTCGGCTGTCCGGAGGGCGCCGGCGGAAGCCGCCGAGCGCTGGATCCTACGCTTGCCCGCAAACTTGCGGCCGTCCGTCTGGTTTCGTCGTGACCGGATTGTGTGACCCAGATCACGGCGGTGCCATGGGTTGCTGAACTACACAGGTGTCACGGAGGGAATGGTTCTTCCGAGGCACAAACGGAGATCAGCAATGACAAGCGGAATGCGGGGCCTCACGATCGATGAACTGGATTCAGTCAGCGGCGGCGCGGTCCATACAGAGGTCCGGAAAACGACGTTAATCGGGATCGAAGGCAAGGGAATTCTGGCGATCGGGACCGTCAGCATCGATGGTGGACCGGCGCTGCCGTCCGCGGAATGGATCCCGCTGAAATAAGAAATCCTAGCTTCATCCCCACACCGATCAAAACCCACAAAGATCAGCAGACGGGACGACTATGTCCGTCGCGAACTTCAAGGAGATTTACAATGACGAATTCCGACATGCGCGAATTGACGATGAACGAACTCGATGCAGTCAGCGGCGGAGAGGTCATGGCGCAGGGTACGGTCATCAAGATTTCGATGGACAAGGGCACGCTTACCGTCGGCTATATCAGCACCGACGGCGGCCCGACCCTGCCATATGCGAAATGGCAGCCGAAGTAAGGCCGTGGCTACGAGACGCTGAAAGCCTCGACCCCAACCGGGCCGAGGCTTTTGTGCACCGAGGCTTTCATGTGCGATTCGGCCTCGCTCAAAATCGTAAACGACTTCTGAATCCCCACAGGCTTGCCGGAAAAATATCGACCGGGACTCAAGCGATGGAATCGCCTGATGGTCCGGTCATGGACACGATGTCGACACCGGCGACCGACGGCCTGCAGCTCGCGCTTGCCATCGCATTATTTGCGGCCTGTTCGGTGAATTTGGTTCTGCTCAGCTTCTGGCTGTAGCAGGAACCCCGACTCGTCCGCCCCGTTAACATTTCGATAGTGGAATGCTTCGCAATTGATTGCCGGCGCAGGCTTGCACATTAGGCTTACCGGCAGTTTCGGCGGCGGCTTTAACCCTTGCCGACATCGGTTCGATTAGGGTCGGCGAGAAACCGGACTCTTGTAATGCGTATTGGATCTGGACTTGCGCTGGCTCTTCTGATCGGAACGTCGTTGCCCGCTCACGCCGACAGCGGGCCGGTGATCGTGATTCCCGGCCGTCCCGGCGTTCCGATCATGATCAACGGCATCGACGCCTCCTATGCGGTCGTCGAAGGCGACTGGGGGCTCGCCCGAAGGATTCACGTGCAGCCCACGGTGTACGGCGGACGCTACATCGATCCCGAGCCGCACGTCGGTCATTATTATCCGAGCCTCGGTCAGCGGCCCGGTTACGGTCGCCTCGAAATCGAACCTCCGGCGAACCGCAAGCTGCCGCCGCGCGCCGAAAGTTTTCATCAGTCCTGGTCGGCGCGCTCCGACCCGACGCCTGCGCAGTCCGATATTCCGCAGACGCCTCCTGCGATCATTCTCGCACCCGAGATCGGACCCACGGGTCCGGCGCAGGACTTTCAGCACCGGATTCCGCCGTTTCGAAAGCCCGGACCGTAGAATCAATTTCAAGAAAAACAAGCAAAGCAGGAGAGAGTAAATGCGTCAGATGATTTCAGGATTGGTTGCGGCCGCTGCCCTGATGGCCGCGAGCGCCGCGCCGGCGATGGCGTGCGGTGGTTTATTCACGAGCGGAGGATGTTCGCCGTGCAGCCCATGTGCGCAAGGCTATTATCCAGGCTATTACGGCGCGGGCTACGGCATCGCCGCCTACGAACGTCTGCCGTCTCCAACGCAGTATTATTATGTCAATCAGGGACCAGCCTTCAGCGGCCCGGGCAACTTCGCACCGGTGCCGACCTATCAGGAAGCTGCCGTTTCCGGATGGAACGCCTACAGCCGTCCTTATTATTACCCCTACGACGGCGGTCGTTACGCCCACGCCATGCACCACTATTATGACGGTGCGCCCGTGACCGGCCCGGTCGTGTACAGCTATCGTTGGCCTCACGCCCACCGTGGCCATCGCCACAGCTTTCGGTACGGCCATGCCGTACACCATCATGGCCATGTCCACGGTCCGCGGCATCATCACCACGGCCATCATCATCCGGCGGCGTCCCATCACCACTGATCGGCCCGCTTCTTAAAGAGACGCCCGTTCGCAATTGCATCCGCGAGCGGGCGTTTTTTTGTGCCGTCAGAGCCTTTCCGCTTCTGATGGAATCAGAAGCGCGGCTCCATGATTTTGATTTGACGCGTTTTCTTCACGCGAATCGGTATCCACTTCGCTCGAAAATGCTCTAGCGCATCAGACCGAGACGGCTGGCGCCGATATAGAGCGCCAGCACCGCCGCGTTCGAGACGTTGAGGCTCTTGATGTCGCCGGGCATGTCGAGACGCGCGACCGCGCTGCATGTTTCGCGCGTCAATTGCCGCAGACCCTTGCCTTCGGCACCGAGCACCAGCGCCAGCGGTTGCCGCAACGGGACGGCGGCGAGATCCTCGCCCCCGGCGCTGTCGAGGCCGACGGTCATGAAGCCGCGGTCGTTCAGTTCGCTCAGCGCCCGCGCCAGGTTCTGCACCAGCACGAGCGGCACAAGTTCCAGTGCGCCGGAGGCGGATTTCGCCAGCACGCCGGTGGCCTCGGGACTGTGGCGCGCCGTGGTGACGATCGCCTTTACCGCAAACGCCGCCGCCGACCGCATGATCGCGCCGACGTTGTGCGGATCGGTGATCTGGTCGAGCACCAGCACGATGCCTTCCTGCGCCAGCGTGTCGATATCCGGCGAGGGCAGGGGGTCTGCTTCGGCGAGCAGCCCCTGATGCACCGCGTCGGGGCCGAGGCGCTGGTCGATCGTAGCTGGACGCACGATCTCGGGTATAATCCGCGTGTCGATGTTTTCATCCGTGAGCCGCCGCGCTGCGTTCTCGGTGAGCAGCAGCTTTCGGATGGTCCGCCGGGGATTGGCCAGCGCGGCTGTCACCGTGTGCCAGCCGTAAAGGATCGCCGGGCTGTTGGCGCCGGCGTCGCGGCCATTCCGTGCCGAGCCCCGTCCGGGGAAGCGCTGCCGGTCGCCGGTCTTTCCGGCGCGGCTGTCCTTCCCTGGCCGGGAATCCCGCCGGAATCGCGGTCCTCGATCACGATCGCTCATGCGTGCTTGTCTCACGGGCCTGAAACAATGGCAATTTCCACCGTTGGATGCGTGGAAGTCCGCAATCCTCGCCGCTCTCGGTTGACTTTGCCGGGCCGCTTCGCCCATAAACGCGCGCAACCGTAGGCCCGGTATCCGGGCAGGTGCCTTCAATGTCATCCGCGGTCGGTTCGGCCACCTTTCAGTGGGTGACATGCGATGGCGTTGCGGGGGAGTGTCCCGAGTGGCAAAGGGAGCTGACTGTAAATCAGCCGCCTCATGGCTTCGTAGGTTCGAGTCCTACCTCCCCCACCATATTAATTCCATTGCACAAAATTCGTTTTCTGTTTTCAAAAAAGTGCGCCTTCGCCCCGTATTTTCGGTTGAGGGGTAACAAGCTGGGCAACAGTGTCTCTGGTTTTGTCGAGTGCGGTCTAATGCCGCACGTTGCGTGATTAAGGCTGCTCGCACCTTTTGGGCAGGTCGCTGACGATCGCTCGCAGAGGAATCATGCACGCGAGATTCGTGCGGGCAGGGGCGATCGCCGGAAGGGCTTTTTTCGAAAGGTAAAGCCCGAGCGTTGTTTTGGCCTCTACGCTGGGGCTTATTATCCGTTGGAAGGGCTAGGTTGACGTTTCTATGCGGGACAATGAGCGGTGATTATGCAGGACCAGGCGGGAGCGCTCGGGGCGGAAGCTCTTTCGGGAAAGGTCGACGATGCTTCCATAGCAGTTCTGATGAAAGCGCTCGATAATCAGGAGCTAAAGGGCCGGCTGACCGAAAAAGATCGCCGATGGCGCGGTGCGATGCTTTCCCGGTCATCAGATTACCCGGACGCTTCGTCGAATATTTCCACCCTGATAGAGCGTTGGGAAAGGCTACAGGGCGAAGGCGATTCCACACGGAGAGTCCGCCATCTAAGAAACAAAAAGCTTGGACATGTCACGATAGGGTGCAAGAGCGAGGTGTCAGCTTCGCCAACGGTGGGGTATCGGGATGGGCACGGATCGGTGGTCGGTATTTTCGCATTGGTGCCCGGTACTGTTGGCGTCCTCGGCGCTAACGCGGCAAGCCATTCGACTTCTGCCGAAAATGCCATACGTAAATCAAGGCTTTGTCGGAGGATCGACGCGAATACGATCAAGGTGGTGTGAAATCGTGTGGAGCAGAACGGTCTTGACCAGATTATCGCCCACAACCGCCATCGGAGTGGTGATCAGTGTGATGTGGCTGCCGTTTGCCGATGAAGCAACGGCGCAGACCGCCACGTGGATCGGCGGCACGTCCAGCGATTACCATACCGACTCCAACTGGAGCCCCGCCGCCGTCCCCAACTCAACAGCCATAGACCTCCAGTTCGGTCCCGCGGCGTTAAACACGACGATATCGGCGCTCGCGGGAAGCAACGCAGCCGCCTTTGTATTTGAGGCTGGCGCTCCGTCCTTTGTCTTTAACATCGGTCCGGCGCCCACCGGCTTCGGATTACATGATGCGGGGATCGTCAACAATTCCGGTTTGGTCCAGACCATCAACATGGTGAGCGCTGGCCTGATAATGAATAACAACGCCTCGATGGGCGGGAATATCGTCGTGAATCTGACGGGTACGGGTCAGATCGACCTTAAGGACACCTCGTCCGGAGGTCTGGCGGCATTCAATCTGAATGGTAGCGGCGGCGTTCTCATCGACGGCAACAACCATGCCGTGTCCATGGGATCATTGAGCGGAACAGGTTTTCGGGTTCAGTTCAGTGGACAGAATCAATCGCTGACCATCGGCGGCAACAATCAGTCGACGAGTTACTCAGGCCAGCTTTGGGAGACAAGCTCCGGCGCCAATGCATCATTGATCAAGGTCGGCACCGGCACACTTACACTGTCCGGCATCACCAACTATAGCGGAGGGACGACAATATCCGGCGGCACGCTGTCGGTGTCGAGCAACGGCCGTCTCGGCGCATCCTCAGGCGCATTGACCCTCAACGGCGGCGCGCTGCAAGTGACGGGAACGACCTTCAATTCAACCTCGCGCAGCATAACCCTGGGGAGCCTTGGAGGCGGCATCGATATTGCCAACGCCGCAAATAACTTGACGATAATGCAAGGCATCACCGGTCCGGGCGGCCTGACCAAGACCGGCGCGGGGACGCTGAGGCTTGCGGGCAACAGCATATATTCCGGCGCAACGACGGTGAACGCCGGCACGCTCTCGGTCAACGGCTCGATCGCATCGTCGTCGCTGACGACGGTGGAGGCCGGAGCGACGCTGGGCGGCAACGGCACGGTCGGCAACACCATGATCAATGGCGGCACGCTGTCGCCGGGCAATTCGATCGGCGCATTGACGGTGGCGGGCAATCTGGTGCTGACAGCCGCCTCGACCTACATGGTCGAAGTCTCGCCAACAGCGTCAGACTTCACTCATGTGACCGGTTCGGCGACGCTGGGTGGCGCGACGGTCGCGGCGCAGTTCGCTCCCGGCACCTACGTCGGAAAGCGCTACACCATTCTCACCGCCGACGGCGGCGTCAGCGGCACATTCTCAGGCCCGGTGAACACCAATCTGCCGACCAACTTCAACACCACGCTCGCCTATGACGGCAGCAACGCCTATCTCGATCTGAACTTGAATTTTGTTATGCCCAGCGGCCTCAATCGCAATCAACAAGCGGTTGCGACCACGCTGACCAACTTCTTCAACAGCACTGGCGGGATTCCGCTGGCGTTCGGCGCGCTGTCACGGCAGGGGTTGACGCAGGTTTCCGGCGAACTTGCCACCGGTACCCAGCAGGCCACCTTCAACGCAATGGGCCTGTTCATGGGGGTGATGACCGACCCGTTCATGGCCGGACGCGGCGGCGATGGTGCGTCAGTCATTCCGACGGCCTATGCGGACGATACCAGCGCACTCGGCTATGCCGCCGATGGCAAGAGGCGCAGCGCTTCCGAGCGCGATGCCTATGCCGCGATTTATCGCAAGGCGGCTCCGCCGGCACCAACCTTCGGTCAAGGCTGGAATGTTTGGGCGGCGGGCTTCGGTGGTTCGCAGACCACCGATGGCAACAGCGTTGTCGGCTCTAACACCGCGACCAGCAGTGTTTATGGTGGCGCCGTCGGCGCCGATTACCGGATATCGCCGGATACGCTGGTCGGCTTTGCAATGGCCGGCGGCGGAACCCAATTCCGCGTCGACAACGGCTTCGGTACGGGGCGCTCCGATCTGTTCCAGGTCGGTGTCAACGCACGTCACCGTATCGGCAATGCCTATCTCAGCGGTGCTCTGGCCTATGGCTGGCAGGACATCACCACCGATCGCACCGTGACGGCGAATGGGATCGAGCGGTTGCGTGCGAATTTCAACGCCAATGCTTTCTCCGGGCGGCTCGAAGGCGGCTATCGCATTGCCACCTCATGGCTGGGCATCACGCCCTATGCCGCGGGGCAGTTCACCAGCTACGACCTGCCGGCCTATGCCGAGCAGAGCATTGCCGGCGGCAATCTGTTCGCGCTCAGCTACGCGGCGAAGAATGCAACCGCATCCCGCTCCGAACTCGGCGTGCGTACCGACAAGTCGTTCGCGCTCAACGATGCCATCCTGACATTGCGCGGCCGCGCGGCGTGGGCTCACAACTTCGATACCGATCGCTCGATCGCGGCGACGTTCCAGTCGTTGCCGGGCGCGTCATTTGTTGTCAACGGCGCAGCGCAAGCACGCGATGCCGCATTGGTCACGGCTGCCGCTGAGATGACGTGGGCCAATGGCTTCGCAGCCGCTGCCACCTTCGAAGGCGAGTTCTCCAACACGACCGAAAGCTACGCAGGCAAGGGGGTGTTAAAGTACTCTTGGTGAGCGGTCAGTTCGCATTCGCATCATCCGAACACCCGGGCAGTCCACCGTTTCTAATGCACGCCCAATAGGCCCACGGCACGACATACGGTCCGGCCCAAACACCACGGGCCGCGCGCTCTGCTTCCTTCTGAGCGCCTGCATACTTGCCGCGTGAATACGTGTCGCCGTCGAGGCTCGTAATCATGCCGGGCAGGCGTCAAGAACTTTTGCGCGTCCGCAATCCGAATTACGGTTCCGGCGATTTCGAGCGCGTTAGCCGGCTTTCATGAGGTTGCGGATCACGGGTTGGCCGCGCTCGCGCCAGCCACAGCACCAATCGTCACCTGTATGGGCGTAGCATTTTCTTTCTGCAGAGAGCAGAAAAAACCGCGCCATTCACTTTGGTGTATGGCGCGGGAAAGTCCTGGGAAACGTTAGCGACCTGGACCGGTCACCGACAGCCGCCTCGCGGCTGAATACGAACGAAAGAGGAGCAACTCATTCGTCGTATTCGTTTGTATATATCGTAATATTCGTAAGACGTACAGCTAAATTTCCGGTCGGCCATGACACATGCCAGCGGCGTAGACATCTTAAACCTGTTACGATATATTCATATGGAAATAGCGTATGGAGCGTCAAAATGGTCAACCCCGATGTCTGCAAATCTGCCCTTACAGAACTCGCGGATGATGCTGACGAGAAGATTAGCCCGTCTCCACATGGGCCTGAGCGATACGCGCTCCTGAAAGCAATCTGGCAGGCTGATAACGCTATAATACTTGAGAAGTGGGTCAATTCACCGGGATTGCAGCCGCCGAAGTGAACCCCGTTAGCTTTGCCTATGTGCTGGTGCGCTCAAATCGTCACCGCCGCTACCAGGCCGCGGGGCTCCATAGGAATCTGCCTTCACTGCGTTCTCAGCTGGACGGGTCTGCAGCCAACTCCCCACGAGAGCTCTGGATAGGTTGCGGTCTCCCGCCGGGGCCCGCCGGTGACCCACATTGCCGGCGGGTTTTTACTGCGCACCGCCTGCGTTTCGCCTGAATTTAGCCCCGCCGCTGCAGGCAGCATTCATCGGGACGGGCTTTTGCAATCCCCCTTATCCCGATACCCAACCCGTCGTTGCACTCCGCACCGGCAGGTTTGGCGGCCAAACGGCAGTTCACGCAAGGACTACGCCAACGCCCGCGATTGATTAGCGACAATGACGTACTTCCCGCGCGAAGTTTTGCGAGCACGCGCTGTCACATGTTGTGTCAGACGAAACAGAAGCGGCCTACCGGCGTTCAGACGCTCTGGCGAAGCTTGAGCGGCCGATGAAGGACTGGTCGGCTTACCTTCTGGGGTGTTATGCGGATTTGCCAAAGACGCAACGAAGTGGCCGGTTGCAATATACACTGATTGGTCGGTTGCCGTGAATGTTCTCTGGCTCTAAAGTTCCCGCATAAACAGTTCTAGTTGAGTATAGTCATGGAAGATTTTGAGGATGTTTTCTACGTCGTTTATATTGTTTTCTGTTTTTTCGCATCATGCGCGGCTATCCTTGCATACCAAAAGTCAGGCGCAAGAAAATCGCCAGTAAAAAAAGCCGATGCGACAATGGGCGGGGCAATGGGGCTCGTCGGGCGACTCGAGAATGCAGGTACTCCTCATAATCAGGACCCCCAGGCATCTTGGTATTGTGCCGTGGGAAATAACCAAACGGGACCGTTTACTCTAGTTCAATTGAGACACGTTCTCTCTCGCTTTGCATCAGACGAACTTTACGTCTGGAATGTCGAGATGGAGGATTGGAAACGTCCGTACGAGATACCGGAACTGACCGTTCTACCGACGTGGGCTCACTGATAAGAACCCGCATCATCGGAACACCCGGGCCGTCCACCGTTTCTAATGCACGCTCGATCTCTTTGAGTATCGACGCCAATCGAATGCGAAGCCATTGCCCACACGCCATGTCGCAACGTCTTCGCCATCAATTAAGCCAACCCGCGACCGTACGCTCCCGGCCGACGCTCTCGCAGCTAACCGACCTGCCCGCGATATGCTCGTCAAGTGCGTTCGCGGCTTTCGCACCACAACGATATTGCAGGCTATCGTCACCTCGACAAGTTCGGAGGACTTGGGCGCATCTATGCCAGATAGGCGAATGCGCTGCCCATGGATTTTGTCACCGTCAACGACGGATGCGTGGCGACGATGGCAAGAGCGGACGACGAAAGAAATACGGCGAGCGCAGCCATCAAGAGAGGCTTTTTGATCTTGAGTCACCACTTGATCCTTGGTTTTATCGTCGCGCATCTTTGCGCTACAACAAGGCATTCATGAAAAGACGCGGGTATTGTTGATTTAATCGGCGCTATTTTTTCGTTCCGTGGCGCTGGTGATGGGCCGCCAAGGTGCTTTTCAACGCTTTGGCGGTCTTTTCCTTGGCTGTTGCTATCGTCCTGCCGGTCGTCGTCCAAACCGACACATATCAACCGGCTCGCGTAGCCGCAGCAAGCCTTTCGGCCGATCCGGTCTCAGCCGCCTCAAGCCGTTACGTAGACGATGAGCACGACAAAGCCGCTGATCGCGAGCGTGGCGTGAATGCCGATCAGCGTGCCCGAGAGCCGCCGCTTGCGAAGGCGGGCTGAAAAGAGGGCAAGGCCGACGACGGCTGCCAGCCCGATCAGCACGGCTGCAATCATGCCGAACGAGCCGGCCCCCTGATCGAGCCCACGAGGCGGCCCACGCAAGGCGAGACCGAGACAGCCGAGACCGCTGATGGCGATCAGTCCGTGCAATGCCGCCAGCCGCCAGGACGGCGCTGCGGCGCCTTCACGCATATACATAACCGCAAGCACGGAGCCCAGCAGCACGGCAATTCCGAGGATGGTGAAAGCGATGATCAGCACTGGCTCAACCCTTAGTTTCCTGCGGAGAGTATATCGCGTTCCTTGCTGGTTTTGTCTCAATGATAATTGTTGGCGGCGCTTCCGATAGGTTATCGCAAGGACAGGGGAGGCCCGTGATTGCGAACGCGCTCGGCGTCAATCCGAACTTTGGCCGGTGTTACCAATGGCAGTCGTTCTGGCTGTTGAAGTATTCGGTTCGCGAAGTCGTGGCCGATAAAAATCAATTTTCAGTGGCAGTCATCGGACGGACAAGCTGACAACGATTCGTCTGCCGTGGCGTGATCGGAAGATCATCCAACGAGCCGGCTGGGTTACGGCCCTAGTGATCGTGTTCGCCTTCATGGTGGTAGCGATGCGTTGAGCTAAACGGCGCGATATGACACCTAATCGCGTCTCTAAGCATCCGTCCCATCTTCCGTCGATAAAAGTTTATAACCCGCAAGGTCGCGTCGATCCGCCTCATCAATATCTTGAAACGTGATACCGTTATACCCACCGTTAGATATTGCAGATCGAACGTCATCAACCGAGTAACCAAGGGCTTCCGCAATATCCTCGAACATATATTGCTGCGTGGTATCGGGATTGTTGGCAACGAGCCTATTTAGATAGGCGGCTACCTTACGAGCGGTTGCGTTGTATTCCCGATTTTTTTGGGCCGCCCTTTCTTGCGAACCGCGATACTTCTTTAGGTTTGGCCTTAAGGGAAAACGAGGCATGACAACCGAACGCACCTGCTAAATAGTAGTCGCGAAGAGCGCAGACACTATCAATGCGCAGGTTGCACGCAACACGTTCAAGTTTAGAATGCATCTTAGCGGTGGCCTAAAGTGGTGATCTCCAGCCGGTAGCGGAGCCTCAATTGACCAGCACAGCCTTTGCTTTGATCGGCTTCATAGCGTGGACTGTGACGCTGTTGGTACTCATGGAAACGGTCCGGACCTGCCTGGTCGTCGCAGGCAAGGTGCCTGCGAACGGGTTCACGCCTGACAATGGCAATTTGTCGCCATTTATGCAGCGTCTAGCTCGTGCCCATGCCAACTGTATCGAAGGGCTACCGGTATTCGGAGGTCTGCTGATCGTTGCGATTATCCTGGGAAAGACAGCGGCTACCGACGGTTTGGCGCTATGGTTCCTGGCGGCGCGTATTGCTCAATCGATCATTCATCTAATTTCGATGAGCGTCGTAGCAGTGAGCGCTCGTTTTGCCTTTTTCGCCGTTCAGATGGCGATTGGCGTCTATTGGATCGTTGCTCTGATATAGAACTGATCTGTGGCTTTCAGTCCCTTTTGGTCGGGTACCATCCTGAAGGAGCCTCATCGCCCGCCATGCCCGGCGGTTTTTTTTGACGGAACTCTTATCCCGTTCCCCCGCATTGCCTCACTGGCTGCAAGTTTTCCTCTGGCTAGGAACCTCTCTCATCTCACCGCGTAGTACTCAGCTCGATGGTATTCGCCATTCGCTGACAAGGAGAGTTCAATGTCAAATCCGAATGAGAAGGTAGACCACAGTGCGAACGCACCGCTGAAGTCCGACATGAAGGCCGGCGTACAGCCCAATCAGCAGCCGGGCGTAAAGATTCCAAAGCAGGACGATCAGAAGAAGTCCGACGAAGATAGGCCCAATAAAGGTCAGGGCAATGAAAACACCGAGTATAGCGGCGGCACCTGATGAAGCCGTCACCGCCTTACGGTGGACTTCCCGCGCGCGATGACATTTCACTCAACCTTGGCCCGCCGAATTGGCGGGCCTTGTCTCGCGGTCACAACGGCAACGCCGCTCCGCTCCATAGATTAACCGAGCGGACGGGCCGTGCCCCCATGCTCGTCTACACCAGACCCGCCAGTGAGAGGGCGGCAAGTGCTCGCGAATCTTGCAGAGCGCATCCGTGGAGAATGCAACTCGCAGCAGAGGTCGATAATCGAAGTCGCCGCCAGCCCCTTTACGAGCGCTGACGGCTTCCTCGGCACTTTTCGCGCGCTACGGAATGATGTCACTCCTGCCCGGTGGAACGTGCTTGATGCTCTCGCCGCTCTTCTTTTCCTTTTCGGAAAGATGCTTATCCGCCTCGTCCGTTAGTTCTTGCATACTCTTGCCGAGCGTCTTCTTCGGATCCTCCTTCGGCTGTCCGGCAGGAGGAAAGTTCGTGCTGCTATCGTTGCCCATCTGCATCTCCTTTTGCTGATAAGGAGACAACGGTACGCTCCGCAATGCGTTCCTCGGGAACCTCCATTCCATTGTTACGGAGACTTCACGTCTGAGCCCTTATGTTACCCGCTCTAACCGCCATCTCAATCAATCGGCCGCGGCTCAATCAGGTGTTGGCCGGATTGGTAACTTTGAAGCTGAGAAAGAGACGGGATCCGGTGGCGCTCGTGCGTCGTTCGCGCTAAATCCTATATGGCCCTATGGCCCCAGTCCCCTGGCAATGTGAGGGATATAATGGCCTTCAGAGTCTTGATGCGATCGTTAGGCGGTGCGGTGTATGAAAAAACGTTTGAAGACTCAGCCAGCGCGCATCATTGGGCTGCCGAAGGACAGCCGTTCTTTCGCGATAAAGTCATAAGCTATGAGGTTTTTGAAGACGGCAAGCTGATCGAGGCGAAGCGAAGCGCAACAGCGGACCAAGAAGAAGAGGAGCTTCGGCAATATTCCGCGCTAGCGGTCACGGTGATCACGTTCGTGATCCTCGATTTGATCGTCATTGCGGTTGTGGGGGATTGGGGTCTCGTGTGGGGATGGATTCCAACAGGACTGATCGGGTTGATAGTTGGCAATCAAGTTCGCTCGGTAAGAT
>NZ_JBPPLY010000004.1:0-217026 GCF_051535215.1 Nitrobacter sp. | reverse complement strand
TGAAGCGCGGTCAGCAGCCGATGCATTCGTCCTCCCGCTGACGTCCCGAATTCGAAGTCCGCTTGTCCTTGCGAAAACCTCTCATGCGAACTTGGAATCCAGCGACACCAGGTACCTCGTTATTCTCAGTCGGTCAGGAGCGGTTTGCTGTTCGCTTGAAAAAGCGAACGTCTCAACCAGCGCACCCAAAATCACGACACGTTTCGAGCCGATTGGGGAGAAGAATGGCAAGCGGCTGTTAGGTCACTCATACGCGAAAAATTCCACAAGACAAAACGGCGGGTTGGTCTAAGGGGCGTCGTCATGGTCGAATGCGGCCTGCGCCATCATCGATCGAAAAGTCATCAGGACAGCACCTGCTGCAGTGGCGCGCAAACGATCACCCGTGCATATAGGCATAAAACCCCGCCGGTTCCATGGCCGTTTTGAGCCTCGTTCCATGCGGACATGCAAGGTGGCAGCATTGATGTATCGGTTGAATGACATGTTGCGCCGGGAAACAATCCGTGAAGGGTCGCATGACAGGTCATACCCGGGTCGGCAATAACCAAAACCATGCGCCATCATGTCTTGCGTAGCGCGAAATATGCGCCGCAGAAAGCCATCGCTGTGCCAAGGCCGAGCACGGCGAGCCCGGCGACGAGGCTTGCAAGCGTCGGCACCGCGGTTGGCGCCGAGGCGGCCTGTCCCGCACTCGCCAGAAACAGCACGGCGATGGCGATCAGGAATTGCCGCAGCCGTTGCTGAATGCGGCCCGAGGGTGCGCTGTGCATCAGCGTCGCGACAAAATAGCTGCCGGAGAAGCCCGCCGTTGCCACCAGCCACCAGGCAATCGCGGCGCCCGCCGGCATGAAGTCTTTTGAATCGGTACGCCAGAGGCCGCCGAGGTCGAAGCCGATCTGCGCCCCGAGCATGTGCACCGCAAGCGCGAGCAATATGCCGGACACCATCGCGCTGCCGAGAATCAAGTGGCGCGGAAAATTAGCCGTTTCAGCCATGAGGGATTTGTAGGGTAGAACCCGCACCACGAGCAAGAAATTGTATGCAGGAAATCGAGCGAAGGATCGCAATCGTGCCGCCGCCCGAAATTTCGCCAGCCGGCCTCGGCTACGCCTACAGGGCATCCCTGATGGGATCGGCGCACCGGTTCAAGCTCGAGGACGATGGAATATCCTGGCAGGTGGGCCGCAGATCGGGGACATGGCGGTATGCGGACATCGCAACGGTGCAGATGTCGTATCGGCCGATGTCGATGCAATCGCGGCGATTCCGCGCCGACATCAAGCATCGCGACGGCGGCCGTATCGTCGTGATGTCCACCACCTGGCAGACGCTGGCGCTGATGGCCGCACAAGATAACAGCTATCGCTCCTTCATCGTCGAACTGCACCGGCGGCTCGGCGAACATGGCGGGCGAGTTTTGCTCGTTGCCGGTCTCAATCCCGTACTTTATTTTGCCGGCGCGGGCGCGCTGGCGTTGCTGGCGGCGGCGTTGGCCGCTCTGCTGGTGCGGGCGCTGGTCACGGGCGAATGGGCAGGCGTGCTGTTCATTGCCGGACTGTCGGCGCTGTTCGGCTGGCAGATCGGCGGCTTCATGCGTCGCAACCGGCCGCGCGCCTACGCCTTCGACGCGTTGCCGCAGGATCTGCTGCCGTGAGAGCCGACGCTAAGCCTCCTTCAGCAGTTTCGGGCTGACGAATTGTGCGAGTTGTCCGCCTCCGAACGCGATGCCATCCCACCTCTCGATGGGAAAATCGATCACCACAAGTCCCGACGTCGGCAGGTTGCGGGTCAGCGCTGCACGCCCGGTTACGGTCCCGCCACCGATCAGGCCGAGGGAGAGTTCGTGCAGGCCGGGATTGTGTCCCACGATCATCAGGCGTTTCGAATTCCGCGCGGCAGCAGAGCGAATGAGCGTCAACAGTTGCGTCGGCTGGGCGCCGTAAAGATCCGGCAAATGCGCTGCAAGCTCTTGCGGCATCTCGTCCGACATCTGTTGCTGGATGATATCCCAGGTCGCGCGCGCCCGCACGGCGGTCGAAACGAATGCGAGATCTGGCAGCAGAGGTTGCTGTCCGGCGAGCCAGGAGCCAAGTTCGGCGGCATCCTTGCGGCCCCGCGCGGCGAGGGGACGATCCCGGTCCCTGCCGCTCGGGGCATCGCTCTCGGTCTTGGCGTGTCGAAGCAGCAACAGGCGGCGCATGACGCGGTCCCGATTCGGCGTTGAAGCATGACCCGGAAGGCGGGATGCAGGTTCCGACTCCTGCGGCTTAATCCACAACCTTGCGTCGGACAAGGTGACGGGGGTAGTGGAGAGGACCCCGCTTCGCCGCAAGCACGGACGCCAATGTCAAATCCAGAACTTCGGAAGGAAACCCGATGACTTCGGAGGGCACAGGTGCGGCCGATGGTCCCGGCGGCACAGAGTCCACCGCTGCTGCGCTGCAACGCGCCGGCCTGACCGTCGATCTCGATGTCGAGGTTTGCGTCGTGGGAGCAGGTCTCGCCGGTCTTACCGTGGCGCTGGAGGCGGCGCGGGCGGGCGCGAACGTCGTCGTGCTCGAGGGACGCCATGTTGGCTGGAATGCGTCCGGCCACCATCTCGGCACGGTGATGCCGGGTTATGCGCTTCCGCTTTCCGATCTGATTGCGCGAGTGGGGTTCGACGACGCCTACGAACTCTGGTCGCTGTCGCGAGCGGGCCTCGACTATGTTCGCACCCATGCCGCCGAGCACGTCATTCCCGGCCTCGGGCTGACTGAAGGCGCGCTTGAAGTATCCAATGTCGATATCGGTGACCGGCTGATCAGCCGCCTGCAAATGCTGGCTGAAGATTTCGCGACCGAGGTGGAGGGATGGCAGGTCGATCGCGTCCGCGACACCCTGCGCACCGGCCGGTATTTTCATGCGGTGCATTATCCGCGCGCTTTCCAGATCGACGGGCGCAAATACGTTCATGGCCTTGCGGAGCTTGCGCGCAACGCCGGCGCGCGCATCTTCGAGGACACGCCGGTGGTCAGTATCGATCCGTTCGGGATTCGTAAGCGCATCGTCACGCCGAAGGCCCGGCTGCGGGCATCCCACCTCGTGCTTGCCGGTAATATCCATCTCGGAGATGCGTTGCGGCGATTGTCCGGTACGCTGGTGCCGGTCTGGCGCCATGCCGCCGTCACCGCTCCGCTGGGCGCGCGGCTCGCCGAGGCTGTGACGTTTCAGGGCTCCGTCGTCGATACCGACGGGATCGACCATTTCCGGATTGTCGGCGGCGACAGGCTGATGTGGGCCAGCCCGGAAACCACCTGGGATGCGCAATCCGAGCGCCAGACCGGGGCAATCTGCAGACGCATCCGCACGATCTTTCCGCAGCTCGGCGCGGTGGAGATCGCGAAGGTCTTCTCCGGCGCGATCGGACAGACCGTGCACGGCATGCCGCAGATCGGCCGTCTGTTGCCCGGACTGTGGGTCGCGAGCGGTTTCGGCCGGCAGGGATTGAGTACGTCTGCGATGGCGGGGCAACTGATCGCCGGCGGCATGCTGGAAGGCGACGACCGCTGGAGACTGTTTTCACCATTCGAACTGGTATGGGCTGGCGGAAACATCGGACGTGCCGCCGGCTACGCCATCGGCCTGGCGGAGCGGACGCGCTCCGCTGCTGCCGGCTCGCTGGCGCGCTATCGGGAACGCTCGCGCATCAGGGCGAGAGAGAAAGAGACCAGACTCGCCGAGGCCAACCGTCGAGCGGGAGCGCGCCCGCCGCGCTCCGCCGCTCGCCAGCCGCAGCCGGAGCGCCTCGAGGAAACGGCCGATACTCCCTCCCCATGACAGGAAAGGGTTGGAGTGGGGTCATGCTCGGATCACGCCGGTTTGCGCGACGCGCGCAAGAGTGCGGCCATGGCAATCGACCGTTCCGCCCGGGGGAGGTGAGGCGGCTCGCAGGAAAGTGAGTAAATTCCCGGCGTGTCAGTGTGGTTTCGGGGCAGGTGAACCCGTATTTGGTCCATTGACCCGGTTTGATTGTCACGGAGGTAAGGTAGCCATGATCGACCGCCGTATCCTGCTCGCATCCACCGCCGGTCTCGCGGGCCTGCTCGGCTTTCGCTGGTTGCGCGGAGAGCCCGCCCGCGCCGAGACAAAACCCGCCCAAAAGTTCGAAATCGAAAAGACCGACGCTGAATGGCGGACGCAACTCACGCCGCAACAGTACCGCATCCTGCGTCAGCACGGCACCGAGCCGCCTTTCACCAGCCCGCTGCTCAAGGAGCATCGCAAGGGCATCTTCGGGTGCGCCGGCTGCGACCTTCCACTCTATTCGTCGGAAACGAAATTCGAAAGCGGCACCGGCTGGCCGAGCTTCTGGAAGCCGCTGGACAACGCAGTCGGCGAAACGCGGGATACGACGTTCGGGATGGCCCGCACCGAGATCCACTGCCGCCGCTGCGGCGGGCATCTCGGCCATGTCTTCGACGACGGCCCGAAGCCGACCGGCCTGCGCTACTGCATGGATGGGCTGGCGCTGGTCTTCCACCCGGCATCGCCGTCGGCGACGTAGCGATCTACCAAAAGTCGCTCGAAAATACTGCGATCCCCCGGCAAGAGTTGCCCCGCCGGGCAAGAATGCCCCGGTTCACGGACCGGCGCTTTTTGTTTAAAGAGCTGAAATAGCTCGATTATTTCAGTTGGCATGGAGCTTGCGACGTCGTTTCCGACTGCGGCCGTGGTTTTGGCTGACCTCCGGCGGGGCCGCCCGGATCGAGTTGGAGACGATGTCATGGGTATTTTCGACGCATTGAATACGTCTGTCGGTGGTTTGCAGGCGCAATCCTTTGCGCTGCAAAACATCTCCGGCAACATCGCGAACGCCCAGACCACCGGCTACAAGGGCATCGCCACTGCCTTCAGCGATCTGATCCCCGACTCGACCACCCCGAACCGTCAGGTCGCCGGCGGCGTGACGGCCTATTCGGTCGCGACCATCAGCAGCCAGGGAACGGTATCGGCCTCGACGGTCGGCACTTACATGGCGATCACCGGCGACGGTTTCTTCAATGTCCAGTCGCCGACGGGGCGGGTGGACAACCAGCCGGTGTTTTCGGGTGTGACCTACTACACACGGCGCGGCGATTTCCAGGTCGATGCCAACGGCAACCTCGTCAACAGCGCCGGCTACTACCTGATGGGCGTGCCGGTCGATCCCAAGACCGGCAATCCGCTGGGCAATGTGCCGCAGGTGCTGCAGTTCCAGAACAACTTCGTTCCCGCGCAGGCCACGACGACGCTGCAATACGCCGCCAATCTTCCGGCCGTGCCGACGACGCTTGCGAGTTCGACTGCGACCGCCGGCACCATCACCGCGGCCGGCGGATTGAATCCGTCCGACTTCTCTACGAATTTCAATCCGCTTGTGGTCGGCACGCCCGCGCCGCCCTATACCGACAGTACCACCACCGGTTCTGCGGCGACCAACCAGCAGACGCCGCCGGTCGCGATCACGAGTGCGACGCTGCTGTCCGGCACGGCGCCGAGCAACTCGCTGCCCACCGGTTTCGCGGTCGGCGATACCATCACCGTCGATGGCACTACGATCACATTCACTACCGCTGCAACAGGTTTGCAGGATGCCACCCACGTCCGCATCGACGACACGGTCGGCGATCTTCTGGGCAAGATCGGCGCGATTACTGGACAGGCTCCGACGATCGATGCCAGCACCGGCGCGATCACGCTGCATACCGGCACCGCGCAGAACCTCTCGGTGACGAGCGCCTCCGCCGGCTGGACGGCGATGGGTTTTGGCGCCACCACCAATATCGCGCGCGGCGGCGGCGGCACACCCGGCGCGGGTGTCGTGATTGCCAACGATCAGACCGTCTTCCAGCAGCAATCGATCAGCGGCGGCGCGGTCACAGTCTATGATGCGACCGGCACCGCGGTGAACCTGCAATTGCGCTGGGCCAAGTCCGACAGCGCCTCGCTGGGCGCCGGTCATTCCGATACCTGGAACCTGTTCTACCAGGCCAATCCGAACGCCACCAACACGCAGGCGGCATGGATTAACGTCGGCACCAATTTCACCTTCGGCACCAACGGCCAGCTGTCGAGCCCGGCCGGGTCGTCCATCACCATTCCCAACGTCAGTGTCGGAACTCAGTCGCTCGGCAACCTCTCGCTGAATTTCGGCTCCGGTGGCCTGACCCAGTATGCCAGCAGCGGCGGCAACGCCACCGTCAACGCGATCAACCAGAACGGCTACGCCGCCGGCCAGTTGCAGTCGGTCGCCGTCAATAATGACGGCGTCGTGGTCGGCACCTTCTCGAACGGGCAGAACCTCTCCCTCGCGCAGGTGTCTCTGTCTCACTTCAACGGCACCAACTACCTCAAGGCGCTCGACGGTGGCGCATATGCAGTGACCGACGAGTCCGGACCTGCGATCGCGGGCGCGGCCGGACACATCAGCGGCTCCTCGCTCGAGGGCTCCAACACCGACATCGCCGACGAGTTCACCAAGCTGATCGTGACCCAGCAGGCCTACTCGGCGAACACCAAGGTCATCACCACGGCGAACAGCATGGTCCAGGATCTCCTGAACGTGCTGCGCTAGAGCGCGATCCCTGAAAAGTGGATTGATCCTTTTTCGAGGCGGGCAATAAGATGAGTTTGAGTTCGGCCCTCTCCATCGCGATGTCAGGCCTGCGTGCCAATCAGGCGGCGCTCTCGATCGTCTCGGGCAATGTCGCCAATGCGAACACGCCCGGCTACGTCTCGCAGACGCTGGTGCAGGACGAGATCATCACCGGCAGCACCGGCGCCGGTGTTCGTGTCATCGGCGTCAACCGCACGCTCGATACCTACGTGCAGTCACAGTTGCGCACGGAGAACGCCGGCGGCGCCTATGCCGACCAGATCGCGAACGTGCTCGGCCAGTTACAGAATGTCTATGGAACGCCCGGCAACGACGGAACACTGGAAGCGGCCTACAATAACTTCACATCGGCGTTGCAGGCGCTGTCCGCGAGTTCGGGCAACACGGCGGCGCAATCCTCGGTGCTGAACACCGCGCAGGCGCTGGCGCAGCAGCTCAACGCCACCACCAGCGGCATCCAGACGCTGCGCTCCAACGCCGAGCAGGACCTCTCGGTATCGGTGTCGCAGGCGAACGCGGCGATGCAACAGATCGCTGCGATCAATCAGAAGCTGCAGGGCATGACCGCCCAGGATCCGGCCGCCGCGACGCTGATGGATCAGCGCGACAGCGCGGTCGACCAGCTCTCCCGATTGATGGACATCCGCGCCGTCACCGACGGCTCCAATCAGACGTCGGTGTTCACGACCTCAGGAATCCAGCTTGTCGGCGGCGTGCAGGCTTCGACGCTGTCGTTCAATGCGCAGTCGTCGCTCACCGCGAATTCGCAATGGAACGCCGATCCGGGCAAGTCGAGCGTCGGCACCATCATGTGCCAGCTTCCGAACGGCGCCAAGATCGACATGATCGCCTCGCAAGGCATCAATTCCGGCCAGATCGCAGCCGACGTGCAGTTGCGCGACAAGACGCTGGTGCAGGCGCAGAACCAGATCGACCAGATGGCGGCGACGCTCGCCAGCGCGCTGTCCGATGTTACGACCGGCGGCACGCCGGTCGCCGGTCCTCCATCGGGTTTCGACCTTGATCTGTCGAACGCGCTGCCGGGCAACTCCTTCAACGTCACTTACACCGACTCGAGCAACGTATCTCATACAGTAACTGTCGTGCGGGTGGACGATCCCACGGCGCTGCCGATACCGAACACGGCCTCGAATCCGAACGACAAGGTGATCGGCGTCAATTTCTCGGGTGGGCTCGGTTCGATCGTGGCGCAATTGAATGCGCAAGTCGGCAGCACGGCGCATCTGACGTTTTCCGCGTCGGGCTCGCAGTTGCGCGTCACCGGCGACGGCTCGGGTGTCTCCACCGTGACAGCGGCCTCGACCACAACCACGGCGCAATCGCTGACCTCGGGCAATCCGCAACTGCCGTTCTTCACCGACCGCGCCGCGCTCTATACCGGCGCGATCTCCGGCACGGCATCGCAGATCACGGGGCTGGCCGGGCGCATCCAGGTCAATGCTGCGCTGCTTGCCGATCCCTCGAAACTCACGGTCTACAGCACTTCGCCGGTGACGCCCGCCGGCGACACCACACGCTCCGACTTTCTCTTCAACCAACTCACCTCGGCGACGTTCAGCTACGCGCCGAATACCGGCCTCGGGTCCACGGCTTCGCCCTTCAAGGGCACGCTGCCCGCGTTCCTGCAGCAGTTCGTCAGCGTGCAGAGCAGCGCGGCAACGACGGCGAAGCAGGTGGCGCAGGGTCAGGATATCGTCGTCAATACGTTGCAGGAGAAATTCAACGCCAAAGCGGGCGTGAACATCGACACCGAGATGACAAACCTGATCGCGCTGCAGAATTCCTACGCGGCGAACGCGCATGTGATGTCGGTGGTGCAGACCATGATGCAGACTCTGCTGCAGGCTCAAGTGTAACGTGTAAGGGCGGTTCGCATGGCGATCAACGGCATCAGCTTCGGCAACACCATCCTCGGCAGTTCGGTCCAGAATCTCAAGGCGCAGATGGCCGATCTGCAGAACCAGCTCACGAGCGGAAAGAAGTCGACGACCTATTCGGGCATGGGCGCCAACGAAGGGTTTGCGATCGCGGCGCGCGCGCAACTGTCGAACATCGCCGCGTATACCGATACGATGACCAAGATCAACACCAACATCGGGGTCGCCAATACCGCATTGCAGGCGCTGTCCGATATCGGTACGCAGTTACAGAACGCGGCAAACAGCGGATCGCAGGCGCTGAACAGCACCGGCCAAACCGCGGGTCAGCAGACCGCGGTGGCCGAGTTCTCGTCGGTCGTCGGCATCCTGAATACGCAGGCCGGCGACCGCTACATCTTTTCCGGCAGCACGATCTACACCCAGCCGGTCGCTTCGTCTGACCTGATCCTGAACGGCAACGGAGCAGGGCAGGCCGGCTTGAAGCAGGTCATCTCAGAACGCAACCAGGCCGACCTTGGCGCGAGCGGCCTCGGCCGCCTTGTTGTTTCCTCGCCGACCGCGACATCGGTGTCGGTTGCGGAGGATGCGTCGCCCTCGATCTATGGCATGAAGCTCAGCAACGTCACCTCGACGCTGACGGGCGCGACAGTCACCAACACGCCGGCGACGGTCAACCTCGCGACCAATCCGGCGGACGGCGACACCTTCAATTTCACTTTCCTGCAACCGGACGGCAGCAGCACGACCGTTCAATTGACGGCGACGACAACGGTGCCGGCGCCGGCGGGATCGTTCGAGATCGGTGGCTCCGCCGCGGCGACCGCCACCAACCTGAATGCGGCGCTGACCGCCGCGGAGGCGACCGCGTCTCCTTACGGCGCGCAGTTGACCGGCGTCAGCTCGACGAGCGCGGCGGGCGTCACGATCACGCCGGCGCAAGCCTCCATCGACCTCGCCGCCAATCCGGCCGACGGCGATACGGTGAGCTTCACCTTCAACCTGCCGGACGGGACCAGCGAGACCGTGAAACTGACGGCGTCAAGCGCGGTGCCGACGCCGGCCGGCAGCTTCGCGATCGGCGCGACACCTGCGGCGACCGCAGCCAACCTCAACACTGCCCTGACAAGCTCGATCGGAACACTGGCCAAGACGTCGCTGGTTGCGGCCTCCGCCATCCGCGCGACCCATGATTTCTTCGACCAGCCGCCGCAGCGCGTCGACCTCACGCCGCCGGCGACGCTCGCCACGGCAACGGCCGCGGTGAACGGCACGGCTGCGAACACCGTGCAATGGTATACGGGCGATGCAGGTACGGGCTCGGCACGCGCGACCTCGACGGTAAGGGTGGATCCGTCGGTGACGGTTCAATACGGCATCCGCGCCAACGAGGATGCTATCCGTTCGCTGATGGAATCGGTTGCGCTGCTCGCGGCTGTGACGACATCGCCGACCGATCCGAACGGTGCGGGGCAGATCTCGGCGCTCAATTCGCGCGTGGCGCAGAATCTGACCGTCACGCCCGGCAAGCAGAACATCCAGGACATCCAGTCCGATCTCGCCAATGCGCAGACGGTGATGAAGGACGCCACCGCGAGACAGAAACTGACGCAGGCGACGATGCAGAACATCGTCGATCAGGCCGAAAACGTTTCCACCGACGAGGTCGCGAGCCAGTTGCTGGCGCTGCAGACCGATCTGCAAGCCTCCTACCAGACCACCGCGATGCTGTCGCAACTCAGCCTGGTGAAATTCCTCTGACAGCGGCAGTCTCTGCTAGCACGAGGGCGACGCGCGGTCGCGAAGTACCGGCAATAATCGTTCCAAAACCGGCTGCGTTACGCTAATCAGTCGCCTGCGATAGGCGGGGAATTCGGCCGCGCTCCCGCGCCTGGCTCTCGGGCTGGCGGGCAGGATACCGCCAATCATGTCATTAGCCGGCCGGGATGCGGATGCCAGCGATGGCCCGCGCGCGGCGAGGAAGACCATTTCATGCTCAGTTTCGATATTTCACGCGCGTCCAGTCGCCGCGCTGCGTCGCGCGTGAGGCGCGGTGCGCTCGAAGGCGTGCCGCCGCGCGCGTGCAGGGTGTTATCGGCATGACCAAGGCGCGGCCCGACACGCCGCCGGACGCCGGCGAGACGCTCGATCCGGATGACTGGGACGCACTGCGCGCGCAGGGGCACCGGATGCTCGACGATATGTTCGATTACATCGCCGGCGTCCGCGAGCGCCCGGTGTGGCGGCCGATTCCTGCGGACGTGCGCGCGCGTTTTCGCGAGGAGTTGCCGCGGGCAGGGGGCGACCTCGACGAAATCTATCGGGAATTTTCCGACTACATCGCGCCCTACGCCCCCGGCAATATTCACCCCGGCTTCATGGGATGGGTGAACGGGGGAGGCACCGCTGTCGGAATGCTTGCCGAAATGCTGGCTGCGGGCCTGAACGCCAATCTCGGCGGCCGGGATCACATTCCGGTCGAGGTTGAGCGCCAGATCGTTCTGTGGATGCGGCAGATGTTCGGATTTCCCGATACCGCGAGCGGCATCTTCGTCACGGGAACGTCGATGGCGAACCTGATGGGGATCCTGGTGGCGCGCTCGGCGCGGCTCGGACCGTCCGTGCGCGAGCGGGGGCTGCCTGACCGCGGCGGGGGTCTCACCGCCTATACGTCGGTTGTGACGCACGGCTGCGTGGCGCAGGCCATGGACCTTGCCGGATTCGGCACCGACGCCCTGCGGCGGATTCCGGTCGATCGGTGCCATCACATCGAGATCGATGCGCTACGCGCGCAGGTCAGGGCCGATCGCGCGGCGGGTCTTGCGCCGTTTCTGGTGATCGGTTCGGCCGGCACCGTCGACATCGGCGCGATCGACGATCTGGCGGCGTTGCATGCGTTGTGCCGCGAGGAGAATCTGTGGCTGCATGTCGATGGCGCATACGGCGCGCTCGGCGTGCTGTCGCCGGAGATCGCGCCGCGTCTCGCCGGTCTCGAAAGCACCGACTCTATCGCTTTCGACTTTCACAAATGGGGACAAGTGCCTTATGACGCTGGCTTTCTCCTCGTTCGCGACGGCGAGCAGCACCGCCGGACCTTCGCGGCGCCTGCGGCCTATCTGCGCCGGGAGACGCGCGGCCTCGCGGCCGGCTCGCCCTGGCCCTGCGATTACGGACCCGACATGTCGCGCGGCTTCCGCGCGCTGAAGACTTGGTTCACATTGAAGGCCTACGGCACTGAAAAGCTTGGCGAGATGATCGCCCGCACCTGCGCGCTGGCGCGCTATCTGGAAACGAAGATCGCCGCCGAGCCGAAGCTCGAACTGCTTGCGCCGGTGCAACTCAACATCGTGTGTTTCCGCTATCGCGCCACTGACGCCGACCGGGTCAACGCGGAGATCGTCGCGTCGCTGCACGAGTCGGGGATCGCGGCGCCGTCCGCCACCATGCTCGACGGCCGGCTGGCGATCCGCGCGGCGATCGTCAACCATCGCACGGGAATGCGCGATATCGACGTCCTGGTGGCGGCTGTGCTTGAATTCGGCGCGCGCGAAACCGAAGCTCGCACATCTGGAAGCTGAGGCGATCCGCTCGCGGCGCGAGAACTACGCCGATCGCTTCTGCATGGCGTCCGGGCGGGTTGCCGTGGCCTCGCTCATCTCCATCAGCTTCTTTTCGTAGGCGATCAGCTTCTTGACTTCCTTGAGCGCCTTGTAGAGGTCGCCGTTGAGGATGTCGTTGTTGATGCCCTCGATGATCGGCCACGCGCCCGGCATGGTCGTGATGACGTCGCGCAACAGGCTGAAATAGGTGCCGTGGTTGATCTGCGGCTCCGGCGACAGATACATCAGTTGCACCGAGAGGTAGACCAGCTTGGCGGGCGTATCCGCCGTCTCGGGCGTCAGGATGTCCTTCTCGCGAAGGATCGGAATCTTGTCGCCGTCGATCAGAAGGCGCGCGCGTTGATCCGTGTTGGTGACGACACAGGCGCCGATGATGATGCGTTCATGCGGCTTCAGTTCGACTTTCAGCGCCATGGCGGTTTTCCTGCCTTGAAAAGGAGCGTTTCCGGAATGGACGGTAGCCCCGTTCGCCGCGCAAAAATGTGGCGGACGGCCGAGACGCAGCGAGCATCGCGGTACGCTCTTGCCGCGATCCTTTCCCATTGTAGTTAACGATTGGTAAATGGCCCTTGCGGCCTTCGCTGCCAGATTCGTCTAAGCCACGGCTATGACGTCGCAATCCGGCCGCGCGCCTGCACCTGGAAAGGCTTGCGAGTCCGCTATTGGCTTCATGCTTTCTTAGAGTCTTCACATCACTGTGGCGCCTCGTCCGAAGGAATAACTTCGGCGTATGTGCGTCAGTGTATTCACACCAGAAAGGTATGAAAAAATGTCCGATATCGTTCTCTCCGCATCGGTCCGCCAGAATCTGCTCTCCCTCCAGTCCACCGCCGATCTGCTCTCGACCACGCAGAACCGCCTTGCCACCGGCAACAAGGTCAACTCGGCGCTCGACAATCCGACCAACTTCTTCACCGCGCAGGGCCTTAACAACCGCGCCAGCGACATCAACAACCTGCTCGACTCGATCGGCAACGGCGTGCAGGTGCTCCAGGCCGCCAACACCGGCATCACCTCGCTGCAGAAGCTGGTCGACACCGCTAAGTCGATCGCCAACCAGGCGCTGCAGGCGACCACGGGCTATTCCACCAAGTCGCAGGGCACCACCGCCGCCATCACCGGCGCGACGGCTGACAACCTGCTCGGACCGGGTGGCGCTCCGACCGATGCGGCCGCTGCCGCTGGTACTGTCGTCAACAACAGCCTGACATCGCCTGCTCCGATCACCGCGGCGACAACGTTGTCCGGTGGCACCAATACTGACTCGGTTGCGACGGACTTCGTTGCCGGCGACACCATCGTCGTCAACGGTACCACGATCAATTTCGTGGCTTCGGGCGCCACGGGCAACGACCTCAACATCACCGATACCGTCGGCGATGTGATCAGCAAGATCAATTCGATCACTGGCGGTACGTCGACGATCTCCGGCGGTGCGATCACGCTTCACACCGGTACAGCGAGCGACCTGACCGTGAGCGGTACCGGTCTTGCCAAGCTTGGTCTCAGCGCCGGTACCACTGCGCGCACAGCCGGCGCTCCGGCCGCGCTGGAAGGCAAGACGCTGACCATCGCTGCGACCGATGGCGGCACCGCGACCAGCATCACCTTCGGTGCCAGCGGCGTTCACACCCTCGACCAGTTGAACACGGCGCTCGCCGCGAACAACCTGACGGCGTCGATCAGCTCGGCCGGCGCGCTAACCTTCACCACCACCAACGATCACGCCCATGCGACGATCGGTGCGTTTGGTGGTACGGCGGTTGCTGCTGGTGCGGGCCTGTTCGGCGCATCCGTCACCGTCAGTGCGCCGGTGGAAGACGCCAACGCGCAGAACAACCGCGCCACGCTGATCGACCAGTACAATGCGGTGATCGACCAGATCAAAACCACCGCCCAGGATTCGTCCTTCAACGGCGTCAACTTGCTCAACGGCGACCAGCTCAAGCTGGTGTTCAACGAGACCGGCAAGTCCACCCTGACCATTCAGGGCGTGACCTTCGATCCGGCTGGTCTCGGCCTGGCGTCGCTGACGAAGGGCACCGACTTCCTGGACAACGCCTCGACCAACAGCGTTCTGACCTCGCTCAACAACGCATCCGGGACGCTGCGCTCGCAGGCTTCGACCTTCGGCTCGAACCTGTCGATCGTGCAGATCCGTCAGGACTTCTCGAAGAACCTGATCAACGTGTTGCAGACCGGCTCGTCGAACCTGACGCTCGCCGACACCAACGAGGAAGCGGCGAACAGCCAGGCGCTGTCCACCCGCCAGTCGATCGCGGTGTCCGCCTTGGCGTTGGCCAACCAGTCGCAGCAGAGCGTGCTGCAGCTGCTCCGCTGATCCAGCGACATCATCAAACGACGGAAACGGCGGGGGAAACCCCGCCGTTTTTGCATTCGCTGATACCAAAACCTTGCACTGAGGCGTCGTGTCAGCGACGGTCGGCAAGCCATTGATGGAGCAAGCTAGAACCGTTGCGAGACGCGATTTCGAATTTTCGATCCCGTACCGAGCATACTGCGCTAAAGTATTCGGCTGCCTTACGTTTTGTCACCCGACTTCAGGTAGCGCATTCAGATGCACCAAACGGAGGCGAAGGCCCGCGGGGATGATCGGTTAATCTCCTGTTAACCATAAATTAAAACGTCTCGTTCACCTTTCCGGCCAGGAAACGGCGCTCGCCCCGGAGTCGGCGACCGTCCACGGTATGGAAGGGCCAGACATGACCGACATCGTTCTTTCGGCATCCGTTCGCCAGAATCTGCTCTCGCTGCAGTCAACAGCCGACCTGCTGGCCAGAACACAGAACCGGCTCTCCACCGGCAAGAAGGTCAACACGGCGCTCGACAACCCGACCAACTATTTCACCGCTGCCGCACTCGACAACCGCGCCAACGACATCAGCAGCCTGCTCGATGGCATCGGCAACGGCGTGCAGGTGCTGCAGGCCGCCAACACCGGGCTGACGTCGCTGCAGAAACTGGTCGACACCGCCAAATCGGTCGCCAATCAGGTTCTGCAATCCCAGGTCGGCTATTCGCAGAAATCGTCGGTCGACAGTCTGCCTGTCACAGGCGCCACCGCGCTGGACCTGAGGGGCACCACGGCATTTACGAGTGCCGCAGCCACGCCCGGCACCGCCCTGAAGACCGGCACTGCCAATGCCCTCGCAACCGGTGCGACCCTCATCAGCGCGCTGACCAATGGTGCGGTCGCGACGCCGACCGGCCCGGTGGCCGGCGACAGTTTTTCCGTCAACGGCAAGACCATCACATTCGCCGCCTCCGGCGCGGCAACAACCGATCCAAGCGGCAACGTCACCATCGGCATCGATCAGACCCTGAGCGCGCTGGTAGGCGTGATCGATACTCTGCACGGCAATACCGCCGCAGCGTCGGCGGTCGACGGAAGCGGCCAGATCGCGCTCAATACCGGCATCGCTCAAGATCTGACGCTGACGGACTCCACGCCGGCTGGCGTGCTCGCAAAGCTCGGCTTGACCGCTGGGACGACGGCGCGCGGCGGCGGCGCGGGAAACCTCGATGGCAAGACGTTGACGATTGGATCGACCGGCGGCGGCGTCGCCACCACCATCACGTTCGGCGACGGCACCAACGGAACCGTCCGAACCCTTAATGACCTGAACGCGCAGCTTGCCCCCAATAATCTTCAGGCCACCATCAACTCGGCGGGTGTGATCACGATCTCGACCACAAATGAAGCCGCCGCTTCGACCATCGGGGCGATCGGCGGGACGGCGGCCGGCGCAGGCTATGCCTTCAACGGCCTTGTCGCGGCAGCGCCCGTGCAGGATGCCGGAGTCCAGGCGTCACGCGCCGGCCTCGTCAATCAGTACAACAACATCATTCAGCAGATTAACACGACCGCGCAGGACTCGTCCTTCAACGGCATCAACCTGCTCAACGGCGACACGCTGAAGCTGATCTTCAACGAAACCGGAAAATCCGTCCTCACCATCAACGGCTCCAACATGAATGCAGCCGGTCTCGGGTTGTCGACCTTGTCGGTGGGCATTGACTTCCTGGACAACGGTTCGGCCAACAAAGTGATCGCGAGCCTCGATACCGCGTCCAGTACGCTGCGCGCACAAGCCTCGACGCTCGGCTCGAACCTGTCGATTGTGCAGATCCGCCAGGATTTCTCGAAGAACCTGATCAACGTGCTGCAGACCGGCTCCTCGAACCTGACGCTTGCCGACACCAACGAGGAGGCTGCGAACAGCCAGGCGCTGGCCACCCGCCAGTCGATCGCGGTGTCCGCGCTTGCACTGGCGAACCAGTCGCAGCAGAGCGTGTTGCAACTGCTCCGGTGATGGCGGAGCTTTCGGCGTAGCGGCAGTCTCAGGGGACGACGAGGCAGCGCTGCATCCATAGTGCGGCGGCGACGCAGGCTGCTGCATCTGCCTGCCATTTTTTAGACGCATATGAAAACGCGGGGTAACCTATTTTAAAGGCGGTGCTGCTAGATATGAGCGGCGCCGAAGTCCCCGCGCTCGCTGTTTCCCCGAGGTTCTGAATGTCGAACGCTGCTCAAGCCTACGCCCGGACGGCTCATACCTCGTCTTCCCCACGCGAAATCGAAGCCCAGGCATTGCTAAAGGCGGCGCGGCAGCTTCAGGAAATCCACGACAATTGGAGCGGCCCGGACAAGAACATGCACAGCGCGCTGCTGTTCAACCGCCGCCTTTGGTCGATCTTCATGAGCGCGGCGGATAGCGGCAACAACCAGCAGCCGCTGGAGGTTCGTCAGAACATCGCCAATATCGGCGTCTTCGTGATGAAGCAGACGGTCGATATGCAGATCAATCCCGATCCCGCTAAACTGAAGCCGCTGATCGACATCAACTGCAATATCGCGGCAGGCCTGTCAGGGCGGGCATAACGCCGAGCGTCAATGACGGAGCCGTGGCATGGCCGACGTCTTCAGCATTCTGGCATCGAACTACACGACGGTCGGTCAGAACGTCAATCTGAACACCGGGAAGTACGTCAACGTCGATCCCAAGGCGTTTGAAGGCACCTGGAGCGGCAAGTACGCCAACCAGAAGCCATTCTCGGTGACGGTCTCGAACGTCAACGGTTTCCGCGCCAAGGCCAAGTATCAGTACGGCAGCACCGTCAAGTATCAGGACGTCCTGATCAAGAACAACGCGTTCCGGGTCGGTGATTCAAAATTCACGCTGACAAAGGCCGGCACCGCGCAGGTCAACACCGTCATGACGAATCCGGTGACGGGTGCGAGCACGCTCGAAACGGCCTATGTCCATCAGAACTGATCGTCGTGGGGTCACGCCCGCCGGTCGGTGGCCATCGACTGTTGGCGTTCGGCTTTCACCATGTCGAGCGTGCGAAAATAGGCGCGGCGCCGTAGCATTGCCTCGTCGGGGAATTGCTTCACGACCAGACTGGTTCGATTGTCGACGACCTGGTAGACCATCGAGGCGGCATCCCGATCGACGATCACCTGATGCGACAGCGTATCGCTCAAAGCCTGCGGCTGGTTCCGGACGCGCGCACTCACGTCCGCCGCCGTGACGCTCTGGCTCGGCGGAAGTTGAGTCGCCACCGCGTCGACAGCCGCGCTGGGTGCCGGCGCAACGGCAGGCGCTGCAACCGGTGCACCAACCGGCTTGATACTAAAATCCGTGCCCATGGTCGCCTCCTAAGGCTACCTTCGAGTCAAATCCCAACCCCCTTTTGATCGCAAGTCTAGCGGCCGTCTCTCAACGTTGCGTTAGAGAACGTGGTGAACGCGCCGGTTCCATGTCTGCGCTGGTTTGATTCAAATGCGCGGAATTTTCGGCCCCGCATGCCGCGCAGCGCGTCAGCGGTGCGCTGCTGATCCGGAGCCGTCGCGACGGCGGCATGGATGACGGCCCCGCTTTGCGAAGCGGGTCTTCGATTCCGCATCGCACTTGGGAGCGAGCCGGTCGATCGCCGGAGGCTACAGCGAGCGGCTGACCGCGATCGGGCTTGTATGCTGACGCGGTGGCGCGCTGCGCTGTCCGCTCGCCGTGTAGGTTTGCGGTATGGTGCGGCGCTGCGCCTCGGCGCTGACCCCGCGCACGATGCCTTCGGAAACTGCATGCGCCGTCGCAAGCACCGTCAGGTTCACTTGCAGTATCGCGCGGAACATCTCGTGGTGGCGTTGCAGGGCGGCGAGCAACTCCGGTGTCGATCGCGTCATGTAGGCCTGGCTGCCCTTGAACTGGCTGATCGCGCCGGCGTAGCGGCGCGACAACTCGCTTTTCTGCTTCTCGAGCGATATGCCCTCGCGAATCTTGCCTGCGCGCACCAGTTCGGTTTCTCGCTCGATGACGGCGAGCAGCGCATTCATGATGTCGAGCATGCCGTCGGCAAGCCTGCGTGCGTCGGCTGGCGTGGCTGCGGGCGGCAGGGCAGGGGACGCCTGCGTCCCCTCGGATCTCGGCGTCATTCGGCCTCCTTCGGCGCAGGCTTGGCTTCGCTGGCCTGTTGCATGATGAGAGCACGGAACACCGCGTCGGACACACCGACGCCGCCGGCCTTGGCGAATGATTTGGAGTACTGCTCGGTCAGCATCGAACGCCACACCCCGGTGCCCGGCGTGTCGCCGAAAGGACCTTCCCCCTTCAGGCCGGCGGTCATCTGCGAGAACATCGAATTGAGGAACATCGCCTCGAAGTCCTGCGACGTCGTCGTGGCTTTTTGAATGGCCTGCGGAGAAACTTTCTCAAGCGCCTGCTGGAGCTGCGGGTCGGGGCGGCCGTTCAGCATCGGCATCACTGCCTTGCGCGGCATGCTGCGATAGGCGCTTGTGATCAGGCTGCTGTCGATCTGAGACTGCATCACATCACCTCGATATCGGCTTCGATCGCGCCGGCCGCCTTGATCGCCTGCAGAATGCCGATCAGATCGCGTGGTCCGATGCCGAGGCCGTTGAGGCCGTCGACCAGTTCCTGAAGCGACACGCCGTTCTTGACCAGCGCAAGTTTCTTGCCGTCCTCGCTGACGCCGACGGCGCTGCGCGGCGTCACCACCGTGCGTCCGCGTGACAGCGGATTGGGTTGGCTGACCTGCGGACTCTCGGAGATCGATACGGTGAGGTTGCCTTGCGCCACCGCGACGGTAGCGACGCGGACGTCGCGTCCCATCACGATGATGCCGGAGCGCTCATCAATGATGATTTTTGCCGCGATGTCGGGTTCGACCTGCAACTGTTCGATCTCCGTCAAAAGCGCAACGACGTTGCCCTTGAATTCCGACGGGATGGAAAGCTGTACGGTGGAGGGATCGATCGGCTCGGCGGTCTTCGTGCCAAGGAAATCATTGACCGCGGCGGCGATGCGCTTGGCGGTGGTGAAGTCGGCATTGCGCAGCGCCAGCCGGACGTTCGGCATCCTGTTCAGCGCGAATTCGATCTCGCGCTCGACGATGGCGCCGTTGGCGATGCGTCCGTTGGTCGGCACGCCCTTGGTGACGCTGGCGGCGGCTCCTTCCGCCGAGAAACCGCCGATCGCGAGCGAGCCCTGGGCCACCGCATAGACGTTGCCGTCGGCGCCGAGCAGCGGCGTGACGAGGAGAGTGCCGCCTTGCAGGCTCTTGGCGTCGCCCATCGCCGACACGGTCACGTCCATGCGCGTGCCCTGGGTGGCAAAGGCCGGCAGGTTGCCGGTCACCATCACGGCGGCGACGTTGCCGGTGCGGATAGTCGCGCCGCGGATGTTGACTCCCATGCGTTCCAGCATCGCCTGCAGCGACTGCTTGGTGAAGGGAATGTTGTTGAGCGTGTCGCCGGTGCCATTGAGGCCGACGACCAGACCGTAACCGATCAACTGGTTCTGGCGCACGCCTTCGATGTTCGCGAGGTCCTTGATCCGCGAGGTCGCGTGCGCAGGCGTGCCCAGCGGCGCCAGCGCGACAACCGCCGCGGTGACGATCCGGACAATTTTTGAAATACCGACGCCAGGCATCCTCTGCTCCCCGCTGAGGGTTCGGTGCGGAGTGCCGCCACTCCCATGACGGCACTCCGCTGTTAACCATGCGAAGTCCATGCCACCGCCGCGCCGGTCTCATGATGTTGATATCTTTGGATGATCGGCGCCGCAGCGGGACGGGGTGCCAGGGAAGGCGGCGACGAAGTTGCCGTGACCGGGCAGTTTTTGCCGGGTGTTCACGCTTCGTTAACCATAACGGTCCACGGTTCCGTCGTCGGCGTTATTTGTGGCGTGACACTCCGCCCGGTGGCAGTCAGACTCGCGCGCGCCGGCTTAAGTTGTTCGTTCTCATCACAACTCTGTGAGCATGCGATGCGAATTTATGGCCCCAACGGAACGACGTCTGCGTCGCAAGGCACGACGGCGCGGCGGAGCGGCGGCAGCGAATTCTCCTTACCGGATCCGACCGCGGCCACGGAGAACCGCGCCGCCACGGCGCCTAAGCCTGCGGCGACCATCGATGCGCTTCTGGCATTGCAGGGCATCGAGGAGGATCCTGCGGAGCGGCGCAAGCGCTCTGTGCAGCGGGGCAGGAGCGCTCTCGATGTGCTCGATGACCTCAAGATTGCACTTTTGTCCGGTAATTTCGATCCTTCGACAGTGACGCGGCTGCGCACCGCTGCGGCCGATCTGAAATCGTCTTCGGGCGACGCCGGTCTCGATGCGGTGTTGTCGGAAATCGAACTGCGCGTCGAGGTCGAACTTGCCAAGGCCGGTCATTACTGAAAGCCGCAGCGTGCGGTGGTAATGGCGATACCTCGATTATTGTCTCGGCTGGGACTGAGGCTCTTACAGACAATCGTACACGGCGGCGGAGGTGCGCCGGGCCGGTTCCGGTTCCATACCCCGGAAGTCCTCTAATCGGGGGACGAAATGACGGGATTCCGTTCCGGAGTTACGGTCTTTCGACGCGACGATATTGTCTGTCACAAAAGGCCGCTATATAAGCTCGGCCCCAGCCGGCCGGTCCGGCCGCGGCCGAATCGTCCGGCGCTTTGCACGACCATGGAATGCATTTGGAAAAGCTGAAAAATTACAGGCCATCCGAAAAAGAGCCGTTCATGAACGAGCGCCAGCGCGAATATTTTCGCGCCAAGCTGCTGGCATGGAAGGACGAAATCCTTCGTGAATCGAAGGTTACGCTGCAGACGCTTCAGGAAGAGAACGTCAATCATCCTGATCTTGCCGATCGCGCGTCATCGGAAACCGACCGGGCCATCGAGCTGCGGGCCCGCGACCGGCAGCGCAAGCTGATTTCCAAGATCGACGCCGCTTTGCAGCGGATCGAAGACAACACCTACGGTTATTGCGAGGAGACCGGCGAGCCGATTTCGCTGAAGCGGCTTGAGGCGCGGCCGATCGCGACCCTTTCGGTCGAGGCCCAGGAACGTCACGAAAAGCGGGAAAAGATCTATCGGGACGAGTAGGCCGAAGGGTCGTCGGCTTGGGAACCGGAAACAAGCCGATCCCGCCCTGATGCCATCAAAGCCGTAAGCTCCCCGAACGGCGCGACAAGGGAATGGCCCGCGCCGGGGCTGCATTTTCTGTCAGCACCGCTCGCTTATCCGACACGCGCAGCGCTAACCGCTACAACGCCGCCGCTTGAATCAGGCGAACCTTCGCAGAGCGGCGGCCCAAGGCCGCCGCAGCCGCATCGGGACGCCGCCGTGAGGCGGCGGATCGTCGTCGTCCTCGCCGCCGAGACGGCGCAGCGCCGCGAGGATGTCGGCGAGTCGGATCGTGTGATCCATGCCAGGGACATCGCGCAGCGCTGGACAGGATTCGACGGCGAACATGTCGGATGCCCAGGACGACAGGATGATCCGCTTCTCCTGCGCGTTGAGTTTGTTATCGCTCAGAACGTCATCCGGAGACGCGTAGTGCGCAGCCGGATGAAACAAGGGATCGAGATAGCCGGTATTGGTGTTGGCGTTCGTCATGGTGACCTCCCTTCGCGCTCCTTTCCTCGGGATGGCTTTCCAGGATGTTCGGGCGACGGAACGGACCGCCGCCCGTGATCGTCATTGCGTGTTGATCGCGATGCGCTTGATGCCTGCGCGCGGGTTTTCGGACTTCTGCAGCGAGACGGTCAGGACTCCATTCTTGAAAGAAGCCTGGGCCTTGTCCTCATCGACATTATCGAGAGGAATTTGCCGCTCGAAAGAGCCGTAGTAGCGCTCGGAAAAGTACTTGCCTCCGTCTTTATCCTCTTTGTGCTCGCTCTTCTTCTCGCCGCGGATGGTCAGCACGCCGTTGGCGATTTCGATCTGCACGTCCTTCTCCGTCATGCCAGGCAGTTCGGCAGAGACCGTCAGCGTTTTTTCCGTATCGTTAAGCTCGATCTTGGGCCAGCTGAAGCGGCCTTCCATGAGCGGGGTCTGACCGGAGTCGAAGTTGCGGAAGACGTCGTCGAACAGCCGATTCATCTCGCGATGCAATGTCAGGAACGGGTCGAGACTGCCGCGTGCCGGGGCAAGTTCCTGACTTCTCGACCAGGGAATAAGATCACGGATTGCCATGGTTTTCTCCTTCCTCATGTGGAATATGGAACGCGGGCCTGCTTCTGCGCGGCCGCGTTCCGCTGAACCTCGATCGGGCGTCAGGCCGCTTTCTTCTGCCCGATCTTCGAGGAGGAAAACGCTCCGGTGGCGATGTTGATCCGACGCGGCTTCATTGCTTCCGGCACTTCGCGAAGGAGATCGATGACCAGCAAGCCGTCGCGGAACGAAGCCTCTTTCACCTGCACGTAATCTGCCAGGTTGAACACGCGCCGGAACGGACGTGCGGCGATGCCCGGTACAAATACTCGTGAGCGGCGCCTTCCGGCTTTCTGCCCTCGATGGTGAGCGTGTTCTGCTCGGCCGTCACGGTGATGTCATCGACGCCAAAGCCTGCAACGGCGAGGCTGATCCGGTAGTGGTCTTCGCCGAAACGCTCGATGTTGTACGGGGGATAGTTGTCCTCATAGCCAAGTCCTCCAAAGAGCAAGATGGATACGAAGGGAGCACCAGAGGGAGGCTTCGGGTATGATCGCCGACTCCGATCCCAGGGCCCTTGCCGGACCCGTACGTTAAGGCGTCCGGCACACCGCCGTAGCGGTGAAAAACGACTTAGAAAAACCAAAAGCCGTTTCAAGAGGGCGACGAATAAAAAATTTCTGCGACGTCGGGGCTTGCCCGGCGCCAAGAAACTAAAATTCCCCAAGTCTCACGGATGTTCTTCGCTTCGCGCCACCACCCTTGTCGGACTTATCGAAACATCATCCGCTGCTCGTCGGTCAGCCCGGCCAGTACCTGGCTGGCGTGGCTGTAGCCCGCCGCGACCATCTCGTCGAAACGGCTCCAGTCCAGCAGGCGGCCATCGGGCACACGCGGCTGGAACAACAGGTCGGTGAACTTTCCCATTTCCTTCTGCTTCGAAACCGAGGTGATGAATGACGATCGCAGCATCGTCTCCGGCACGCTCGGCAGGCGGTAGCGCCGCTTCGCGCGCGGCCTCAGTCTGTCGCGCAGCAGCGCGAGCGTTCCCGGCATGCAGTCGATATCGAACACCTGCTCGCGGTTGACCGAGAGATCGACGCCGATGATGCGGCCGGCGCCGAGCCGGGCCATCACGTCCGCCGGGAAATTGTTGAACGTGCTGCCGTCATACATCATGTGTCCGCCAACGAAGACCGGCGGCAACGCGCCCGGAATCGCATAGCTCGCGCCGACATTGCGGGTGAGGTCGCCGCGCGACAGCACCGCTTCGCGGCCGATGGAAAAATCCGACGCCATCGTGAAGAAGGTGATCCAGCTATCCTCGCTGTCGATTGCATCCCGGCCGGTGGCGTCGCGTACGGCTTGCGTCATTGCGCTGCGCGTCCGCGCGCCCTTGATCAGCGAAACCAGCGGGATGAAATTGTAGTCGCCTGTTACGTTGCCCCGTGGATGTTCGAGGAACGCCTTGCGGACGGCGGCTGCGACCTCGTCCGCGTTGCGGCCCAGCGCAAGCACCAGACCCATGACCGCACCGATCGAACTGCCGCCGAGCATGTCGACGGGAATGCCGGCTTCTTCCAGGGCCTTGATGACACCGACATGGGCAAAGCCGCGCGCACCGCCGCCCGACAGCACCAGTCCGATGCCGCGCCCCGAGATGATGCGGGCGATGCGCGCCATGTCGCGGGGTGACTGCGGGCGGAGATGGAAGTGCCGCGCAGCCGGCCGCGCATCCAGCCATCGCGCCGTGCCGGTCGGAATTCTGGTATCCGCTTCATGCAGCAGGATCAGCGTCTGGCGCGCGATCGAGATGGGAGCTGCGGACGACAGGCAGGCCTGCTCGACTTCGGACAGGCCGGGATCGCGCTCGGCGGCGGCAAGCAGCAGGATCTCGTCGGCATGGCGCAGGCAGAACCGGGTCCAGTTGGTATCCCCACCGTCGGCCGCAAGATAGACCGCGCGGCTCCGCGCCTCGATCTCGTCGATATAAGCGGCAAGCGCATCGTGGCGTCGTCCGACCTGGTGGATGGGGGCGGCACCGAAGCGTGCGGCGATCTCGTCTGCGGTAACCACCGTCGCCGGCTGTGCTCGTCCGGCTTGCGCGTCGCGCAGGCGTTGGGCGAATTCGACCGCGTCCAGTCCCGGCGTGATCGGGAGGATGCAGACGTTCACCGGAACCATGGGCGGCCGACGCTCGCGCTCATGGTGACGGAATCGCCGGATCACGATCCGCATCATCGACATCTCGATGTCGGGATCCTGCGCGATGGTACGCTCGATCATCGCGCGCGTCACCTTGACAAGCAGGGTATCGCGCACCGCCACGATGGTCGCCGAACGCGGCTCGCCGGTGAACAATGCGAGTTCGCCGATGGTTTCACCGCGTCCGATCTCGCCCAGAATTTTCCGCGTGCCGGACTCGGTTTCGGAAAAGGCGTGCAGTCGTCCGGACAGGACGAAGTAGACGTCATCGCTGATGTCGCCCTGGCGCAACAGCGTTGCGCCGGAGGCGAGATCGACATAGACGGCCTCGGACTGGATGGTTCGCAGGATCCCGGCGTTACCGGATCCGAAGTAGTTGCGAAGCACGGTCTGGAGCAGCGCCTCGCGTTGCTGAAGATCGGGATCGGGTTTCGGCGTCAAACCGCAACTCCTTGCCGGCACATGCCGTCGCGAATTCAGGCCGATCGAGCATAGTTTCTGAAAGCCGCCGGATGAACGAAATTCTTGTCGCAGCCCGCCTCATCGTCGGCTGGGTGGCGAACCCGCGTTCCGATGGAACGCATGTGGCCAATGCGCGACGACATCGATTCTAATCACGCCCGACCCGGCCGGGGAATCCGGGAGCGATGGGGCTGTCGCCGCTGAGGCCGCTCGGCACGGCGCCGGTGCCGATGGTTCCGGGTCGCGATGTGTTTGGTACCCCTGGCTGGTTGACAACGCTGGTGTTGAGGCGGGGCGAGGGGGTTGGAGTCACGACTGTTGCCGATGGCATCTGTCCGTGGATGTGCATGCGGACTTTGCGGTGACGCGCCTGCGCCGCGTCCGAAATCACGCTCAAAGATATGACAAGGACGATCAGGATACGAACGAGCGATGACATGGAAGGCTCCGGCGATTGCGCACGATGTCGTGGGTACGTGGTGTCATCGACATAGGTATTGTCAATGCCTGCGGGCAGACCGGTTTCATGAATTTTTATCAAGAAGATGGCGGATTGGTCGACATGCGCGAAACGATAACGGCCTCCGGCAGGGGAGCTACCGGAGGCCGCAAGGCCGGACGATGCGCAGCATCGCCGGGTCGTCGCCGCCTCGCGCCTGGGGTTCGCGAAACGGCGGGGAGCTCGTGAAAGTCTAGCGGCGTGGATTTGACATTCGCTATTTCCCTTACCGCTAGAACGGCAGCAGCACGTCCATGACCTGCTGGCCATAGCGCGGCTGCTGCACGTCGCTGATCTGACCGCGACCGCCATAGGAAATGCGGGCCTGCGCGATCTTGCTGGAGTCGATGGTGTTGTCGCTCTGGATATCCTCGGGACGGACGATGCCGGCCACGATCAGTTCGCGGATTTCAAAATTGACGCGGATTTCCTGCTTGCCTTCGACCACGAGGTTGCCGTTGGGCAGCACTTGCGTGACCACCGCGGCGACGCTGGTCTGGAGATTCTCCTGGCGCTGCACCGAGCCTTTGCCGTCGCTGGACGCTGTGGAATCCGTGGTCAGAAGGCGGCCCGGCAGGATCGAGGTTGCCGGATTTTTGATGACCTTGCTGCCGATGAAATCCGTGATGCCGGAGTCTTCCTTGCTGGAGCGGCTGCGCTGGGTCTCGTTGGCGATGTTGGCCTTGTCGGTGAAATTCACGGTGACGGTCAGGAGATCGCCGACGCGCGCAGCGCGCTGGTCCTTGAAGAACGCGCGAGAACCGTTTCGCCACAGTGAGTTGGCGTTGTAAGACACCGTCTCGGGCTTCGGCATCGGCATCTGCACTGGCTTGTAGCCCGGCTGTGTCGTCGGATTGTCGATCGCGGTCAATTTGGGTGACTCGCCGATCTGCGAAAGCCGATCGATGGATGAACAACCGCTGGCGAGGCCGGCCGCGGCCAATAGCGTGCCGGCGAGAGCGAGGCGGTTGATGTTCGCGGACTTCAACATGAACGTTACTCGGATCCTGGAGATACAGATGCGCCGTCGCGGACGAAATCAGGAGAGGACGCGCCAGCCATCCCCGGCGCTTCGGCGACCGGTGCGGCGCTCGCGAGCCTGCGCGGGACGACAGGCGCAACTGGAGAAGCCGACACCTGGCCGCGCCCGACCACGAGACCCGACACGGTGCGTTTCGATTGGAGATTGACGACACTCACGACGTCACCTTCGGTGCCGGCCTCGGTCGCCTTGCCTCGCACGGTGAGATAGATTCCCGCAGCCTGATAGATCAGGGTCACGGCCTGGTCGCGCTGCACCAGGTCTGGCTTGGTGAGGTCGGCGCCATGCAGCGCCTGACCGGCGCGCATCTGCCGCCGCATCTGCATCCCGATGACACGGTCGCGGTTCGCGGCATCGTTGCCGACCTCGGCTTTGGGGCGACGCTCCATCACGACATCAGAGAACTTCAGCAGCGTGTTGCGGTCGACGTCGCGGGCAAGCACCGGGGTCTCGATGGTCTCGATGGCAGTGCCGGTGAAGCGGAGACGGGCGGGGGGAGCGCCTGAGCCGTTGCCGATCTCGAGAGTGACGTCGAAACGTCCGTTGCGCGGGTCGAACCGCGTCACGACCGGAGTAACGGCGCCGTCGTTCGCCGCATCGAGATGGATCGTTCGAAGGTCCTTGTCGAAAGCCAGCGACAGATTTTTGGCGTCGCCGAGCCCGTTGCGGTGCTCGAGCGCCACGGCGATCTGCAGTTCGATGTCGTCGGCATCGAGGGTGCGCGCGAGCCGCGTCACCGAGACGTTGCGAATGCCGTGAGCATCGACGCCGATCACCTGATGCGCACGGAGGGCGTCGAGCACCTGCGTTGCCGCCAGGGTGCCGGTGGTGCCGGGCTCGGGCGCGCGATAGATCGCGATTTGCGCAGCGCTGCCGGCATTGTCGATGACGTCGCCGATCCGCACCACATCGCCGGTGACCTTGACGTCGGCGCGCAGCAAGGGAAGGGGAACGGCGGCCGCGGTCTGGATCACGCTCGCCAGCGTGGTGTGCGGCGGAGCTTCGTTCGCGGCCAGCGCCGGAGCGGATGCCGCCATCAGCGTCACGGCGAGGAGAGACGAGCGGATGGCCATGGTCAGCCTCCCTAGCGGAACAACGCGGCTGCGGATTGCAGCATCTGATCGGCGGCGCTGATGACCTTGGCGTTCATCTCGTAGGCGCGCTGCGCGGCGATCAGATCGGAGATTTCGGAAACCACCTCGACGTTGGCCTGTTCGAGGTTCGACTGCTGCATGTCGCCGTAACCGTCGATGTTGGCGACGCCATCCTGCGGCGGCCCGGAGGCCGGCGTCTCGGTGAAGTTGTTGTCGCCGACGGGTTGCAGCCCGGCCTTGTTGACGAAGCGGGTCAGGCCGATCTGGCCGAGCACCGTCGGTGTCGTCGAGCCCGGCAGCGTCACCGACACCTGACCCTGCGCGTTGATGGTGATGCCGGACGAATTCTGTGGGATCGTGATCGTCGGCTGCACGGGGTTGCCCTGTGCGTTGACGATGCGGCCCTGGTTGTCCATCTGGAAGGTGCCGTCGCGCGTGTATTGGTAGGTGCCGTCCGGCATCTGGATCTTGAAGAAACCTTCGCCCCGGATGGCGATGTCGAGATCGTTGCCGGTCATCGAGAGTGTGCCCTGGCTCATCAGCCGCGGCGTGCCGACGGTCTTGACGCCGCCACCGAGATCGATGCCTACGGGAAGGATCGTGCCCTGATCGGAGGCCTGCGCGCCGACGCGGCGGACGTGATCGTAGATCAGGTCTTGAAACGCGGCCCGCTGTTTCTTGTAGCCGGTGGTGCGCAGGTTCGCGATGTTGTTGGAGATGACCTGAACGTTCAGCTCCTGAGCCGCCATTCCGGTCGCTGCGGTATAGAGGGCGCGCATAATCTCTTTCCTTATGCCGGAACGTCGGCAAGCTTTTCGATAGCCGATCGCTGCAGCTCGCTTTGCTGCTGCAGCAGCGTCGCCATCTGCGTGTAGGCGCGGGACACTTCGACCATGCGGCTCATTTCGCTCACCGCGCTGACGTTGGAGCGCTCGATGAAGCCCTGGCGGACCCGCGCCTTGGTGTCGGGTTGGGCAATGTTGCCTTCGCCCGCGGCGTAGAGGTTGGAACCTTCCTTGAGCAGCTTTTGCGCCTGCGCGAACGAAACCAGTCGCAGCTTGCCGCGGATCGAGTCGGCCGCGTTGTTGGTGCCCTCGATCACCGTCACGGTGCCGTCGTCGGATATCGCGATGTCGTGGTCGGTCTGCTGGAACGTGATTGGCCCGCTGGTGCCGAGCACCTGATTGCCCGAGGCCGTCACCAGTTGCCCCTGCGCGTTGATCTGCAGCCCGCCGTCGCGGGTATAGCGTTCGCCACCCGGCGTCTGCACCACCAGGAACGCCTTGCCGTCGATGGCGACATCGAGGGGGTTTTTGGTCTGCTCGGCGGGTCCGCCGGCGAAGTCATGGAAGGTGGCGCGATCCTGCACGAAGCTGAGGCGGCGGTCGCCGCCGACGAAGTTGTCTTCGTGGGCGACCGGCATCAGGTATTCCTCGAACAGCGAGCGGTCGGCCTTGTAACCGTTGGTGTTGACGTTCGCGACGTTGTTCGCAACGACATCCATCTGCCGTTCGAGCATCATCTGCCGCGATAGTCCGATGAGAAGCGTATTCTCCATCGGTGGTTCTCCCCTCGAAGATCCGCGTCAGGCCCTCCCAGGCATCGGCGGATCGTTTCCGACCTTCAAGCTCTCCCAAGCCCTGCGGTCGTCCAGGGATGTAGCGAAAGCCGTGCCATGTCTGAAAATTGCGTATTTTCAATTCGTTATGAAAACGAACGGGCGCCGGCAGGTCGGCAATAAGATCTTGTTGACCATAACGGCCCGGCAAAATCTTCCTACCGCATGGTTAAAAGAAAGAAACCATTAACCATTGCGAACCTAGTGTTAACGCCTGTGGGGCGCGCCGTGCGCCGGGGCACCGTTTCGCGTCGTTAGCCTGCCCGGCGGCATCGGACAAACCCTCTCAACGGGCGAACTGACGATGGCAGAAAAAGATCAGGCCGAGAAAGCGGCAGCCGAAGGCGACGCACCGCCCGCTTCCAAGAAAAAGAAATTGATCCTGATCGCCGCGGCCGTTGCGGTGCTTTGCCTCGCGGGCGGAGGCGGCGCCTGGTTCTTCTTCTTTCACGGTCACGGCGACGAACAGCACGCGGAAGCGCCGCCGCCGAAGCCGCCGGCTTTCATCGAAGTCCCCGATATGCTGGTCAACCTGGTCGGGGCGCCGGGCGAGCGCGTGCAATATCTCAAGGTGAAGGTGGTTCTCGAGGTCAAGGACGAGCCGCAGGTCGAGAAGATCAAGCCGGCGCTGCCGCGGGTCACCGATCTGTTTCAGACCTACATGCGCGAGTTGCGCCCCAGCGACCTCAACGGTTCGGCCGGGCTGTTTCGACTCAAGGAAGAACTGACCAGGCGGGTCAACACGGCGATCGCGCCCAGTCATGTCAGTGCCGTGCTGTTCAAGGAAGTCGTCATCCAGTGACGGAACGAGGGCAGGGGCATGGCGGACGATAACGATCAGTTGGACCAGGATGCGATCGCAGCCCAATGGGAGGCGTCGCTTGGCTCGGAAGACCCCGAGGAGGCCGCGAAGTCGGCTGCCGCCAATGAACTCACGGAGACGATGGCGGAACAGTGGGCCGCCATGGTCGAGGACGGAGGCCGCAATTTCGGCAACGCCAAGAACGGCGGTGAACGGGTCCTCTCGCAGGAGGAAATCGACAGCCTGCTCGGCTTCAGTGTTGGCGAGATCAACGTCGACGACAGCTCCGGCATCCGCGCGATCATCGACTCGGCGATGGTGTCTTACGAGCGTCTGCCGATGCTGGAGATCGTGTTCGATCGCCTGGTGCGGCTGATGACGACATCCCTGCGCAATTTCACCTCCGACAACGTGGAGGTCTCGCTCGACCGCATCACCTCGGTCCGGTTCGGCGACTACATGAACTCGATTCCCTTGCCCGCGGTGCTCAGCGTGTTCAAGGCGGAGGAGTGGGAGAACTTCGGGCTGGCGATGGTCGATTCCAGCCTGATCTACTCCATGATCGACGTGCTGCTCGGCGGCCGCCGCGGCCAGACTTCGCTCCGGATCGAGGGCCGGCCCTACACGACGATCGAGACCAATCTGGTGAAGCGGCTGGTCGAGGTGGTGCTGGCGGACGCCGAGCAGGCGTTCCGGCCGCTGTCGCCGGTGTCGTTCACGATCGATCGGCTCGAAACCAATCCGCGTTTCGCGACGATCACCCGCCCGGCCAACGCCGCGATCCTGGTCCGGCTCCGCATCGATATGGAAGACCGCGGCGGCTACATCGAACTGCTGCTGCCCTATGCCACCATCGAACCGATCCGCAACGTGCTGTTGCAGATGTTCATGGGTGAAAAGTTCGGCCGCGATCCGATCTGGGAAAGCCACCTCGCCACCGAGATCGCGCAGGCGCAGATCGCCGTCGATGCGGTGCTGTACGAGGCCGAGATCCCGCTCAAGCAGCTCATGACCCTGAAGGTCGGCGACACGCTGCCGCTGGACATGCGTCCCGATGCGTCGGTGGCGGTGCGGTGCGGCAGCGTCACGCTGACGGAAGGCCGCATGGGACGCGTCGGCGACCGCGTCGCCATTCGCGTATCAAGACACTTGCGCAAACCGAACACGACCTTTGCCATGTTCGAGAGAGCGGACGAACAGACCAAGATGATGGAGGCCCAATGAACCACTCTTTCGGACTAGCGATCGAGAGTCTTGTCGCGGTTCTTCTCGTCTTGACAATCGGTTATTGCATGCTGCTGAACAAGCGGCTGAAGCGGCTGAGGGCGGATGAGCAGTCGCTCAAGGCGACCATCGGCGAATTGATCACAGCGACGGAGATCGCGGAGCGCGCCATCGGCGGGCTGAAGCACACCGTGCGCGACGTCAATGACAATCTCGGCAATCAGATCGTCTCGGCCACAGAACTGTCGCGGCAGTTGGCGAAGCAACTGGCGGAGGGTGACGCGGTCGTGCGGCGGCTGACCCGGATCGCGCTCGCGGCGCGTCCCGCGACGGCTGCGGAACCGGAGCCCGCGCCCAGCGATGCCCGCTCGGTCGCAGCCGCGGCGCGGGCATTTTCCGAACGTAGAAGGGCAAGCGGCATCGCTGCATGAATGCTTTCAGGGACATCCGGGTTATTCCTGTCGTCGTGGTTGCGATCTTCGGCCTCGCGGTGCTCAAGATCGCGGGCCTCGTGGTCGATGGTGGTTACGTCTTCGACGACCAGCCGAATTCGACCCACCGGTCATGGGCACAGGAGAACCTGAACTTTCCGGGGGCGACTTCCTACGCCGGCGACGTCACGGGCTCGGTCGAGACGAAGAAAAAGGAGGACCCCGGCAAGGAGGGGGGTGCCGAAAAGACCGAAAAGAAAGAACCTGACGGACAACCTAAGCCGGCAGACGGCGCGCCGGGACTGTCGAAGGCCGGCGTTGTCACCATTCCCGAGCCCGGGCAGTCGGTGTCGCCGTCCGAACGCGCGATCCTCGAGCGGCTTCAGAGCCGGCGCCAGGAACTCGAAGCACGCGCACGGGAAATCGACATTCGCGAGAGCCTACTGAAGTCCGCTGAAAAGCGCATCGAGGGCCGCGTCGAGGAGATGAAGGGCATCGAGTCACGGATCGCAACCGCCACCGACCAGAAGAACGAGGCCGAAGCCGCCCGCTTCAAGGGACTGGTGACGATGTACGAGAACATGAAGCCGAAGGACGCCGCCAAGGTGTTCGACCGACTGGAAATGTCGGTACTGTTCGAACTCGCGTCGAAGATCGCGCCGCGCAAGATGTCGGACATTCTCGGTCAGATGTCGCCTGCGGCTGCCGAACGGTTGACGGTCGAGATGGCGCGCCGTGCCAGCGGCGGCGATGCCACCACCGCGGACGCCGATCTTCCGAAGATCGAGGGCAAGCCAACACCGCAGAATCCCAATTAATATCCTTGTTTAATAGGGCCTTAATTCCACAATTCTAGAGTTCGTCTGATCGGCGTGCAGCCGCCGGTCAGGAGTTGACAGCGTTTTTCAGCGAAGCATGTCCTCGGGCTTGACCGAGGGATGACGGTTCGCGTGAAGGAAACGCGTCAAAGCAACAATCAGGCTTCGCTTCAAAAGCGAAGTTCTGGAGTCGAGAGACGATCTGGAATGGCGCGGACGACTGCCGCTGAATGTTGGTCGCAAGCGCGCTCTCGCGCGTGGCGGCTTTCGCGCGGCTGCATTCCGGTGCTCGCAACCGCGTTGCTGCTGCTCGCGCTGGCTTTTCCCGATGCGAGCCGCGCACAGGCCATCAGAGGCGAGGCGAGCTTTGCGGCGGCGAAAGGTTATGCCCGGCTCGTGCTCAAGCTCGACGACGACGTCGATTCCGAAGTGACGGTTGCCGGCACCATCCTTGTGATCCGCTTCAACCGGCCGGTCGACATTCCCGTCGACAAGCTGTCGGAGGCGGTGCCGGATTATGTCGGTTCAGCGCGTCGCGATCCGGATGGTCTGGCCATTCGCCTGGCGCTGGCACGCAAGGTCTCCGTCAACACGATGACGGCGGGCGAGCGCGTGTTCATCGACCTGATGCCCGATGGCTGGAAGGGTCCGCCGCCGGGTCTGCCGCAGGAGGTGGTTCGCGACCTTGCCGAGCGCGCTCGCGCTGCTGAGCGCGCGCTGCGCGAAGAACGCACCTTGGAGGCGTCGAAGAAACGCCCGCCGGTTCGCGTACGTGCTTCGGTGCAGCCGACCTTCGTGCGCTACGTTTTCGAACTGCCGGACGGAGCCGGTGTGTCGTCCGCCCTCAACGAGCAGAAACTCGCGCTGCTGTTCAAGCCGGCGCTGACTTTCGATCTCGCGGACGCCAAGCTGGTGGCGCCCGCCAACGTCGCCTCGATCGCGCAGAAGATGGAAAGCGGCGGCTCGCGGATCGAGATAAAACTGATCGGCGATGTCGACGTGCATTCGTTCCGCGAAGAGAAAAACTACATCGTCGATATCGGCTTCCATCAGACCGGCAATACTCTGTCGGCGGCGCTTGCCGAAGCGCAGTCGGGCAAAGCGGACGCGGGACAGCCGACAGACGCCGCTGCCACGTCCGAAAAGCCTGCCGGGATTCCGCCGCCGACGTCGGAGACGATTGCCGAACAGGCCGGGCTGACGGTCGGGCCGCCCCCGTCCGACGCTAAACCGGCCGCGGCCGCGAAAACGCCCGAACCTTCGCCGGCCGCCGCACCCGATCAGCCTGTGGCCGATCAACATGCGCCTGAGAAGCCCGCAACTGAAAAGCAGGCCACCGTCGAAACACCGCCCGCGCCAGCGGTCAAGACGGCCACGGCGGTAACGCCGGCGAAGCAGGCGCCGGGCGGAGACAATCCCGCCGTGCAGGGACCGCTGGTCGCATCAGAAAAACCGACGGCGTCGCCGCCGCCGTCGTCCATTAAGGGGAGCGCGAACGACGCCGTGACGCTGAGCGCGGTGCGGCGCAGCGACGGCTTTCGTCTGATGTTCGGTTTCGACCGTCCGACACCTGCCGCGCTGTTTCGCCGCGCTGATGCGGTGTGGCTGGTGTTCGACTCGGAGAAGTCGGTCGACGTCGACGCGATCCGGAAAGAGGGCGGATCGCTCATCACCGACATCGACCGTCGTCCCGTGGAGAACGGGCAGGCGATCCGCATCCGTTTGACCCGTCCGCAACTGGTATCGATCTCGGCCGGCGAGCCCGACGGTCTCGCACCCGTCGCGCCGGGGCAGCGCTGGATGGTGACGTTCGCCGATGCCGTGCAGAAGCCGTCGCGTGCGCTGACCGCGCAGCGCAATGTCGTCGATCGCAATCATGCGAGTGTCACCGTGCCGCTGGCTGGCACCGGCATGCTGCACCGGATCGTCGATCCCGACTCTGGCGACGCGCTGATGGTTGTCACCGCGCTTCCGCCCGCGCAGGGTTTTGTCAGGCATCAGGAGTTCGTGGAGTTCTCGCTGCGCGAGTCGACCCATGGCGTGGTCGTCGAGCCGAAGGCCGATGATATCGCCGTCGAGGTTGCGCCCGACAAGGTTACGGTGACCCGGCCCGGCGGTCTCACTTTGTCGGCGGCCAACTCCGGTCCCGAGCGCGCGACGACCGCGGCGCGGCCGATCTTCGATGTCGAGACATGGCAAAAGGACAGCAACGCGAATTTCTTCCAGCGGCTCGACGAACTGGTCGACGCGGCGTCGGCCGCAGGTAATGATGACGCGCGGACCGCGGCGCGGATCGATCTCGCTCGATTCTATATGGCGCGCGGCTTCTATTACGAAGCCAAGGCTGTCCTCGACCTGGCATTGTCCGAGCAGAATCCCGGACAGGAAGATCCGGTGCTGCTGATCGTGCATTCGGTCGCGAGTTCGCTGACGAATTATACAGCGGCGGCAACGCGCGATCTCGCAAATCCGGCGATCGGCGCCAACTACGATTCCCAGCTCTGGAAAGCGCTCGCGCTCGCGCGGCAGCGCAAATGGGCCGAGGCGCGCGAAAAATTCAAGAACGCCCAGTTCGCTATCTCCGCGTTGCCGCTCGGGCTGCAGCGCCCGATCGTCGCCGATGCGATGCGGGCATCGCTCGAGGTCGGCGACTATTCGGGCGCTGCCGCGCGCAGCAGCGACCTCGACGCCATCGGCATTCCCGACGAGATGAAGCCCAACGTCACGGTCATGCGCGGGCGGCTGTCTGAAGCGTTGGGGCGCGACAAGGACGCGCTTGCCCAATACGAGGAGGCGATGGCCTCGGCGGATCGCGAAGCCGCGACTGAGGCGCAGATCCACGACATCGCGCTGCGGCAGAAGCGCGCCGAAATCAAGCCGGAGGAGGCGCTGCGCGATCTCGAAACACTATCGGTGACGTGGCGCGGCGATCGGCTGGAGGTGCAGACGCTGAAAATGCTGATGGCGCTCTACACCGACGCGGGCCGTTATCCCGAAGCGCTGGCGGTTGCGAAGACCGCCACCAAACTCGAGCCGGATTTCGTTGTGTCGCGCCAGATTCAGGACAGTGCCTCGGCGCTGTTCGCCGAGCTTTTCCTCGGCACCAAAGGCGACAACCTTCCACCTGTCGATGCGCTGGCGATGTTCTACGACTATCGCGATTTGACGCCGATCGGCCGGCGCGGCGACGAAATGATCCGTCGGCTTGCCGATCGCCTTGTCGGCGTCGATCTTCTCGACCAGGCGGCAGATCTCCTGCAATATCAGGTCGATCATCGGCTGGAAGGCGCGGCGCGCGCGCAGGTCGCCGCACGGCTCGCGATGATCTACCTGATGAACCGCAAGCCGGACCGTGCGATCGCCGCCCTTCGCACCACGCGCATCGCCGATCTCGCCGGAGAATTGCGGCAGCAACGTTTGCTGCTCGAGGCGCGCGCGCAGAGCGACATCGGCCGGCGCGATCTCGCACTCGACATCATCTCCAATCTCACCGGGCGTGAGGCGATCCGCCTGCGGTCGGACATCTACTGGGCGTCGCGGCGCTGGCGCGATGCGTCCGAGCAGATCGAACTCTATTACGGCGACCGCTGGCGCGATTTCAAGCCGCTCACCTCGAGCGAGAAGAGCGACATCATCCGCGCGGTGATCGGCTATGCGCTTGCCGAGGATGCATTGGGGCTGGCGCGGTTCCGAGAAAAGTATGCGCCGCTGATGAGCGGCGCTGCCGACAAGATCGCTTTCGATACCGCGAGCAAGCCTGCCTCCGACAACAGCGCCGAATTCGAGCAGATCGCTAGGATGGCGGCGAAGGTTGACACGCTCGACGGCTTCCTGCGCGAAATGAAATCGCGCTTTCCCGACATGACGGGAAGGGCGCCGCTGCCGCCGGAAGCTGCGAAGACGGATTCCTCTCCGACCGGTGCGCTGCCGCAGGTTGTCGGACTGAAGAACGTCGAGGCGTCGCGCTGAGGGGACTCGCGACCTGCGGCCTGGACCGCGTCGTTGCCTAGAGCCTTCCGCTTCAAATGGAATCAGAAGCGAGACTCTTTGATTTTGAATGGAAGCGTTTTCTTCACGCGAACCGTTATCCATCCTTCGCGGGTCAAGCCCGAGGACATGCTTCGCTCGAAAACGCCATAGCCGACAGTTCCGCGTGTCGACGATATCAAAAAAGGCCGGCGATCGTTCCAACACCAGATCCGACATGAACTGGCTGTGAGAGTTCGATCAGAACCCACAGCAATTCTGCACATGGAATAGCAAGACCCGGGTTGTTCTTGCCCGGAGATCGCCGAGGATATGCCCGGATATTGACATCATGGGATATCGATATATACATCTGGATATATCCATAGGATTATATACAGATACATATATCCATAGGATATGGCCGTGGAGGGGGGCACCCCCAGGGCGTCGTTTAATGGTTCGTTTGGGCCTCTCGCGTCGAGCGGGAGCGTCCGACAGTGCGAACGGCTGGGCGGTGAGTCAGGGACTGAGGGGACTCTCTCTTCGAGTGCTTGCGTATAGCGGATCCGAGAACCTGCCCTACCAAGCAACTTGGAGGTTTGAGATGAAATTGATGAAGAGCCTTTTTTTCGGCTCGGCGGCGGGTCTGGCCGTCATAAGCGGGGCACAGGCTGCCGATCTTCCGTTGAAGGCCAAAGCGGTCGAATACGTGAAGATCTGCTCGCTGTATGGCGCGGGCTTCTACTACATCCCCGGCACCGACACCTGCATCAAGCTCGGCGGCTATCTTCGTAGCGATCTTGGTGTCAACACCAACGCGATCTTCGGCGGCAACACCTCGGGTCCCGCCGGCGCGCAGAACCGCTTCAGCAACGCTTTCACCTGGCGCTCGCGTGCAGACCTGACCATCGATACCCGCACCGCCACCGAATACGGTGTGGTCCGCACCTACATGGAGACGGCCTTTTCGTGGACGTCAGGCGGCTATGCCGGTTCAGCTACCGGTGCGACGACATATAACGCTGCTCCGGCAGGCGCGAGCGGCAACGGCGCTGTTTCCGGCGGCCAGCTCGGCGTGTACTTCGCCTTCATCCAGTTCGCCGGCTTCACCATGGGTAAGGCCGTCTCGCAGTTCAGCGCTCCCTGGACGGAGTTTCCGGGCAAAAACATCTACACGGGTCTGGTCGGTGGTGGTGGCACGAACACGGGCGTGAACCAGTTCACCTATACGGCGGAGTTCGGCAACGGCGTGTCGGCCTCGGTCGGCGTGCAGGATCCGAGCGCGTACTATCAGCCTGGCATTTTCAACCTCGCTACTGCGACGCAGAGCAACTTCGGCTATGGCGCCAGCGCCTATGGTGGGACCACCGTTCCTGACATCGTCGGCCAGCTCCGCATCGATCAGGCCTGGGGCTTGTTCCAGGCGTCGGTCGCGGCGCACGACAACAATCCCGCTTACTATGGCGCCACGCAAAATACTGGCGGCCCTGGAGACAAGTGGGGCTGGGCCGGTCAGCTCGCTTTGTCGATCAAGAACATCCCGACCGGGCCGGGTGACACGATCAACATTCAGGGCGTCTACACCAACGGTGCGACCCGTTACAACATCCAGGATCAGGCCTCCCCGGCGAGCGCTGCCACGATCTATTCCGGCGTGACCGGCGTCGGATATGGCTTTGCGCCGGATTCGGTGTATGGCCCGGGCGGCTCGCTCCAGCTGGTTTCGACATGGGGCATCCACGGCGGTTTCAACCACAACTGGAACCCGTACTGGAGCAGTTCGGTTTTCGGCGGCTACGCATCGGTTCGGTACACCGGCGCGGCCAAAGCTGCGATGTGTGGCCTCGGCGGGACGGTTTTTACCGCGCTCGGCGCGGGGGTCACCACCTGCAACCCGGACTACAACATCGGTCAGGCTGGTGCGAACCTCCGCTGGACTCCGGTCAAGAACCTGACCTTCACAACGGAAGCGGTTTATACCATGTTGGATCAGAAGTACGCCGGCGTGGCGGCTCTTGCTGCCAACACCGGCGTTGCCAAGCCGGCGGGCAACTATGCCCTGAAGGATCAGGACACGTGGACCGTCATGTTACGCGCGCAGCGCAACTGGTAAAACGGATCATCTGACGACATCCCGAACCCCCGGCAGAAAACTGCCGGGGTTTCGTCTTGCCGGCGTCCTGGAAGTGGCTTCCGGTTCGCGTGAAGAAAATGCGTCAAACTTAGACATCCTGAGTGAGTACCCTTGCTCAACTCCCGTAGCTCTGCACCAGGCTGCCTGCCACCAGCGACCAGCCGTCGACCAGCACGAAGAAGATCAGCTTGAACGGCAGCGACACCACGACCGGCGGCAGCATCATCATGCCCATCGACATCAGGACCGATGCCACGACGAGGTCGATAATGAGGAACGGCAGGAACAGCAGGAATCCGATCTCGAAGGCGCGCTTCAGTTCGGAGATCATGAAGGCCGGCATCAGGATCCGCAGCGACAGGTCCGCCGGCGTCGCTGGCGGCGGCTCGCCCGACAAATCCATGAACAGCTTGAGGTCCTTCTCGCGCACGTTCTTCTGCATGAAGCCGCGCAAGGGGACAGACGCACGCTGCAGCGCGTCCTCCACGGTGATCTCGTTCGCGATCAACGGCTTGATGCCGTCGTCATAGGATTTCTGCAGCGTCGGTCCCATCACGAATGCCGTGAGAAACATCGCCAGCGCAATGATGACAGTGTTGGGCGGCGCGGTCGCGGTGCCGAGCGCCGTTCGCAGCAACGACAGCACGACCACGATGCGCGTGAACGACGTCATCATGATCAGGATCGACGGTGCGATCGACAGCACGGTGAGCAGTGCGATCAGCTGGATCGCACGCTCGGTCACGCCGCCGTTGCCGGCGCCGCCGAGATTGATGCTGATATCCTGCGCGAACGCCGGACCTGCGAGTGATCCGGCGGCTATCAGAACGAGAAGGAATAAAACTCTACGCGGGTGGGCCGCCGGCCTCACGAAGGCGACTTTGGGCGCCCGAGCAGCGACGCCATCTCGTCTTCAAGGTGCTCGAAGCCGGACTTCGAACCGGGTGGGGGGACTGGTGCCGCCGCTACAGGCGGCTCGCTGCGCGAAGCGGGAGCGGCCGAACTTTCCACGGTGCGCGGACGGGGCGGCGGCTCGGGGACAACCGGAGGCGCGACTGCCGCGGGCTTGCCGTCGTTGGCTGGACGGCGGAGCGCGGCTTCGAGACGCTGCGCCATCTCGGCAAGATTTTGATCCGCGTTCGACGCAGGTGGCGGCGATGCGGGGGGCGACGGCGGTGGTGGCGGGGGCGGCGGGAACGTCGGCCGCTCGACAGGCCGCGGAGGCGATGCGCTCGCGGGTTCGGCTGGGCGAACGGGTGGACGCGGCGGCATCGTGGGCTCGCTGCGCGCGGGGCGGGTGCCGCGAATGTCGGTCCGGCTCATGGGTTCGGGCGTGAAGCCCGCCAAGGGATCATTGCGGCGCTCGGGGGTGGCCGGACGTCGCGCCGGATCGGGGAAGGGGGAACGCAGGACCGGTCGCGCCGGCTCCGGCATCTCCTCGGGATGATCGAGAGGATCCGAATGCGGGCCATCGGACTCCGCCCAGCCTGTTTCGGCCAGCGGCGGCAGGCGCGGCAGCGACGGCTCGTTGCCGGGAGAAGGACGTTGCGGAATCTGATCACGGCCCGGCGCGCGAACGATGTTGGGTTCCACGACAATATCGGACGGTCCGCCGATCATCAGCAGGTGTTCGACGTTGTCGCGGCGGACCAGGACGAGCCGTCGGCGCCCATCCACCGCGGCGGCATCGATGACCGCCAGGCGGGGCATCCGTCCGCGATTGGCGGTGGTGCCGAGCCGGTTTCCCGCAAATCGCCGCACCAGCCAGGCGGTCCCGGCGATCAGCGCCAGGACCACAATGAATGCGATGACGAATGTAATGGCCTGCATTTCTGTGTCCCTGACAGAAAGCGCCTTTATTACAGCTTCGGATCGTCGAATGCCTTTCGGCACCCTCCCGTGACGACCGAGCCTTGGCCCAATCTGTTAACCCCGTCCGGCAAAAGCTGCCGCTGACGTCCTTAATAACCTATGAATCGACCAGACCAAAACAACTTCTGAGCATCAGGCGTTCCGGTTAATGCGGGTGGTTAACGCAGCGTTCCTGGCAAAATCGCCCGGTCTGGATCAAAAACGTCCTCGGCCTGGGAAGTAGAGGCTCGATTCCGATCGCGCTCCCGCTGTTCTTAACCGACTGTTAACCATAAAGGCGGCAAATTCTGCCTACCCTCGGCGGCGCGTCGTCCTCGGGGGCGGAGCGGGAGGTCGCCGTGCCCATCAACGATATTTCCGCGCTCGCGGCACTTCGCACCCGGATGCAATGGCATCAGGAGCGTCAGCGCGTTCTCGCCGAAAACATCGCCAATTCCGATACGCCCAATTTCAAGCCGCGCGATCTCATCGAGCCGAAGTTCGACGCCCAGGGCCGCAACGCGTCCTCCGGAGCGACGCTGGCGATGATGAGCACGACCTCCGGCCTGAATATCTCGGGTTCGGGCCCGGCTTCGAACTTCGACCAGAATCGTCATGCCGGTTTTCAGACCCGTCCCGCAGGGAACGCGGTCAGTTTGGAGGACCAGATGCTCAAGGTATCGGCCAACCAGATGGACTACGCCGCCGCAACCTCGCTCTACAGCCGCAGCCTTCGGCTGCTGAAGATGGCGGTCGGCAAGGCATGATGCAGAACTGAAGGGAAGGACACCGCAGCATGGCAGACAACGGCGCCGACTTCATGCGATCGATGGGCATCGCGACATCCGGTCTGCGGGCGCAGGCCGGGCGGATGCGGGTGATCTCGGAAAACATCGCCAACGCTGATTCCACCGCGCAGACGCCGGGGGGCGATCCCTATCGGCGCAAGGTGCCGACCTTTTCATCGGCGCTCGATCGTGCGCTCGATGCGAAAGTGGTGACGCTTGGCCGGGTGAAGCCCGACATGTCGTCGTTCCGCGTCAAGTACGAGCCGGGCAATCCGGCTGCCGACGCCAGCGGCAACGTCAAATATCCCAACGTCAACTCGCTGGTCGAAATGACCGACATGCGCGACGCGCAACGGTCATACGAGGCGAACGTCAACATCATCAGCGCGACGCGCCGGATGATCCAGCGCACGCTCGATATCCTCAAGTCCTGATCGGAGACCTGACCATGGCATCACCCACAGTCGCAGCAAACGCCTATGCGAGCCTCGCAAAAATGATGGGCTCCGGCGCCGCCGCCGGCAAGGCTCCGGAGGGCGACGGCCCGTCGTTCAGTGCCGTGCTCAAGGATGCGATCGGCAGCGTGATGGAATCGGGTCGGAAGTCCGATGCGCAGACGGTGGCGATGGCGTCGGGCAAGGCAAACCTGATGGATGTGGTGACCGCCGTGGCGGATACCGACGTCGCGGTGTCGACGCTGGTCTCGGTGCGCGACCGTGTCATCCAGTCCTACGAAGACATCATGAGAATGCCGATCTGATCGCATGGATGTCGCTTCAATTCAAGTTGTCGTTCGGGGGCGCGCAAGCGACGAACGCCTAGCGTTCGCGCCGGAAGCGCGAGCCCTGAATCCATAGCTGAAGCGGGAAGAATGAATTTCGGGGCGTCTGAAGGCCGCACGTCCCAGCATGAAGAACAAAGTACATGGGAGATGGCAATGACCGGCGCTGAAACACTGGATATCGCGCGCGATGCGATCTGGACCATCGTTCTGGTCTCGGCGCCTCTGCTCGGCGTCGGCCTGATCGTCGGCGTCGCCATTTCGCTGATACAGGCGTTGACGCAGATCCAGGAGCAGACACTGGTGTTCGTGCCGAAGATCCTGGCCATTTTCGTAACGCTGGTGCTGGCGCTGCCGTTCATGGCCGATGCGCTGCACGCCGAAATGATACGGATTTCGTCGCGAATCATCGGCGGTTGATGCACAAGATCGCTGGGGTGGATGCGGTATCGCGATCCGCTCGCTGCAAGTTCCCGACGAGAATGTCGGGATAGCACCTCAAGGGCATCATGCGTATCGATATCTCGCTTCTGCCCGCTCTTGGCGCCGCCTTCATGCTGGTGTTTGCCCGCATCGGCGCGATGGTGATGCTGTTGCCGGGCTTCGGCGAGGTCTTCATTCCGGTCCGGGTCAAGCTCGCCATCGCCCTGCTTCTGACTCTCATTATCCTGCCGCTGCATCGTGCCGCCTATCACGTCGACCTGCAGTCGGCCGCGCCGCTGGCGGTCCTGCTGGTGCATGAGATCATCATCGGCGTGGTGCTGGGTGCCACTGCGCGCGTCACGCTCGCGGCGCTGCAGGTCGCGGGCTCGATCATTGCGCAGCAACTGGGGCTTGGATTCGTTACGTCGATCGATCCGACCCAGGGGCAGCAAGGCGCACTGATGGGCAACTTCCTGACGCTGCTTGGCATCGCGATTCTGTTCGCGACCGACACACACTATCTGGTCATCACCGCGCTGAACGAGAGCTACAGGATTTTCTCGCCGGGCGAACTGATGCCGAGCGGCGACGTGGCGGCGCTGGCCACGCGGGCCTTCGCTGCTGCTTTCAAGATCGGCCTGCAACTGTCGGCGCCGTTTCTGGTTTTCGGGCTGGTTTTCAATATCGGGCTGGGCGTGCTGGCGCGGCTGATGCCGCAGATGCAGGTCTATTTCATCGGCGTGCCGCTCTCGATTCTCATCGGCTTCATGATTCTCGCCGCCGTGCTGGTGTCCATGATGGGGACCTACATGGATTATTTTATCGGCGTGATGCGCGATCTGACGTTGTCGAACTAGTGTGGTGGTTCAGAAGTTCGCTTCATTGCCCAATCGAGTCCGTCAAGCGAACTTCCGAACCTAAACCACACTAGAATCATAAAGTTACTAGTGCCCCTTTGATTCCGAAGTTCGCATCAAAGGTTGCTGCAAGGGTATGCGAACTTCGGAATCGGGACACTAGTGGAGTGAATTTGACATTCGCTACCCACTTTGCAGCGAACCTGTCAGGCGAATGTCAAATTCAAAACTCCACTAGAAACCTGATAGTTGCTAGTGGTCCTTTGATTCTAACATTTGCAAGAACTCCCTGCGGCAACAGGATGCAAATGTTAGAATTGGACCACTAGTGTGGTGGTTCAGAAGTTCGCTCTCAGTGTCTCTGCGAGTCCGTCAAGCCAACTTCTGAACCCAAACCACACTAGAATCATAAAGTTGGTAGTGTCCCTTTGATTCCGAAATTCGCATCAAAGGTTGTTGCGAGCGTATGCGAACTTCGGAATCGGGACACTAGGACGCAGCGACGATGGCCGACGAGAGCGACGATACCGAAAAGACAGAAGACCCGACGCAAAAACGTCTCGACGACGCGATCGAGCGCGGCGACGTCGTCAAGAGCCAGGAGGTCAATACCTGGTTCGTGATCGCCGGCGCGACGCTGGTGCTGTCGACCTTCGCGGGCTCCGTCGGCGGCGGATTCGAGATGCCGCTGCGCAACCTGATCGCCAACTCCTGGCAGATCCGGACCGACGGCCCTGGTCTGCTGGCGCTGGCCGTGCAGATCGAATACGTGCTTGTCGCCGCGCTCGGCGTGCCGCTGCTGATGCTGGTGCTGGCCGCCGTTGCCGGCAATATCGTCCAGCACCGCTTCGTCTGGTCAGGGGAGGCGCTGAAGCCGAAGCTCAGCAAGATTTCGGTGGTGTCCGGCGCCAAGCGGATTTTCGGCAAGCAGGCGGCCGCGAACTTCGCCAAGGGACTTTTCAAGGTGCTGGCGCTCGGCGCGGTCATGACGGCGGTGTTGTGGCCCGAGCGCTCGCGGCTCGACGCCATGGTGCGGCTCGATCCGAACGCCATCCTCGGCACCACCAGAACCCTGACTCTGCAATTGCTCGGGGCGGTGGTCGGGATGCTCGCGCTGGTCGCGATCGCAGACTACCTGCTGCAGTACCGGCAGTGGTTCGAACGGCAGAAGATGTCGCTGCGGGAGATCAAGGAGGAATTCAAGCAGTCGGAAGGCGATCCGCACATCAAGGCCCGGATCAGGCAGTTGCGGGCCGTGCGCATGAAGAAGCGCATGATGGCCGCGGTGCCGAAGGCCTCGGTCATCATCACCAACCCGACGCACTATTCTGTCGCGCTGTCCTACGAGCGCGGCATGTCGGCGCCGGTCTGTGTGGCCAAGGGCATGGACAACATCGCGCTCAAGATCAGGGAAATCGCCCGCGAACACGACATTCCGATCGTCGAAAACGTGCCGCTGGCCCGCGCGCTGTATGCCACCGTCAAGGTCGATGACGAGATACCGGCGGAGCACTATCACGCGGTCGCCGAAATCATCGGTTATGTCATGGGCCTGAAGCGCGGCTTTGCGGGGCGCCGCGCGTGATGCCGGCTTAGGATGTCCGGAATAGGGTATCCGGACGGGGAAAATGGCGGGAAATGAGCCCATGAGGTGCTTGCGCTGCCGGGTCCGATTCAGGCACTCAGGGCCCGGCGCACGCGTATTCCGCGCCCGCTGTGACAGGCCCCGCCGGATGCCATGACCTCCAATCACGATATCGATTCGCCGCAGGTCGCGCAGGAACCGGCGCGGCGGAGCGGCAGCATCCTGCTGGTCCTGCTGGTCGCGGGCGCAATCGTCGCGGCCGCCGTGGGATTCATGACGCTCGGTCATGCCAACGCCCAGCCTTATATTCTGGCACTGCTGGCGCTACTGGCGATGGTCGGCCTGTTCACGCTGTTCGCATTCGCGGCCGGCATCGTCCGCTTCGCCGATCGCACTGCCGATGATCCACTGATGCGCCCGGTCGTCGATCACGCCTTCGACGGCGTCGCGATCACCGACGCCGGCGGGCACATCGTTTATGCCAACTCTGCCTATCTCACCCTGACGGGCGCCACCTCGATGCAGGATGTGCGGCCGGTGGAGCGCGTCTTCATCGGCAACCCGGACGTTTCCGAGGCGGTGTTCCGTCTGCTGAAGGCCGCGCGCGAAGGCAAGCGCCAGCAGGAAGAGGTGCGCGTCGCCGCCGCCGATGGCGAGCACGGTCGCTGGCTGCGGCTGCGGGTCCGCCCGCTCGGACAGGCGAAGAGACAGTCCCGACATGCGGTGTGGTCGATTGCCGACATCACCCGCGACCGCGAGCGGCAGGAAGACGTCTTCCAGGAGTTGCGCCATGCGATCGAATATCTTGATCATGCGCCATGCGGTTTCTTTTCGGTCAATCCGTCGGGCGATCTCGCCTACGTCAACGCGACGCTGGCCAACTGGCTGGATCACGATCTTGCGGAGATCGGTTCGGGCGGCCTGAAACTCACCGATGTCGTCTCCGGCGACGGCGCGGCTTTGCTGACGTCGATCGTCGCGGCGCCCGGCGAAGTCAAAACCGAAGTTTTCGATGTCGACCTGCGGATGCGCAACGGCAAGACCATGCCTGCGCGCCTTTATCACAAGCTGGCGTTCGGCGCCGACGGCGTGCCCGGTCCCTCCCGGACGCTGGTGATCAGCCGCGCCCGTGACGAGCGCGTGGATCCGCAGCGCGCGGCGGAAGTGCGCTTCATGCGCTTCTTCGATCATACGCCGATGGCGATCGCGACCGTCGACAAGTCCGGCGCTGTGGGTCGAGCCAACGCGCGCTTCGCGAAGCTTGCGCAAAGTCTCAGCTCTGACGGCGCGACGGCCAAATCGATTCTTGCCGCGGTCAACGAGCGCGATCGCAGTCAGTTGAGCGCGGCCATTCATGCCGCGGCGGACGGGCAGGGAGATATTCCGCCGGTGGAGTTGATGCTCGTCGGCGCGCGCGAGCGCTGGGGGCAGTTTTTCGTCACTGCGGTGGAGGACGACGATCGCGACGCTGAGGCGGCGATCGTGTACGTGCTGGAGACGACCGAGCGACGAACGCTGGAAAACCAGATCAATCAGTCGCAGAAGATGGAATCGGTCGGCCAGCTTGCCGGCGGCATCGCGCATGATTTCAACAATGTGCTGTCCGCGATCATGATGGCCAACGACTTCCTGCTGAATGCGCACAAACCGACCGATCCGTCGTTCCAGGACATCATGCAGATCAAGCAGAACGCCAACCGCGCCGCGGCGCTGGTGCGGCAGCTTCTGGCGTTCTCGCGTCGGCAGACCTTGCAGCCGAAGGTGCTCGATCTCGGCGACACCCTGAGCGACATCGGCATGCTGCTCAAGCGCCTGATCGGCGAGAAAGTCACGTTCCCTGGAGTCGTGCATGGGCGCGACCTGTGGCCGGTCAAGGCTGACGTCTCGCAGTTTGAGCAGGTGATCGTCAACCTCGTGGTCAACGCACGGGACGCCATGCCGAACGGCGGCAAGCTCGCGATCCGCACCGCCAATGTCGCGGCGGCTGAGGTCGCGACGTTCGGCCACAAGGGAATGCCGGCCGCCGATTACGTGCTGGTCGAGGTCAGCGACACCGGGACCGGCATCCCGCCCGACATCGTCGATAAAATCTTTGAGCCGTTTTTTTCCACCAAGGAGGTGGGCAAGGGCACGGGGCTCGGACTGTCGACGGTCTACGGGATCGTCAAGCAAACCGGCGGCTTCATCTACGTCGATTCCAGGGCGGGCGAGGGGACCACGTTCCGCATCTTCCTGCCGCGGCATCATCCCGAGACGGATGCCCGGCCCGAAGCCGCAGCCGGCGGGTCTTCAAGGGACTCGTCCACTCCGGCCAAGCCTACGTCCGGCGACCTGACCGGGCAGGGCACCATTCTGCTGGTCGAGGACGAAGACGGCCTGCGTTCGCTGAATGCGCGCGGTCTGCGCTCACGCGGTTACAGCGTCATCGAGGCCGCCAATGGCATCGAGGCGCTGGAGGCATTCGACGAGAAGAACGGCGCCGTCGATCTCGTCGTCTCGGATGTGGTGATGCCGGAGATGGACGGCCCCGCGCTATTGCGCGAAATGCGCAAGCGCAACCCCGATCTCAAGATCATCTTCGTGTCGGGCTATGCCGAAGAAGCGTTCGACAAGAGTCTGCCGGAGAACGAGCAGTTCGCCTTCCTCGCAAAACCCTTCGCGCTCAGCGCGCTGGTTGCGAAGGTCAAGGAGACGATGGCGTCGACGTAATATGGACCTTCTCGCTTCTGATGGAATCAGAAGCGAGGCTCTAGCCGCCCGATCCGTCGCGGCCGTTCCAGCGAAGTGGAGTCGTTCCGGGCTGTGCGCCGTCAGGATGGGTCTGCGCTGGGACCGCGCGGGCGCGGTGGCGTTCTTCATGATAGAGCGCGGGGCGGTATTTGGCCCGCACTTCGGACATCGTCGCTCCGCGCCAGGCCGCCAGCAGGATCCGCGCGGAGCGTTCGTCGAGCAGGTCGTAGAGCCGCGACAGCCGATACACCGCGATGACGGACGTGCCGATGGCCGGATCGAGAAACAGTAGAATCTGCTGGTAGATTTTCGAGGACATGCCGATGACCTTGACGGCGCAGGCGAGCGGTTCGCCTCCCGGATCCTTCACCACTCGTTCGGCGGTCCGGGCGGGAAGGATAAGCGTCTCGCCGAGTTCGGTCACGAAGTTGTCGACGTCGGATGCAAATGCGGCCATGTGAAGGGTCTCGATCGCCCGCGCGGCCCGCGACGGATGGATGCGCGGCGACGGCCGCAGCGGCGCGGTCGCCAGATTCTGCAGGATCAGGGCGCGGTCCCTGGCGTTCGCGGCGAAGAACATCTGGCTGATTTCGGAGCCGTCGCGAGGCTCCATCGACAGTGTCGCGATAGCCTGGGGCTTTGTCTCCGCAGCCGGCGAAAAGGCCGGCGGCGAGGGCGGCGCAGTTTTGGTCGCTCGCGGCTGAGCGGCCGCATGAAGCCGGAGCTTGTTCATGATCGCCGCCGGTGTCTGAGGATAGATCGACAGGCGGGCGCGCACCGCGGCACGGGTGGCGTCGTCGACCTGATCGATCAGGCGCGAGGTGAGCTCGACGAAGTGTTGCTCCTCCTCGGCGGTGTGCGCGGCAGTCTGCACGTACAGGTCGGTCAGAACCCGCAGCAGAGTCGGACGGATGTCGACGCCTTCCCTGCGGGACAGCGTCAACAATCCGTCGAAGCCGGGAAACATCTGAAGTGAAGTCATGTCGGCGCAGGGCTTGCTGAGAACGATTGGTCTCAATCTAGCGAGCCGGCTTTAACAGGCCGTTAACCATGGCCGGTTCTAAATCCCGGCGCGGCGCTGCCGAAATCGGTCTGGCGCCGGACGAGGAGACACTGGGGATGGGCACCGTTATCGCGTTTCCGGCCGATGCGGCTTCGCGGCCGGGATCAACGATGGATCGCGCGGCGGACCGCGCGATGGGCGTCGTTGTGATTCTGCCGGTCATCCGCATCGACCGTGACAGTGAGGAAACCAGCGGGGGACACGGTCCCGAGGAGGGCACGGCGCCGGGGCGCCGTCGTCGCCGTCGCGCTCGATCCTGATCATTCGGATAGACGCCGATGCCGGGGAATCCGCTGGAGCGTTTTCGAGCGAAGCGGATCGCGGTTCGCTTTAAGAAAACGCGTCAAATAAAAGGACTGCAGCCCGGTTTTGATCGCGTCAATGCCGGAACGGCTCCCGCGACGCCAGCAGGTTCATTACTCCCGCGGCTCATTTCCCTGATAGTTCTCGGCACCACGCTGGCGGCATGCAGCGGCGGAGACTTCGGCCGCGTTCGCCAGGACGTCCGCAATGACGACATGCATCGCTGGATGGGCGCGGAAGCGACCGGCAGCATCGGCCGACCGCCGTCGCGATTCCAGTTGACCGATACCGAGCGGATGTTGCGCGATCTCGCCTATCCTCTGGTCGAGCCTCCGCATTCGCGGCCGGCCTGGAAGAGCGTGTTCGGTGACTATGACCCGTTCGCACCGCCGTGGCGGCAGAAACCCGCATTTGACCGCAGCGCCTACGGCCGGCAGTTGATTGATGAGCCGCACCGGTCCCACGCATCGCGCTACGCGCAACTGATCGATGACGTCCGCGACGATATCACGCGCTTCGATCCGTTCTTCAACACCGCGCGGCAAGTCTTTGATCTCGATAGCAAACGCAAGGCGAGTCTGAATCTCGTGGCTGACCTGTCGCGACGCGAGCGTTCGGACGCCGTCGCGCGGATGGAAGAGAACACCCTGATCGTGCAGTGGGTGCAGCAGTGCCTGGAGCAACGGATCGCGTCCTATAGATGGGCGCTCGAGCATCTGGTTATTCAAGCGCCGGATGGCGTGGCGGCCGATGCCGATCGTCTGATAGGACAGCTTGCGGCGCTGACGGCCAACCCTCCGGTCACCGCCGCGCCGGTGGTTGGCCGCGCCCTGCGCACGCGGGGATAGATCCGGCGTCATTCGCGGGCATAGCCGTTCGAACAACGGCGTCGCTTTCGCTCGCCTATGACCCGCGCATCCCTCTCTCTTCAAGGAGGATGGATTGCCGGCCAAGTCCGGCAATGACGATCGAGATGTTCACCTGGAGCATGCAACGATCCAGCGATCGCCGTCGCCTACCGCTTCGCTTCAGGCTTCACCATGGGCGGTTCGGTCTGCAGCCGACACGTCGCGGCGGCGAGAGAGGCCTTCACCTGCTCCATCATGCCGGGCTCCGGCGCCAGGGCCTTCAGCACGATCAACCCTGTCGTCGAGGGCGAATCGATGATGAGCCGATCCGCCGCCGTGACGTCCTCCTCCTCGGGCAATTCCGCGTGCTGGGCTTCGGTCATCAGGTTGAGTTCGATCACCTTGCGTCCGGCGGAACGGTCGTTGATGGCGTAATAGGCGACGTCGCTGCGGGTGTAGAACGACACCGAGGTGTAGGCCTGGCTTACCGGCACTGTCAGCTTGATCGATCCGCCGGACAGGTCGTAGCGGCAGACCGCGACGGCAAAGGCCGGATCCATGAACGGCATCGGCGAAACGCCGGGATCGGCCGGCGGCAGCGGGGTCACCGCGTTCACCTTGGTCATCGCCATCAGCCGCGAATAGGCGTCCTGCGAGGCGATCCGCGGCAGCGCCAGCACGCTGACGAGATGCACGACGCCGCCAAGCAGGATGCCACCGACCACAGCAAGCAGCACGCGGATCATGAACACCCTCCAGTCGTGACGGAGGGCATCGGCGCGTCGCGCTGGGTTCGCGTCGCGACCCCAACAGGCGTGTCGTAGAGACGAAGCATCAGCACGTAGCGCTCGATGCCGCCGGTCGGCAGCCAGTTGCCGGCACGCGCCCGCGCGGCCACGTTCACCGCAAACGAGCCGTCGGAATTCCGCACGATCTCCTCGCTGGTGAAGCCGTAGCGTTGCAGCGAGTTGGCCACCAGATGGCCCTTCCGGTCGTAGAGCGTCAGCGTCCAGAACCGTGCCGCCGGGGTCACGCCGCTGACAATGACGTCGCAGCGGCCATCGAGCGGTTGCTTGTCGTCGGAAGTGGCCGCGAGGAACGCAATGCCGTCGCCGGTTCCGATCGGCAATTCGCCGCTACGCGCAATCGCGGCGCGCGAATAGGGATCGATGTCGGCGGATCCGCTTCTTGGCCTTGCGGTCCACGCGCCGATGGTAAGCGTGCCCAGGTCCGTGCCGCGCGTTGCGGTGATCCAGGTGGCTCCGAGTCCGACCGCGGTGGCAAGCCCGAACGCCAGCAAGGTGATCAAAATCAGCCGCACGGGTCGGCGCTCCGGTTTCGACGTTCGCAAACGATCGCTCGGCTCCTTTGATGCGAACTGCAGAATCAAAGGTGCGTAATGATATTAGGCTTCCGGTCCGGTTTCGAGTTGAAGTTCCAAGTTGAAGGTCACGGAGCCTTTCCGCCTCATGAAGAGGCGGGGCTCCGTTTCAACAATGTGCTGTCCGCACGCGAACCGGTCTTCCGTCCCGGGTCAAGCCCGGAGATATGTGTTTCGCTCGAAAACGATTGGCCATGGGAGCATGCGTCAGTTCTTGCGTGGCGCGGGGGCCGTCCGACCGCCGGACGTCGCGGCTGCCAGGCTTTCGGAAAACGCCGCGGCGCCGGACGAATAGGCAGCAGGCGAGGCGGAGGGAGCCGCCGAGGTTTTTCCGATCGTCTTGGCCGTCTCATCCAGCATCTTTTCCACACGTACCAGAATCTCGGCCCCCCGCTTGGTCAGGATGGGCGGCGGCGCGGGACTTGCGTTGTCGTCGCCTGCGACTTTGGCGCTGTCGGCTGCGGTCGGCTTCGCCGGCGCAGCGACACCAGGGATGTCCTTGATTTCGACGCCGCGATGCGCGGCCGTCATGATGTCATGCCAGGTCTGGGCAGGCAGCGCGCCGCCGGTCAGGCGGTTGGTCGGCGAGTAGTCGTCGTTGCCGTACCAGACGCCGCACACGAAGTTGCCGGTGTAGCCGACGAACCAGGCGTCACGATAGGCGTTGGTGGTGCCGGTCTTGCCCGCCGCCGGAATGCCGTCGAGGATGGCACGGCGTGCGGTGCCTTCGCTGACGACGTGGCTCATCATGCCGGCCATGTCGGAGGCGACCGACGCTGGAATGATCTGGCGCGGCTTGGGGCCGTCACGGTCGTAGCGCCAGACCAGATCGCCTGCGCCGGTGCGGACTTCCAGAACCGCATGCGGCGTAACCGCCCTGCCTTTGTTCGGAAACGCCACATAGGCGACGGCGTGCTCGAGCACGTTGACCTCGTCGGCGCCGATCGGCAGCGAGGGCGTGTCCGGCAGCGGCGTGACGATGCCGAACTTGCGGGCGACCGCGACAATCTTGGCGCGTCCGGCCTTGGCCGGGTTCTTCTCGCCCTTGCCGAGCGCGATGGAAAGCTTCACCGGCACCACATTGATCGAGCGCGTCAGCGCCTGGGTCAACGTCACCGTGCCGGAATAGGAATGTCCGTAGTTCTGCGGACACCAGTTGCCGATGCAGACGGGGCCGTCGACGATCGTGGATGTCGGCTTGAAGCCGTTGAGCAGCGCGGTGGTGTAGACATAAGGCTTGAACGACGATCCGGGCTGGCGCATGGCGTCGGTCGCGCGATTGAACTGACTGGCGCCGTAATCGCGGCCGCCGACCATCGCGCGCACGCCGCCGTCGAGATCGGCGACCACGGTTGCGGCCTGGGTCGCGTGATAGTCGCGGCCGAACTGCCGCAACTGGTTCTCGATCGCTTCCTCCGCCGCGTGCTGCACGTTCATGTCGATGGCGGTGCGCACCACGAACACGCGCTCTGTATAGGAGCGCGGAAACGTATCGACCAGCTTGCGCATCTCGTCGAACGCCCAGTCGAGATAATAGTTCGGCGAGTTCTCGTCGCGGCGGTCGACCGCGGTGGCGGGATTGCGCCGCGCGCCAAACACCTGGCCCTCGGTCATGAAGCCGGCGTCGACGAGATTGTCGAGCACCTGGTTGGCGCGGGCGCGGGCGGCGGGCAGGTTAATGTGCGGCGCGTATTTGGTCGGCGCCTTGAACAGGCCGGCGAGCATCGCGGCTTCGGCGAGATTGACGTCACGCACCGACTTGTTGAAGTAGAAATGCGCCGCACCGTCGACGCCGAAAGTGCCGCCGCCCATATAGGCGCGGTCGAGATACAGCTTCAGGATCTCGTTCTTGGTCAGGCGGGTTTCCAGCCAGATCGCGAGGAAGGCTTCGTTGACCTTGCGCTCGATGGTGCGCTCGTTGGAGAGGAACAGGTTCTTCGCAAGCTGCTGGGTGATCGAGGAACCGCCCTGCCGCACGCCTCCGGCCTGCGCGTTGGTGACCAGCGCGCGGAAGGTGCCGCCGACGTCGATGCCGAAGTGATCGTAGAAGCGGCGGTCCTCGGTCGCGAGCGTCGCCTTGATCAGGTTGTCAGGAAATTCCTCGAGCGGAATCGAATCGTTGTGCTTGATGCCGCGGCTGCCGATCGGATTGCCATAGCGGTCGAGGAACGTCACCGCGAGATCGGATTTCTTCAGCCAGTCCTCATCGGCGGTCTCGCGGAACGCCGGCTGCGCCAGCGCCAGCAGGACGATGAGCCCGCCGAGGCCGAGCGTCGCAGCTTCCGATAAAGGCTCGATGAACACCCAGCGTTTCCAGCGGCCGACATAGAAGCGGTCCATGTAGGTGGAGAAGCGTTCATACAGTTCGCGCGCGCCGACCGCCGACGAGAACAGCGTTGAATCGACACGTGCGTCGAAATCCAGCAGGAAATGCCGGATTCGTTTTTTCCAATCGGAGGGCAGGATATTTCGCACTAAGGGCCTGTGACCGATCTGCGGCGCGGCGGCGACCCGTCCGGCGCCGTCGGCACGTCATGCAAGAGTGTTGCGGCAAACCCAAGGCACATCAAACCCAACGGATGGAACATCATCCGCGTGCTCGGGAAAGCGTTTCTTTCTATCCGAGCAGAGGTGATAAACCAATGGCCGGCTGCGCGTTCGGACACACGGCCCAGCGCAGGTGAAGCCGCTTGCGCTGGACACAGCCACGCCCCATAGACATTGCGATTTCTGAAATTACGATTTTCACTAGAAGAAGCGAAGCATGACGCAACGATCCTCGCGCTCGTCGGAACAGGCCGGATTCTTCTGGAAGACCAAGACCTTGGAAGAGATGTCCGACGCCGAATGGGAAAGCCTGTGCGATGGTTGCGCGCGCTGCTGCCTGGAAAAGCTCGAGGACGAAGACACCGGCGACATTTATTTCACCCATGTCTCCTGCCGGCTGCTGGATGCCGGGCTCTGCGCCTGCAAGGATTATGCGAACCGCTCCGAGCAGGTTCCGGACTGCGTCCGCCTGACGCCGGAAAACGTTCGCAGCCTGAACTGGTTGCCGCCGAGCTGCGGTTACCGGCTGGTCGCGGAGGGACGCGATCTCTATTGGTGGCATCCGCTGATTTCCGGTGACCGTAACACGGTGCACGAGGCGGGGGTCTCGGTGCGGGGCCGGGTGCGCGGGACCGAGAACGAGATTCCCGATTCCGAGCTCGAGAATCATATCGTTCAGTGGCCGATCCGGTTGTCCAAACTGGCCCGGCTGAAGAATCGGCCGCGAAGCTGATGACTTATCCATCACATGTTTGCGATTGAGCATCTGCAAATGCTATTCGGCCGCCGACCACGCTGTCCGAACCCGACAGCGCGCGTTATAATGTCGTTATAGACAATATAAGATGACGCAGCCTTTCGCCCTCCGTCCGTCTCTCTCGCCATTTCAGCTGAAAATTTTGTTTCCCGCACATGAACAAGCTCGATCCGTCCGGTCGGGATCCGTCCTTTCCGCAGAATTCAGCCGGTGACAACCCCCGCGAAGTCGCGGCGGGTCCGGCTGCCGGCGATTCCGATGCGCCGCCGATCTCGCCTTCCGTTCCACTGAGCCGGAGCGAAGTCCGCACCATTCTGGTCAGCCTGATGCTGACCATGTTCCTGGCGGCGCTCGACCAGACCATCGTCGCGACCGCGCTGCCCACCATCGGCCGCCAGTTCCACGACGTCACGACGCTGTCGTGGATCATCACGGCATATCTGCTGGCCTCGACCGCGGTCGCGCCGGTGTTCGGCACGCTGAGCGACATCTATGGCCGTCGCGCCATGATCATCACCGCGCTCAGTCTCTTCATTGCGGGATCGGTGCTTTGCGCGCTGGCGCCCAATATCGCGACGCTGGTCATCGCGCGCGGTGTGCAGGGTCTCGGCGGCGGCGGCATCCTGCCGGTGGTGCAGACCGTAATCTCCGATGTGGTGACGCCGCGCGAGCGCGGCCAGTATCAGGCCTATTTCAGCGGCGTGTGGACCGCGGCGGGCATCGCCGGCCCGGTCCTGGGAGGGGTGTTCGCCGAGCACCTGCATTGGTCGATGATCTTCTGGATCAACCTGCCTCTGGGCATCGTCTCGCTGGCGATGCTGCTGCCGAAGATGGAAAAAATCCCGGTGTTCCATCGCCGCCGCAAGGTGGATTGGACAGGCGGAGCGCTGCTGATGGCCTCCGCCGTGGTGTTCATGCTGGTGCTGACCTGGGGCGGCAACCGCTTCGCCTGGCTGTCGCCGGCGATCGCCGCCATGCTTTGCGCCTCGCTCGTGCTTGCCGCCGGTTTCGTCTGGCACGCGCGCACGACGCCGGAACCGTTCCTGCCGCTGTCGCTGATCGGCGGCCCGGTGGTCCCTTACGCCATTGCCGCCGGTGCCTTCGCGCTCGGCGCCATCATCGGGATCACCGTGCATCTGCCGCTGTACTATCAGGTGGTCCATCACCTCAGCGCCAGCGAATCGGGACTGGCGCTGATTCCGATAGCAGCGATTTCGACCGGCGGCGCCGCGCTTGCCGGCCGCACCATGACGCACGCGGTCCACTACAAGCGGGTCGCGATTATCGGGACCGGGTTCGCCGCGGTCATCGCCGCGATCCTGGCGGTGGTCGCGATGCCGCTATGGCCGCTGCTGACGCTGCTCTCGCTGTTCGCTTTCGGGCTTGGAACCACGTTTCCCGTCAGCGTGGTGGCGCTGCAGAACGCGGTGGCGCGGCCGCAGATCGGCACCGTCACCGGCGCGATGAATTTCTTTCGGGCGCTGGCCTCGTCATTCACCGTCGCCGCCTTCGCCGCCATCCTGCTGATGATGCTGGGTTCGGATATCTCGATCAGCCAGGAGGGCGGTCATCCGTTCCACGCGATCTCCGCATCCGATCTCACCACGGCGTTCCACTATGTGTTTGCCGCCGCCGCAGCGATGCTGGCGGGTACGGCACTGCTGCTGATGCGAATGGAGGAGCGGCCGCTTGCAGGACCGGCGGCATGATCGGTGCCGGTGGAATTCGTCAACGGATTTAAGCATTCGTTGAGGGTATCGCTTAAGGGTCTGTGCAATCATTCGCCTATAGGTTGCCGTTTCCTGGCCCGCGCGGAAATCCGCGCATCCATCGATCGGAGTTGGCAATGCGTTTCATTGCAAAGCTTGCGTCGGCCTTTTTGCGCGACGAGTCCGGTGCAACTTCGATTGAGTATGCGATAATCGCCGGCAGCCTCAGCATCGTCATCCTGATGGCGGTCACCGGCATCGGCCGGACTCTCAACGAGTGGTTTGTCGGGGTGAACGACGCGTTGAAGTAAGGCGGCACAGGAGCGGTAAATATTCCTAGGAAAATATACCTTGACAGCGTGACGCTGCCGAAGTATGTTTTCGGCATGCTCCAGAGTTGCGCCAAGAGATAACGGCGTCGTTCACACTCTCCGTTCGAGCCCCACACCACCGCCGCCGGGCAGGATCCGTCTGAGGATCACGTATCGCACTGACCCCGCATGCATTTGCAGGAACATCGCTAGCGATCTGGCGTTGCTTCAACCCATGCAAGAGCACGCGATCCGCGTGGATCGCTGGGGAAGCAGAGAGATGTGGATGGCAACCAACGAGGATGATCGGATCGTGGAAACTCCGACCGAGGCGCGACAGGGCGAGCCTGGCCCCTCCGTCTTTATGCTTCTCGCCATCAGTACTGGCCTTGCCGTGCTGATCCTGGGCGGAACCTGGTTGGTATTTTTCCGCTAGAGCTTTTTCGCTTCTGGACGACGAAGTGTGATGCGGTTTTCCACCCGCATCCATTTCGAATATTGGAATGGCACGTTCATGATTTTGGATCGATCGATCCAAAATCATCCTGCAGTGTATTCGGCTTCCGGCGATTGTCGGGAGGGCCGGGTTCGGCAGTGACGATTTCGCGACGAGGGGCTTTTCGACATCCATGGCTGTGAGGCGAATTGCCAGACCGGGACGAAAACCGGCGGCGACTCGCGTTGCGTCGCGAACGAAGACATCTCCGGCCGGAACCGTAAAGCGAATCGCCTCGAAAAAAACGTCATCCCCTGCGGCGAAAAAAGCGATGCGGCCGGCGGCTCGCAAGACGTCGCTGGCGCAAGCAGACGGGGCCGCGAAAACCGTCAAACAAGGTCACGCCGCCGCGAAGCCCGGCAAAATCGCAGCCGCGGCCGCGCGCAAGGCGACGATGGCCGCCACCACGCGCTTCATCGATGACAAGACGCCGATTGCTGTCGATGAGCGCGACGAAGCGGCAAAAGCCGGAGTGAGCAGGCAACGCGCGCGGCGCGCGGCCGCCCGGCGCAAGGATGAGCCCAGTCCGCGCGTCAAGCGCACGGCGGTCGAGCGGATCGATGATCCACCGCCCGCGAGCGGCGCGATGCTGATCGAACGGGTGACGCGCGCGATCGAGCGCGAACTGTCGCTGATCGAGGTCATTGTCGGCGGCAGTCATCTGAAGCCGCAGCAGCGCACCGAAGCGGAACGTCGCGCGCGCACGCTTGCGAGTCTCGCGCGCACGCTCGGCGAAGTGACGCGGCTGCGCGCCAGTGAGGAGAAGGTGAAGCCCGCCGATGACGACGCCGTGCCCCGCGATCTCGACGAGTTCCGGCGCGCGCTTTCGCGCCGACTGGAGCAAGTGGTCGCTGCGCCAGCGGCAACTCCTGCTCCAGAGCATGAGTGAGGCGGAACTCGGATTTCTCGCCCGGCAGTGGGATATTTTCGCGCACGACCATCAGCGTCCGCCGCAACTTGCGCCCAACGGAGCGCCATGGCTGATCTGGCTGATGATCGGCGGGCGCGGCGCTGGCAAGACTCGCGCCGGGGCCGAATGGATTCGCGCGCAGGCGCTCGGGCTGCCGCCGTTCGCGAATGAAGCGGTGTCGCGCATCGCGCTGGTCGGGGAAACCGAACATGACGCGCGCGAGGTGATGATCGAAGGCGTTTCCGGCTTGCTCGCTGTGCATGCCGCCCACGAGCGGCCGTCATGGTCGCCGTCGCGCAAGCGGCTGGAATGGAATAACGGCGCGGTGGCGCAGGTTTTTTCCGCCGACGATCCCGAAAGCCTGCGCGGACCGCAATTCGGCTGCGCCTGGTCCGACGAAATGGCGAAGTGGCGTTACGCGGAGGCGGCGTTCGACATGCTGCAGTTCGGTTTGCGGTTGGGATCGCAGCCGCGCCAGCTGATCACCACGACGCCGCGGTCGACCGCGCTTCTGAAACGCCTGATGGCGGATGCGGCGAGCGTGGTCACGCGCGCGCCGACGCAGGCCAACGCCTTCAACTTGGCGCCGACCTTTCTGCAAGGCGTGATGGCGCGCTACGCCGGAACGCGGCTCGGGCGTCAGGAGCTTGACGGCGAGATCATCGAGGATCGTCCCGATGCGCTGTGGTCGCGCGCGCTGCTTGAGAAATGTCGCGTGCGCGAAGCGCCGCCGATGCAGCGTATCGTGGTCGCAGTCGATCCGCCCGCGACCTCCGGCAAGCGCGCCGACGCCTGCGGCATCGTCGCGGTGGGGTTGGCGGAAGGCGGCATCGTTTATGTGATCGCCGACGAAACGGTAGCGGGCGCGACGCCGGCACTGTGGGCGGCGAAGGCGATCGCGCTGTGGCGGCGGTGCGAGGCTGATGCGCTGGTGGCGGAAGTCAACCAGGGCGGCGACATGGTGAAGGCCGTGATCGCGGAGGTGGATGCCGCGGTGCCCGTTATTCCGGTGCGCGCGACGCGCGGCAAGTGGCTGCGCGCCGAACCGGTGGCGACGCTCTACGAACAAGGCCGCGTCCGGCACGCCGGCAGCTTCGCCGCGCTGGAAGATGAAATGTGCGACTTTGCCTTGTCGGGCTTGTCGTCCGGGCGCTCGCCGGACCGGCTCGATGCGCTGGTGTGGGCGGTGACGTCGCTGGCGCTCGCGCCGCGCGCGCAGCCGCGGGTGAGGGGATTGTGAGAGAGAGCTTCCGCTTCCCACTGTCGGGAAGAGGTGAAGAAAGGGTCGTTGATGTTCGATCGTTTTAAAGCCTTTTTGATTCCGCCCGAGACGAAAGCCAGCCGCACGGCGAAACTGCTTGCCTTCGAGAGCGGCGGCCGCGCGCGGTGGACGCCGCGCGACTATGCGGCGCTGGCGCGCGAGGGTTATCTCAACAACGCCATCGTGCATCGCGCCGTGCGGCTGATCGCGGAGAACGTGGCCTCGTGCAGCTACCTCGTATTCGAAGGCGCGCAGGAGCGTGAAGCGCATCCGCTGTCGCTGCTGTTGTCGCGGCCGAACCCGCGGCAGGACGGCGGCGCGTTTCTCGAGATGCTGGTGTCGCATCTTCTGCTGTCCGGCAATGCTTATATCGAGGCGGTCGCGCTCGACGGCGCGGTGCGCGAACTGTTTGCGCTGCGGCCCGATCGCATGAAGGTGGTGCCCGGCGTCGATGGCTGGGCGGAGGCGTATGAATATGCAGTCGGCGGTCGCAGCATCCGCTTCGATCAGGCATCGTCAGCCGTGCCGCCGATCCTGCACCTGACGTTCTTCCATCCACTCGACGATCATTACGGCCTCGCGCCGATCGAACCGGCGGCGGTGGCGATCGATACTCACAACGCCGGATCGGCCTGGAACAAGGCGCTGCTCGACAACGCCGCGCGGCCCTCCGGCGCGCTGGTCTATTCCGGCCCCGAAGGCGCGGTGCTCTCGGATTCGCAGTTCGACCGGCTGAAGAGAGAACTCACTGACACTTATCAGGGTGCGGTGAACGCGGGACGGCCGCTGCTGCTCGAAGGCGGGCTCGACTGGAAGGCGATGTCGCTGACGCCGAAGGACATGGATTTCCTGGAAGCGAAGCATACCGCCGCGCGCGAGATCGCGCTCGCCTTCGGCGTGCCGCCGATGGTGCTCGGCATTCCCGGCGACAACACCTACGCGAATTTCCAGGAAGCCAACCGCTGCTTCTTCCGCCAGACCGTGCTGCCGCTGGCGTCGCGCATCGGTAACGCGTTCGCGCAGTGGCTGTCGCCGCAGTTCGGTGAAACCATCCGCATCGTGGTGGACGCCGACAGGATCGACGCGCTCGCCGCCGATCGGGCAGCATTGTGGGAGCGCGTCAGCAACGCGGCGTTTCTCACGCTTAACGAAAAGCGCGAGGCGGTCGGCTATGCGCCGATCGAGGGTGGTGATCGGCTGGAGTAGGGGCGCGCTCAACTCGTCTGGCGCTCGCGTATCAATTCAATTTCTCCGGACGATTTTCATGACCGAGCACGAATCTGCGTGGCTCGCGCATCAGCGCGCGCGGCGGCAATCTGGGCCCGCCGCTTGATCCGCCGCGGGAAAGTCTGCCGTCGATGCGCCCGTTCGACGGGCAGGGTTGGATCAATGCCTATCGCACCATCTATAATGAGCCCAATCTTTTCGGCGAGCCGATGTGGCGGCCGGATAACGGCACGGTTGCGGCTGCCGAGATCGATGGAAAGCTATATTTCGGGGTGAACTCCGGGACGCCGGGATATGGTGCGGCCGATCGTTTTGAGGCTGATGGGTGGAGGTGGAGCCTCGTCAACAAATATCCGGGGACTGTGGAAACTGGTAACATTGGAAAAGCGCCGAACAACTCACTCTACCATGCTGAGGCGACAATTTTGATGAGAGCGGCTAGAGACAATGGTGGGTCGCTCGCCGGCAGGACAATTACGGTCGAGGTCGATAGGGAAGTCTGTTGGAACTGCGGTGAGGTTCTTCCGCTGCTCGGAATGGAGTTGGGAAATCCTGCCGTGACTTATGTGGAGCGGCCAACGGGAATAACGAGTGTCATGACAAACGGCAGATGGCTCGTTTGGAGACGTAGATGAAGAAAACCACGAATTTTCCTGGCTGTGACTGGCATAGCTGGCCTTCCCCGGACGACCTTGAGCGGTTTGCTCGGGCGCCCAAAGGGCAGGAATGGCCGTATCGCGGAGGCAACGATAACTGGGGTTTGGCGGCCGCCGGTCTCTGTAGCACAGATCATCTGCCTGCGTCGGAGCAAGTTACTGTAAATCTGTCAATGACTGGCAATCCCGATCTCGGTGTCACACTTCTTTATCGAAAATGGGACGGGCGTATCCGGCGCAAACAGACATATAATTCCAAAGGCGACCTCCGTCGTCTCGGCGAGTTCGTGCGGTCGCTGCATGGCGATCCGTTGTCGGTCGGACTGTTCGTGCCGTTCCCTGTCGCCTGGAAAGCGGTGAAGGAATTCATCGAGACCGACGGCGAGTTGCCGACCAGCATCGAATGGATCGCAGATAGCGATCTGCCGCCGGAGACGTTCCCCGATCCGTAGCTTAGGTCTTGACCCGGTCGGACCTGACTCGCGTTTCACCCCTGCGAACTCTTTTGATGAAGACGATGGATTGGCTGGATCAAGTCCGGTCATGACGTCCGCCATGGGTTCATGCGATGTCCGACCTGATCCGCATCTTCGCAGAGCGCGGCGACCTCGCGCATCTCGCGCTGTTTCTGTGGGCGAGCGCGGCCAGCGCGGGTCTTTTGTTCGCGCTGCGTGAACTGTCGGCCGCCTCGCGCCGCTTCGACGATTTCGTCCGTGAACTGCAGCGGTTCAATCGCAAGGCGCAACGCCGCGCCTTAACCTTCGACAAGGATCAGGATTGATGGACAACCTTCACAGCATGCTGCGCTCGTTCAGCACCGAGACCAAATCCTCGCGGGATCATCTCACCGTGTTCCGTGAATTCCTCGCCCATCTCGATCGCGCGCAGCGCAAGGCGCCGGCTGGGAAATCGTCGCGTCCGAGGCCGGCGGCGCGGCGCAAGCCGGCGAAACGCAGCCGCAAGAGCTGAGCATCGCCAAGTAGCGTCCGCCACAAGCGCGCGCGGCGGGTACCACACGTCGTTTCGAATTTCATCAATCCGTTCCTCCGCTCATTCCGCGAGGTCGATCATGCACGCCCCGTTGTCATCCGTGTCGCGTCTGTCGTTTTCCGGCGACGGCGCGGTGGAAGGCTATGCCAGTCTGTTCGGCGAGATCGACCAGGCGCGCGACATGATGATGCCCGGCGCGTTCGCGCAGACCTTGAAGGCGAAAGGCTTGCGCAGGATCCCGATGCTGTTCCAGCACGATCCGAGTGAGCCGGTCGGCATCTGGCTCGAACTGCGCGAGGATTTTCGCGGGCTGTGGGCGCGGGGAAAGTTGATCCCCGACGTGGCGCGGGCGCGCGAACTGCTGGCGCTGGTCGAGGCCGGCGCGGTGGACGGCCTGTCGATCGGCTACCGCACCGTGCGCGGCCGGATCGAGCCGCGCACGCGCGTGCGCAAACTCTATCAGGTCGACCTGTGGGAGATTTCCATCGTCACCTTCCCGCTGCTGGCGGGAGCGCGTGTCCGCGCCGTGAAGCAGGCGACGCCCCCGTCGCCGCGCTCGCGCGAGCGGACACAGGCCGAGCGCGGCTGGCGGAGCATGACGGAGGCCGCGGATGAACCGGCGCCGCGGCTCCGCCCGCGCCCGGCGGTGGCGTCGCTGCGCGGCAGGGAATCGCGGCGCGCGGCGCTGCACGGCGCGCTGCGCGCGCAGATCGCGGGAGCACGCTGATGTCAAATCATGAAAGCCTATTCGAAGCCACCCAGCGCGCGCGCTGGATGCGGCCCGATGCCTACCGATGGATCCGGCCGGACGCGGCGCGCTTTCTCGTTCCCGGCAACGATCCTCGTGAGGTCTATCCGGCGCTCGCGCGAAAATACAGTCCGAGCCAGCCGCGCGTCCCCGCCGGCAATCCGGACGGCGGGCAGTGGGCGGACGGCGGCGGCGGTCTCGAACGGATTCAATACCGCCCGAACAAGCGACCGATCGACCTGCTGGAAGAGCGCGATCTTGGCGGCCACGCCATCGAAAGACATGTTGGACGGAGCGACGCGTCTCTTTTGAACGCCGTTAACGGCGCGACCGGCTACTATCGCCGGGTTGGCGCCTTGGCGGACGGTTTGAGAGAAGGTTCCTTTCCCTCGCTGGAAGCGGCAAACAAGCTGGTCAATTCGACGATTGCGCGAAATCCGGACAAGGTCGATAAAGTCGTCAACGGGCTTTCAGGGAAGGAGGACCTTGACGCTGTATTCGGCTCGCCGACCGGGAGCGAGGCCTATGCGGCGACCGAGCGCTCGCAGCCTTATATCAGGGAGACCTACGGTGTACGGGTGGTGATCGTGCGTGACCGGAGGAGTGAGAAGGGCTACAGGGTTGAGACCGCATTTCCCCGGAATGAATAGAGCAGACCATGGCAAAGTATAAAATCCAAGTCTACGTTGAGGGCGTTGAGGCATATCTGTCGTGGCCTGACGAGCACGAATACTGGCTGGTACGGAAGTTTCTTGGAGAGCTCGACGGTCTGGAATCGCAGCGCCGGCAGGATCCCAGCCATATCGAATGGTATGATCTGACCCAGGAGCAGCTCGACAAGCTGATGGAATTCAGCAAGGAGCTGCGCGCGAAACGCGGGGGCCGGTAGATGCGGCGCTCGCACGGCTGGTTTCGATAGAGTATTCCCGACCAACCCTGATCGCAGGCGATAAAAGCCATGACATCCCGATATAGTGTCGAAGTTTATTTGCTCACGATGGTGTCTGTACGGTGTTGCAGTAGCGGCGCGAGGCCGAGTTCAAGGATGGCGTCGCCTTCCTGCGCCGCCTGGTCGGTAAGCCCGTGGTCCCGACGAAGCGCTATCCCGATCAAGACTTTTACTACCTCGAGACCGAGGATCAGTTCGTGGCCCTGATGAAGTTCATGCGCGCGCAGGAAGTGAAGCGACCTGACTGACGCTGGAGCATGATCCCGGCCATATCGAGAGAGCGCCGCTGGACGCGGCGTTCACCCGGCTGATGCCGATATCTCTCACCGCTTGTACGCCAGCGCCAGCGACAGGCCAGCGATGACGCCGACGCAGATCGCCGCGCCGCCGGCCGCCATGCCCCAGTTCAGGAAATAAAGCGCGATCGACAGCAGCGATTTTTCGGTGCTGCCGCCCAGCATCATGAAGGATATCGCGAACGCCGCCAGCAGCACTGCGCAGGCGCCGATCCAGAATTGTGCCGGGCCGCGTCGCGACGGCTCCATCGCATACCACGCGCTGGCTGCGGCGGCGACGGCGAGAGTTATCCAGACAAAGATCAGAAAGCGCATGGTTTCGCCTCGACGGTGCTCTCGTTGCGGGAAGCCATTCTAGAGCCATTTCCGTCCCGATGAAATCGGAACGGGACTCCAGATTCTTGTTGTGACGCGGTTTCTTCACGCGAACCAGTATCCATCCTCGGGTCAAGCCCGAGGACATGCTTCGCTCCAAAACGCTCTGGCGCAGTGTCACGCAAGTCTTGGGCGACAAAGCCATGAAACCACGACCACCGAGGAGAATGTGAATGGACTTCGATATCACCGACACCGCACTGGAACACAAATCCGGCGTCGCCGTCCGCGGCGACTATGACGACTTCCGCATCACCTTCGAGGAATTCAAGGCGGCCAATGACGAGCGCCTGGCGCGGCTGGAGAAGAAGCGCGGCGACGTGCTGCTGGAAGATAAGGTCGACCGCATCAATGCCGCGCTCGACGCGCAGCACAAGCGCATGGACGAACTGGCGCTGAAGCACGCCCGTCCGGCGCTCGAAGGCCGCGGCCGCATCGCTGGCGATGCGGCGTCGCGCGAGCACAAAAGCGCATTCGAGGCCTATGTGCGCGGCGGTGAGGTGGGCGCCCTGCGTGGCCTGGAGACCAAGGCGATGTCGGGCGGATCCAACCCCGACGGCGGCTATCTGGTGCCGGTCGAACTGGAGCAGGCCATCGGCGAGCGGCTGGCGGCGATCTCGCCGATCCGCGCGCTCGCATCGGTGCGCACCATCTCGGGCAACGTCTACAAAAAGCCGTTCATGACGGCGGGACCCGCCACCGGCTGGGTCGGGGAGACGGATTCGCGAACGCAAACCACGTCGCCGACGCTGGATGCCTTGAGCTTCCCGGCGATGGAGCTTTACGCCATGCCCGCGGCGACCGCGACGCTGCTCGATGACAGCGCCGTCAACATCGACGAGTGGATCGCGCAGGAGGTCGAACTGACCTTCGCGGTGCAGGAAGGCGCGGCCTTCGTCAACGGCGACGGCACCAACAAGCCGAAGGGCTTCCTGCAATCCGACACCGTGGCCAACGGTTCATGGGTGTGGGGCAAGCTCGGCTATGTCCCCAGCGGTCTCGCCGGCGGGTTCGCGACGTCGAACCCCTCCGATGCGCTGGTCGATCTGGTGTATGCGTTGAAGGCCGGCTATCGCCAGAACGCCGCCTTCGTAATGAACCGCAAGACGCAGGCCGCGATCCGCAAGTTCAAGGATACCGGTGGCTCGTATCTGTGGCAGCCGCCGTCGCTGGCGGGCGGGCGCGCGTCGCTGATGACGTTCCCGCTGGTCGAGGCCGAGGACATGCCGGATGTCGCGACGAATTCGCTGTCGATCGCGTTCGGCGACTTCCGTCGCGGCTACCTTGTGGTGGACCGCGCCGGTGTGCGCGTGCTGCGCGACCCTTACTCCGCGAAACCCTACGTGCTGTTCTACACCACCAAGCGCGTCGGCGGCGGCGTGCAGGACTTCGACGCCATCAAGCTGATGAAGTTCGCGGCGAGCTGAGCTGGCCGATAGTAAGCCGAATAAAAGGTGGTCATGGCCGGACAGAAGCGTGAAGCGGGTTTTCGCGCCAGATGATCCGGCCATCCTTCTTTCAAAGAAGAATGGATGCGCGGGGTCCCAAGAGTGGGAGACGGCGCTTCGCGCCTATGCCCGCGCATGACGGAAAATTCAACGGCGTGTTTCCAGCACGCCGTTTCGCTTTCCAACGCGTGTCGTTCCTCTAGGATATACTTTTATGCCATCGCATCATGACGCCTGGCTGCGCCATCAGCAATCGCGGTGGCTGCGGCCGGATGTGGCCCGCTGGGCTCGTCCCGACGCAGTGCGATTTTTTCCGCCTGGCGTAGATGTCGCCAAAGCGTTTCCCGCGCTGGCGCGCAAATTCAATCCGGACCAGCCGCGCGTGCCGGCCGGCAGCCCGGATGGCGGTCAGTGGACGGACGACGGCGCAGGAGGAGGCAGTCTCGGCCTCTTTCAGATCACGCCGCGCGACAACACGATCGATGGTGTGCAACTTGCTGGCGATTTGCCGCCGGGCATGAGTCACAACCAGGGCCCGCCGCTGGACGAGCCGCCGGAGATTCCGAAGCAGCGGCCAACAACCAGCGTCGAAAGAACGAAATATCTTCGCGCGGCGGCAGGCTGGTTGGCGAGAAACAGCGGGCCGGTCTCGGTTGCCTATGTCGGCATGATGAATAATGTAGAATGGCTCAAAGACTATCACGCCCTCATTCAGGCTGCGCGCGACGAGCCGAAAACGTTAGAAGAGTTGCAGCAGGGTGTCGGTCAGTCTCGGCCAGGTTACGACGATCATCACATCGTCGAGCAGACTTGGGCCGAACGGTTTGGCTTTGTGCGTAGTGAAATCGATGATCCGTCCAATATTGTCAGCATCCCGCGCTTGACGCATTATCGGATCACGGGTTGGTATGGGACGCCGAACGTTGGTTTCAACGGCCTCTCGCCAAGAGAATATCTGCGCGATAAGAGTTGGGAAGACCGTCGACGAGTCGGCCTCGACGCGTTGGTGATGTTCGAGGTTCTCAAGCCATGATTTTCAGGAAAGTCAGCCTCGATGCGATACCCGCCGATCAACTGGTCGGTCGATTTGCGGCAATCACTGCCGCGCAGGATGACGCGCTTCTCGGCCACGAACTCACAAAATTCAATCGTCTCTTTGATCGAATGATGGAAGTCTCGGAAGAATTGAAGCGGCGTCCGGGCGATCAACGGCGCGCGCTGATGGCGCTTTACAGCCATCCCAACATGCAGGTCCAGCTGCAGGCAGCCAAGCTCACGCTTGCTGTTGCGCCCGACGAGGCTCGCCGGAAAATTGAGGCTATTGCATCTTCGCGATGGTTGCCGCAGTCCGGCGATGCAGGCATGTGCTTGATTAACCTCGATCGTGGAATTTTTAAGCCGACCTAGCGCACGGCCTCGTCCAGCTTCGCCACGCGACTATCTCGGCGGCAAGAATTGGGATGAACAAATGAGCGTCGGCCTGGATGCTCTTCGGAACGAGGGGGTGCTGAAATGAACCGTCGTTCAACAGACCGAACAGCCACGATCGAAACGCTGGTCAAACAGTTCTTGTCGGTTGCGCTCGCCCAGTATGATGCGATCTATGTCCTGGACAATGAGAAATATAGTCGCCTCTATGCCCAGATGCAGAAAATTCGCGATGAGCTTAAGCAAAGGGAGGGAGATCAGCGCCGGGCTCTCCTACCATTGCTCGCCCATTCGAATGTGCAAGTGAAATTGATGGCGGCCAATACGTTATTGGCTGTCGACCCGCATTCTGCTCGAAAGGCCCTTGAGGACGTGCGGGAGTCCGGCGTGCCTCCTCAATGCGCGGATGCGTCAGGTATGATCCGTGCTTTGGATGACGGTTCTTTTATTCCGAAATGAGCTAAATCCCCGCACCCCAACTCCTCGCCGTTTTCAAAATCCAGTCGCGGTAGAGTGCGAGCGGCGTGACGCCGGTGAGGCCACCGCAGCCTGACGCGTTGTTCGGCCCCGTCGACCAGCTCACGATGCCGATGACAACGCCGCCGCTGGAATCGAGAAACGCCGGCGCGCCGGAATCGCCGGTGCAGGCGCCGAGTCCGGCTCGTGTGTTGTTTGTTGAAGGATCGACCAGGCGGATCTGCAGGGTGCCGGGTCGTCCGGTGACGGCCAGACTTGCGGCGCGCGCCACGCCGCCGCTGCGGCCGTCGCCGGCGACCGCGACGCCCATGCCGACGACGGTGAGACGCATTCCGACAGTGACCGGCATCAGCGCGCCGCCGAGCGCGGCGGGCTGCGCGGCAAGCGGGGACGCGAGTTGCAGCAGCGCGACATCGGCAGTTGCGCGATGCGCGAGCAGGCTCTGCATGTCGAACTGCGGATGAACGGCGGTGCGCCGGATATCGAGCAGGCGCGGCGGCTGGCTCTTGTAGTCGACTATCTTGGTGGTGGTCCCGGGCGCGATGCAGTGCGCCGCGGTGAGAACGACATCGCGCGCGATCAGCGTGCCGGTGCAGGAGTTGCCGTGCGAGCCGACGATGGTGACGACCGCGCTCGCCGCCGCAGGCGAGGGCGCGCCGCCGCCGCCGACCATGGCGAAAGCGGGCTGCGTTAGCGTCAGGGCTGCCACAACCGCAACCAGGCGAATGAATTGCTGAATCATGCGGCGATGTGAGCCACCGCATCGCGTCTCTGTCAACATATGCATCGTCACAGCGAGGATATCCGATGCCGTCGATACTTCTGAGCGGACCCGCGGTCGAACCGTGGTCGGTCGCGGAGGTCAAGAGCTTCCTGCGTGCTGAAAATGATGACGACGACACCGTGATTGCCTCGCTGCTTGCGGCTGCGCGCAGTCACGTCGAAGCCATGACGCGCTCCGCCCTGATCGCGCAGACCTGGCGTTTCGTGCTGGACCAGTGGCCGAAGGACGGCCGCATCAAGCCGGGCAGGGGGCCGCTACGGGCGCTGGCCGCGGCGCGCGTCTACGATTCCGCGGGCAATGCCTCGGTCATCGATGCCGAAACATTCGTCCTCGATAAAACGGCCGGCGTGATCGCGCCATCGGCGTGGGGCCTGCCGGCACCGGGACGCGCGAGCGCCGGCATCGAACTCGATGTCGAGATCGGCTTCGGCACCGCCGCGACCGACGTGCCGGACGCGCTGCGCCATGCGGTGCGGACGCTGGTGGCGCACTGGTACGAGAATCGCGGCCTGATCGCGATCGGCCAGAGCGTGGCGATGATGCCGGCCAGCGTCAGCGCCATGATCGCGAGCTATCGCGTGCCCGCGCTCTGATCGCACTTCTTGAAAGGACATCGCAATGACCAGCGCCAATTCAGCGCTTCGCGTCGCCGTGCACGATGCGCTTGCCGCCGACAGCGGGCTTCATGCGGCACTCGGCGGCAAGCGGGTCTATGACGAGCCGCCGCGCGGCGCGCTGCTGCCTTACGTCTCGATCGGCGAGGCCCGAGTCACCGACGCGTCCGTCGATGACGGGCCGACCCAGGAGCACCAGATCACGCTGCATGCGCGTTCGCGCCAGGGCGGACAAAGCGAGGCTCACACGATCGCCGGAGCGGTGCTTCAGGCGCTCGACGATGCGCCGCTGACGCTGACGGGCTTTCGGCTGGTCAACTTCCGCTTCGCGGTTGCGGATATCCGGCGTGAGTCGGACGGCCGCACCTATCACGCGCAGGTGCGATTCCGCGCCGTGACCGAACCGACAACCTAGAATCAAGGAGCCGTCATGGGCGCACAAAAGGGCAAGGACCTGTTGTTGAAGATGAGCGACGGCGCGAGCTTCGTCACGGTGGCGGGATTGCGCAGCCGCAGGATCGCGTTCAACGCCGAGATCGTCGATATCACCAACGCGGAGTCGACCGATCGCTGGCGCGAACTGTTGGCTGGCGCCGGCGTCAAGCGCGCCTCGCTGTCGGGACGCGGCCTGTTCAAGGATGCGGCATCGGACGCGCTGGTGCGGCAGGCGTTCTTCAACGGCGCGATCAACGATTGCCAGGTCGTGGTGCCGGATTTCGGCACCATCGAAGGCCCGTTCCAGATCGCCAGCCTCGAATTCGCCGGCGAGCACAATGGCGAGGTGACCTTCGACGTCGCACTCGAATCCGCCGGTGCGCTGGCGTTTACGGCGATGTGAGCTTTTACCCTTCCCTCGAGGGGGAGGGTCGGTGAAGCACAAGCGAAGCGGTGTGCGAACCGGGGTGGGGTGAGGGTACAGAGTCACTCCACTCCGCTCGTCGTTTCACTCCAAGTGACCCTCCCCCTTGAGGGCAGGGTGGAGAAAAAGGAGATTCTATGCCGAACAGACATCGTGGTGAGATCGCCGCCGAGCTCGGCGGGCGGCAGCGCACGCTGGTGCTGACACTCGGTGCGTTGGCGGAGCTGGAATCCGCATTTGGCGCCGACGACCTGGTGGCGCTCGCGGAGCGTTTCAGTTCGGGACGGCCGTCGGCGCGCGATCTGACCCGCATCATCGCTGCGGGGTTGCGCGGCGCGGGCGAAGCCATCACCGACGACGAGGTTGCGGTCATGACCGTCGACGGCGGAGTGGCCGGCTTCGTCAAAATCGCGGCCGATCTGATCGCGGCGACCTTCGATGACGGCGCCACGCGGTGAAACCGTTTCCATGGGCGGAAGCGATGGGCTTCGGCTTCGGCGTGTTGCGCCTTGCGCCGGATGCCTTCTGGCGGATGACGCCGCGCGAACTGGCGCAGGCGATCCGCGCGGTGCGCGGGCCTTCCGTTCCGCCGCTGGCGCGGGCCGATCTCGACGATTTGCTGGCGCGGTTTCCCGATACGCCGCGCAAGGGAGGACACAATGACCGACGACACGAGCTTTGAAGACGCATCGAGTACGCTGGACAACCTTAACGCCAAGACCCAGGCGCTCACCATCAGCGCGGGCGGCTTTGCCCGCGCGATGACGCAGGCGTTCTCGTCGTCGGTCATTGGCGGCAAGCAGTTCGATGACGTTCTGAAAACGCTGGCGTTGCGCGTCTCGAGTCTGGCGGTAACCGCCGCGTTCAAGCCGCTGACGGCGAGCCTGACCAGCGGCATCTCCAGCCTGTTCTCGGGACTCACTGGCAGCATCGGCGCGAGCGGCGTGCAGGCCAACGCGCTCGGCGCCATCAAGCCGTTCGCATCCGGCGGCGTGATCGGCGCGCCGAGCTACTTTCCGATGATGGACGGCGGCGTCGGTCTAGCGGGCGAGGCGGGTCCGGAGGCGATCATGCCGCTCGCGCGCGGTCCCGACGGCCGGCTCGGCGTTTCCGGCAGCGGCGGCGGCAACAGCATCACGATTCAGATCGCTACGCCCGATCTCGATAGCTTCCGTCGCTCCGAGAATTACGTCACCGGCCAGATCGCGCGCGCGGTGGCGCGGGGCCAGCGGAGTTTGTGAAGACGTTAAGCGTGGCACCATCGCTTCACGTCATGCCCGGCCTCGTGCCGGGCATTCACATCTAGATGCGACCGACGAAAAAGACGTAGATGGCCGGATAAGCCCGGCCATGGCGAAAAGGGTTCGTCATGACCAGTTTTCACGAAGTCCTGTTTCCGCTCGATGTCGCGCTGAAGAGCGCGGGTGGGCCGGAACGGCGCACCGATATCGTGAGCTTCGGCTCGGGCCGCGAGGCGCGCAACGCACGCTGGGCACAGTCGCGGCGGCGCTATGACGCTGGCTACGGCGTCAGGACACTGGATGCCTTGCAGGCGGTCGTTGCGTTCTTCGAGGAGCGTCGCGGCCGGCTCTACGGCTTTCGCTGGCGCGACCGGTTGGATTGCTGCTCGGCAATGACGGGCATCGCGATCTCGCCGCTCGATCAGGTCATCGGCATCGGCGACAGCGCGACGGCGTCGTTTCAGTTGATCAAGACATATGGCGGTGCGTACGCGCCCTACGCGCGCGCGATCGCCAAGCCGGTCAGCGGCAGCGTGCGCGTCGCAGTCGCCGACGAGGAAGTCGCGGCGGGCTCCGCGTTCACCTGCGATGCAACGACGGGCGTCGTCACGTTCGCCGCCGGACATATTCCACCGGCGGGGGTCGCCATTACCGCGGGATTCAATTTCGACGTACCGGTGCGGTTCGATACCGACTACCTCGAGGTCGATCTCGCGACTTTCGCCGCCGGCGCCATTCCGAAAATCCCGCTGGTGGAGATCCGCCCGTGAGAAACATTCCCTCCGCGCTTCAGGCAAAACTCGATTCCGGCGCAACCACGCTGGCACGTTGCTGGATCGTGACGCGGCGCGACGGCGTCGTACTCGGCTTCACCGATCACGATTGCGATCTGGTGGTGGGCGGCGTCATCTGTCGCGCTGGAACCGGTTTCACGGCGTCGGAAGCGACCAGCCGGTTCGATCTTTCGGTCGACGGCTCCGAAATCTCCGGCGCGTTTTCCGATGACGTGCTCAGCGAAGCCGATCTCGCCGCCGGACGTTACGACGCCGCCGAGGTCGCGACCTGGCTGGTGGACTGGAGCGATGTCGCGCTGAAAGTCCTGATCGCGTGCGGCTCGCTGGGCGAGGTCCGCCGCGAGGGGGCGGCGTTCACCGCGGAACTGCGCGGACTTGCGGATGCGCTGGCGCAGGACAGTGGGCGTCTGTTCACGGCACGTTGCGGCGTCGATCTCGGCGACGGCAAATGCCGCGTCGATCTGACCAACTCGACTTTTCGCCGCAGCGGTGCGGTGACCGCAATCAAAGGAACGTCGCTGGTCACGGTCTCAGGTCTCGAAGGTCTTGCCGACGGCTGGTTCACAGCGGGGCGCGTGGTGTGGACGACCGGCGCCAATGCCGGCATTGCGGTCGAGGTGAAACAACATCACATCGCCGCGGGCGAGGTGCGGCTGTCGCTGTGGCAGGCGATGGCCGAGCCGATCGCGGTCGGCGACGGTTTTGCGATTTCCGCCGGCTGCGACAAGAGTTTCGCGACCTGTCGCGATCGCTTCGCCAACACCTCCAATTTTCGCGGCTTTCCGCAGATTCCCGGCAACGATTTCATCGTGAGCTATCCGTTGCCCGGCTCGCCGGACAATGGCAGCGGTACCAAGGCGGGCTACGGGGGCGGCTCGTGACTTCCCCGCATACGACCCGCGCCGCCATCGTCGCGGAAGCCCGCGCCTGGATCGGCACGCCCTATTGCCATCAGGCCTCGCTCAAGGGCGTCGGCTGCGACTGCCTTGGCCTGGTGCGCGGCGTCTGGCGCAACTGCATCGGCGACGAGCCGGAAACGCCGCCGCCCTATGCGCCGGACTGGGCCGAAGCGAAGGGCGACGAGACGCTGGCGGCTGCGGCGCTGCGTCATCTCATGCCTGTCGCGGCCGACGGTTTCGGGGCGGGCGACGTGTTGCTGTTCCGCTGGCGCGAGGGGTTCGTCGCCAAGCATGTCGCGATCGCTTCCAGCGAGCGCACCATGATTCATGCGCACGACGGCGCGGCCGTCTGCGAGATCGCTCTCGCGCCGTGGTGGCGGCGTCGGCTGGCTTACGCGTTTCGTTTTCCGGGAGTGTCCGTCTGATGGCAGCGCTGGTTCTATCCGTCGCGGGCGGCGCTGCCGGCGCGCTGTTCGGCCCGGCCGGTGCGATCGCGGGCCGTATCGCCGGCGCGCTGGTCGGCAACGTCGTCGACCGCAAGCTGTTCGGCCCCGGCAACCAGAACGTGGTCGGCCCGCGGCTCGCCGATCTCGACGTGATGGCTTCGACCGAAGGCGCGCCGATCCCGCGCGTCTACGGCCGCGCGCGGCTGTCAGGCCAGGTGATCTGGGCGACGCAACTCGAGGAGGTCGTCAGCAGCCGAACAAGCTCGTCGTCCGGCGGCAAGGGCGGACTGTTCAGCGGCCCCACCACGACCACCACCACCTATAGCTATTTCGCCAATTTCGCGGTCGGCCTTTGCGAAGGCGTGATCGGACGGGTCGGACGGATCTGGGCCGATGGACGCCCGCTCGATCTCCACGGATTGACGATCCGTGTTCATCGCGGCACCGAGGACCAGGCCCCGGACGATCTGATCGTCGCCAGGGAAGGCGCAGGCAACGCGCCGGCCTATCGCGGGCTCGCCTATGTCGTGTTCGAGCGGCTGGCGCTGGCGAATTTCGGCAACCGCATTCCGCAGCTCTCGTTCGAGATTATCCGCCCCATCGGCCAGCTCGAACGGATGGCGCGCGCGGTGACGCTGATTCCCGGCACCAGCGAATTCGGTTACGAGCCGTCCGCTGTGGTGCGCTCGCTCGGCCCCGGTCAGTCCGCGCCGGAAAACCGTCATGTGTCGAATGCCGAATCCGATGTGGTCGCGGCGCTCGACGATCTGCAAGGGGTATGTCCCAACCTCGAACGCGTGGCTGTCGTTGTTGCATGGTTCGGGTCGGATCTTCGCGCCGGAAGCTGCATTGTCCGCCCCGGCGTCGACAGCGCAAGCAAGGTCACGCGCGGCGGCGACTGGTCGGTGGCCGGCGTGACGCGGGGAAGCGCCTATGTGGTGTCGCAGGTCGATGGCCGTCCGGCCTTCGGCGGTACGCCATCCGACGACAGCGTGAGGCACCTGATCGCAGAGTTGAAGGCGCGCGGCCTCAAGGTCACGTTCTATCCCTTCGTCATGATGGATATCCCAGCCGGCAACGGCTTCAGCGATCCATGGAGCGGAGCATCGTCGCAGCCGGCCTATCCCTGGCGCGGCCGCATCACCTGCGATCCTGCACCGGGGCGGGCGGGCTCGCCGCAAGGCGCGCCAGCGGCGGCGACGCAGGTCAACAACTTCTTCTCCGGCGGAAGCTGGAATTATCGCAACATGATCCTGCACTATGCGAACCTGGCGGTTTCCGCCGGCGGCGTCCACGCCTTCATGATCGGATCGGAGTTGCGGTCGCTGACGCGCGTGCGCTCCGGCAGCGGCGTCTATCCCGCCGTCGATGCGCTGACTGCGCTCGCGGCGGACGTCAAGGCCATAGTCGGAGGATCGACGATCGTGACCTATGGCGCGGACTGGACCGAATACGGCGCGGATGTGGTCACGCCGGATGCGTCGGAGGTTCGCTTTCCGCTCGATCCGCTGTGGGCATCGAGCGCGATCGATGTCGTCGGCATCGATTACTACGCGCCGCTGGCCGACTGGCGCGACGAGGCAGGGCATCTCGACTCGAGCATCGCCGCTTCGACCTATGACGTCGGCTATCTCGCAGGCAACGTCTATAGCGGCGAGGGGTTCGATTGGTACTATGCCGATGACGTCGCGCGCGCCGCGCAAGACCGCACGCCGATCACCGACGGCCTCGCCAAGCCGTGGACCTTCCGCGTCAAGGACATCAGGTCATGGTGGTCGTCGGCGCATCACGAGCGCATCAGTGGCGTTGAACTTGCAAGCCCGACTGCATGGCTGCCGCAAGGTAAGCCGATCTGGTTCACCGAGGTCGGCTGTCCGGCGGTCGACAAGGGCGCCAACCAGCCGAGCGTGTTTCCCGATCCCAAATCGTCGGAAAACAACCTGCCGTATTTCTCCGGCGGCGATCGCGACGATCTGATCCAGCGCCGCTATCTGCAAGCGTTTCTCGGCAAGTTCGATCCCGCGTTCGGCGCGGCGGATGCGGACAATCCGGTCTCTCAGGTCTATGGCGGCCGCATGATCGATGCGTCGGCGATCCATCTGTGGACCTGGGATGCGCGGCCCTATCCAGCATTTCCCGCCGCGACCGAAGTCTGGAGCGACGGGCCGAACTGGCAGACCGGACACTGGCTCACCGGACGACTCGGCGCCGCGCCGATGGACGCGCTGGTTGCGTCGCTCCTCGCCGATTGCGGTGTCGCCGGTGTCGACACTTCGGCGCTGCGCGAGGCTTGCGATGGCTACGTGATCGACCGGCCGATGTCGCCGCGCGCGATGATCGAACCGCTTGCCGGCGCCTATGCCTTTGATGCGACCGCCGCCGACGGCACGTTGCGTTTCCTTTCGCGCGGCGGCGCGCCGGTTGCCGAATTCGCGGAGGAAGACCTGGTGCTCCCCGAGGACGGCGCTCCGGCGCGACTGACTCGCGCGCAGGAAACCGAGCTGCCGCGCGAGGCCGGTTTCGGTTTTACCGACGGCACCGTGGACTACAGGCGCTCTGCGGTGACGTCGCGACGGCTCGCAGGCGGCTCGAACCGCAGCGTTCACTCCGACCTTGCAGTCGTCAGCGACGATGCCGCGATGGCGCGGCGGGCCGAGATCTGGCTGCAAGATCTGTGGGCCGGCCGAGAAAGTGCCGCGTTTTCGCTCGGCCCGCAATGCCTGTCGCTGACGGCGGGTGACGTGATCGCGGTGACGATCAACGGACGGCGGCGGCTGTTCGAAATCAGCGGAACCGTCGATGCCGAAGCGCGGCAGGTGACCGGGCGCAGCATCGATCCCGAGGTGTTTTCGGTGCCGCTGTCGACACCGCGGCCGACGCGGCCTGCAATGCCGGCCGCGCTCGGGCCGGTTGAAGCCGATGTGCTCGATCTGCCGACCATCGAATCGTCGGAGCCGCCGATCCTGACGCGGCTCGCCGTCTTCGCCAGCCCCTGGCCGACGTCGGTGACGGTATGGACCTCGCCGGACGGCGCGAGCTTTCAACCGTCCGCGGTGGTATCGGCGCCGGCGACATCGGGCGAAACGCTGGACCCGCTGCCGGCGGGACCCTCGAACCGGTGGGACTGCGGCAACGTCTTTCGCGTGCGGCTCTATGGCGGCGCCCTGACGTCGCTCTCCGATGCCCGCGTGCTGGCGGGCGCCAATGCGGCCGCCATGCAGAACACCGATGGCAACTGGGAAGTTCTGCAGTTCGCCAATGCGGAACTGGTGGACGAGGGCACTTATAAAGTATCGCGCCTGCTGCGCGGGCAGGCCGGCAGCGAATACGCCGTTGCCGACGTGTTGCCGGCGGGCGCGCGGTTCGTCCTGCTCGATACGCATCTTACGCCACTGGCGCGCGGATTGAACGCGCTGGGCCGGCCGATCCTGGTGCGGCTCGCCGCCGCCGGACGAAACCACGACGACCCGACCGCGGTCGCACTGACGGTGACGCCGCAAGCCACCGCGTTGCTGCCGCTGTCGCCGGTGCATGTGAAGGCGTCGCGGGAGAGCGGCGGTGTCCGCATCTCCTGGATACGCAGAACGCGCCTCGATGGCGACGGCTGGGGCGTCGAGGTGCCGCTCGGCGAGGATAGCGAAGCCTACACGCTCGATATCTTCTCGGGCGACGCGATCGTGCGCAGCATTGCGTGCAGCGCGTCCGAGGCGTTCTACGCCAACGCGGACGAAATCGCGGATTTCAGTGTCGCGCAAACCAGCCTGCACATTCGCGTCGCGCAAATGTCGGCGACCGTCGGCGCCGGACATCCTGCTGAACTCACTCTCACCCTTTGAGTTGCCATGACAGACACACCGAATCTCGGACTGCCGTATATCGACGGCAGCCAGGCGCAGAAGCACGTCACCCATAACGAGGCGCTGCGCATTCTCGACGCCGTGGTCCAGATCGGCGTGCTCGATCGGACGCACGCCACACCGCCCTCCAGTCCGGCGGACGGCGACCGGCATGTGGTCGCAAGCAGCGCGACCGGCGTGTGGAGCGGAAAAGACAGCACCATCGCGACATGGCAGGACGGCGCCTGGGCATTCCTCACGCCGAAGACGGGATGGTGTATCTGGTCAGCGGCTGACAGCGGCCTGTTCGTGTTCGACGGCACGGCCTGGCAAAGCGCGGGCGGCACGGCGTCGCTCGATAACCTGGCGCATCTCGGCGTCAACATGGCGGCGAGCAGTCCCAATCTGCTGTCGGTTGCTTCCAACGCGGCGCTGTTCGCCGCCATCGATGCTGCCGATGGCGGCACCGGCGACATGCGGGTTCAGCTCTCGAAAGAAGGCTCGGCCAATACGGCGTCGGTGTTCTTCTCGGATAACTTCTCAGGGCGCGCGGAATTCGGCCTCGTCGGCGCCGACGCATTCAAGCTCAAGGTGTCGCCGGACGGATCGAGCTGGATCGAAGCGTTCACGATCGATCAGAATTCCGGCAACCTCGCGCTGCCCCGCGGGCTGTCGTTGACCGGCGTCATTTCGCCGGCGCAGATCACCGCCGATCAGAACAACTATAACCCCACCGGTCTTGCGGCGGCGGCGGTGCTGCAAATCAATGCGAACGCGGCGCGCAACATTTCGGGCCTGGCCAGCGGAGCGGAAGGGCGCTGCCTCGCCATCATCAATGTCGGAAGCCAGCCCGTGACGCTGCTGGACGAAAGCGCATCGTCGTCGGCATCGAACCGCTTTTCCCTCGGAAGCAACCTGACGATCGCGGCAAAGCGGGCCGCGATCCTGCGTTACGACGGCACCGCCGCGCGCTGGCAGGCGATCGCGGGCGGGGCAGGCGCTTCGGGTGGCGGCGACATGCTGTCGACAAACAACCTGAGCGACCTCGCGAGCGCCGCGACAGCGCGCAGCAACCTCGGCCTAACCGCCATTGCAACTGCAGATGTGGGGCAAGTCCCTGGCATCGCAACGAACACCGATGCAGCGGCTGGCGATGTCGGCGAGGAGAAAATCGCGAGCCTGGCTATCGCAAGCGAAACGCCATTGACGAACGCCACCGCAAAAACAATCGTGTCCTTGACCCTTACCCCCGGCGACTGGGATATCTCAGGCTGGGTCGGTTTCGACCCGGGCGGCACGGTCGTGGCGACGGCCTTCAGGGCAGGGATCAACACCTCCACGAATGCTATGCCATCAAATGACAGCGGAAGAATATCTATTCTCGGGGTCAAGACCCCGGGCGGAGGCGACACCGCCGCCTCGTTGTTAACGATCCCGGTAAGCCGCGTCAGCATCGCCAGCAGTACGACTTACTATCTTGTCGCTCGCGCTGACTGGTCCACTTCGACGATATCTGCCTGGGGAGCTATCCGGGCGCGCCGTATGCGGTAGCATCTCCCTCAAATATCAAAAAGGACCCAGCCAATGCCCAACGCAGCCCTCAAGGCGGCGCGCGAACCCGCGTCGATTCGATACAAGAACCCCGGCGCCATGTGGGGCGGCAAGCATGCCAACACATGGGGCGCCGTCTCCGATGTCGTCCTGAAGGACGGACAGGCCAACCATATCGCCGTCTTCCCGGATTTCGTTCATGGCGCTGCGGCGCAGTTCGCGCTGTGGAAGGTCAGCTACTGCAACATGTCGCTGGCGGCGGCGATAAGAAAATGGTCCGGCCACAATTCGTCGGCCGCTTATATGGCCTTCCTCGGCAGGCATGTCGGCATAACCGCGCAAACCTGGATCACGCCTGCGCTGCTCGCCTCTCCAAAAGGCCTCGCGCTGATGCAGGCGCAAGCGCAGTGGGAAGCGGGCAAGCCGTATCCCATGACCGACGCCGAGTGGCGTCAGGCGCAGGCCTTGGTTTTTCCCGACGCCTGACGGTTTCAGGCAATCGCAACATCACTGGAGACAAGACATGACATCGGATTCGGTGTGGCAGATCGTGCGCTATCTGCTGATCGCCGCCGGCAGCTTCGCTACCGGCAAGGGATGGGTCACCTCCGACCAAGTGACCAGCATCATCGGCGCGGTCGGCACGCTCTTCACAGTGGCATGGGGCCTCTACGTCAAGGCCGGCACCAAAGCGGTCCCGTCGGTGGCGGCCGCGCGTCCCGACGTGCCGACCGTCAGCGCCGCGACCGGCGCGGTTAAGTAAGTCCACGAACAACAGGAGTTCTCATGCGAAAGCTCGTCGTCGCGACAGCGCTCGTCTCCGGTCTGGCGCTGGCAGGCTGCCAGACCGTCTCGCTGCCGTCCTTGAATCTGAACACGGCTGTTGCCCGCAACACGGTCTACGGCATCGAAAACGCCTATGGTGTCGCGGTGAACGCCGCCAATGCCTACAAGGCGCTGCCGCTTTGCAGGACCGGCACCCTGCCGGGCGCGACAAACATTTGCGCAAGGCGGTCGGTGATCCAACGGTTGCAGGCTGCGATGCTCAAGGCGCACCTCGCCGTCAACAATCTCGTAGCCCTGCAGAAGGCCTATCCGTCCGTCGATATCACCAATGCGCTCTCGGCGGCGCAGTCGGCGCTGGTCGCCGTCCAGCAGATCCTCGCATCGGGAGCACAGTAACATGGTCACAGCAGCAGAAATCGAGGCTGGCCTTGCGGTCGCCGAAGCCATCGTCGAAGCCATCGTCAAGGTCGCGCCGGCGATCGAGCAGGGCGTGGTCTCGTCGATCCCCTATGTTCAGGCCATTGCCGGCCTGATCGGCGGCAGCAACGCCACCCCCGATGAGATCGATGCGGTGCTGGAGCGGATCAACGCGGCGGCCGACGAGTTTCTAAGTCCGCTGCCGCCGGACGACGGCTCGACCACAACCTGACGCCGCCGCGCAGGAACTGGCCGGAAAAGAGGGACAACGCGCAGGCGCCGCACGGAAATATGACATGAGCGGGGTTTCGCCGTTCATTTGCCATTCACGCGGCGGCGGTTCATCTTGACGGCTGGAATCAGCGGAGCTTGCCTTGCGCCTTCTCGTTGTCGAAGACGATCCCGATCTCAATCGTCAGCTCACGACCGCGCTGACCGACGCCGGCTACGTCGTCGATCGTGCGTTCGACGGTGAGGAGGGGCATTTCCTTGGCGACAGCGAGCCCTATGACGCCGTCGTGCTGGATATCGGACTGCCGAAGATGGACGGCATTTCGGTGCTGGAGTCGTGGCGCCGTCAGGGGCGCACCATGCCGGTCCTGATCCTTACCGCGCGCGACCGCTGGAGCGACAAGGTGCAGGGGTTCGACGCCGGCGCCGACGACTATGTCGCCAAACCTTTCCACCTCGAGGAAATCCTGGCCCGGATCCGCGCGCTGCTGCGCCGGAGCGCCGGCCATGCCCAGTCGGAGCTGACCTGCGGGCCGGTGACGCTGGATACCCGCACCGGCCGCGTCAGCGTCGGCGGCAATCCGATCAAGATGACCTCGCATGAATACCGGCTGCTCGCCTATCTCATGCACCATACCGGGCGGGTGGTCTCCCGCACCGAACTGGTCGAGCATCTCTACGATCAGGACTTCGATCGCGATTCCAACACCATCGAGGTCTTTGTCGGCCGCATTCGCAAGAAGCTGGATGTCGATATCATCCAGACGGTGCGCGGGCTCGGCTACCTGCTGACACCGCCGGCAGATGCGCGCTAGGGAATTTCTGACCCGTCGCTCGAATTCGCTCGCAACGCGGCTGTTCCTGTCCGCGACCGCCTGGGTGGTGATCGTTCTGTTCATCACCGGGGTGATTTTATCGTCGGTCTATCGCTCGGCGTCCGAGCGCGCCTTCGATCGTCGCCTCAATCTTTATCTTCGTACGCTGATCGCCGAAGTGGCGACGCCCGACGAGCCTGCCGATCGCCAATTCCAGTCGCTCGGCGAGCCGTTGTTCGATCTGCCGCTGTCGGGCTGGTACTGGGAGATCGTCCGCACCGATCCGGACAAGAAGGAGATCCGCGCATCGCGCTCGCTATGGGACAAGAAGCTGCCCAAGCTGGAGGATCAGGGCATCGAGCTTTCTTCGTCGGGGGTTCGCGTCGGATATGTCGACGGCCCCGAGGGGCAGACCCTGCGCATGGCGGAGAGGCCGGTGGATCTCGGCGCCGACGGCAAATTCCGCGTCACGGTGGCCGGGGATGCCACCGAGATTTTCGACGAAACGCGGAGCTTCGATTATTACCTCGGCGGCACCTTTGCCGCGCTCACGATCGGGTTGCTCTTGACCACGATCTTTCAGGTGCGGTTCGGTCTCGCGCCGCTGAAGCGCATTTCGGACGCCATCGCCGACATCCGGTCCGGCCGCGCCGAACGGCTCCAGGGCGGATTTCCGGTCGAGATCGCGCCGCTTGCCCGCGAGACCAATGCGCTCATCGATGCCAACCGGGAGATCGTCGAGCGCGCGCGCACCCATGTCGGCAATCTCGCGCACGCGGTCAAGACGCCGCTCTCGGTCATCGTCAACGAGGCTAACGCGCACCAACGCGACCCGTTCGCCGCGAAGGTGCTCGAACAGGCCGAGGTGATGCGCAACCAGGTCGCCCATCATCTGGAGCGCGCCCGCATCGCCGCGCGGCTTACCGTCGTTGCCACGGTGACCGATGTTCCGCCCGTCATCGAATCGCTGCGCCGGACCATGGAGAAGATTCATCGCGACCGCGGCGTCGCCATCGACGTCGAAGCCAGCGCCGGGGCGAAATTCCGCGGCGAACGCCAGGACCTCGAGGAAATGGCCGGCAACCTCGTCGACAACGCCTGCAAGTGGGCACGGTCGCGGGTCTTCATCGGGGCTTCCATTCGGCAGCCTTCCGGAACGGAGCCGGCATGGCTGCGCATCATCGTGGACGACGACGGCCGGGGACTGTCTGGCGACGAGCGGATGCAGGCCTCGCAGCGCGGCCGCCGCCTCGACGAGACCCAGCCCGGATCGGGACTCGGGCTGTCGATCGTCACAGAACTCGCCGCGCTTTATGGCGGCAGTCTGAGCCTGGGCGCGTCACCGTTCGGCGGTCTGCGGGCCGAGCTGGTGCTGCCCGCAGCATGACGCATGGATCCGCCACCGGACGAAGAGGCGGCCGTATCGCCGCAGTCCCGCCCGAATTGCCGGGTCCTGTGCGGCCGGACGCAAAATCTTCCCGGCGGGTGGGCGCCGGAGGGGTCATGAGCAAGACAAATACGGTGTTGATTGTCGCTGCGGCGGCGCTCGCTCTCGGCGGCTGCGACGTGACGAGTTCCGGTGGCCCCGAGGGCTCGGGCTTGTTTACGGGTGCATTCGCTGTCCAGACAGGAGGGACGGGCGATGCGGCGCGCGACCGAGCGGTGATGGCTGCGACCGAGGCGGCGCTCGGCGGGCTGATCGGGCCCAAACTCGACTCGGCGCTGGATGATGACGACCGCCGTCTGGCCTATCAGGCTCAGATGGACGCCCTCGAGCGAGGCGCGCCGGGCGCGCCGATTGCGTGGCGCAATCCGGATTCCGGCCGCCATGGCAATATCGTCGCAGGCCCCGCATACAGGGTGAAGAGCGCGACGTGCCGCGGCTACTCCCACACCGTGACGATCGGCGGCCAGCTCGAAACCGTGCGCAAAACCGCCTGCCGGAGCGGCGACGGCAAATGGGCCGCGGTCGGCTGATCCGGCTGCGAGGCCGTATTAAAAGCCGTGCCTATCTTTTTGTTGGAGCACGCTCTTTCCGAGATGTGGGTGTGACCCGTGACGGCAGAAGCGAAGCTTTCTGTTTGGTTCGATGGGTCTTCCTTGCGAAAAGCGGTATCCGTGTTCGGGTCAAGTCCGAGGACATTATTATTCGCTCAATTCGCTCAAAAGACGCTCCGGCCTTCCTCAACGCATCCTTAATACCGCTCCTGCTATGACATGCCACGGGCCCATCCGGCGCCCGCGCGATCGTTCGCGTCAAGATTTACAGGCATGGACCAGGCCTCGATCGAACGGCTGAGGAATTATCTCGCACAGCTCCCGGCGAAGTCGCAGGCGTTGCTGATGCGGGAGTTCGAGCGTGCCGTCGAGCGCGATGAAGATGCCGCAGTCGCCAGCTTCGTGCTCAATGAACTTCGCAGGATCGCCCGCGGGTCGGCTGACAGCGTACAGCCGCGGCGAGAGGATCCGGCCCGACTTCTGTTTCGGCCGCTCGAGCCGTTTCTCATCGAGGGGGACTCTGTGCCGCGCCCCGGTCAGATCCGGCGCACATCGCTCATGCCGGTCTGGCAATGGCTCGCGCGGGACGGCGCGCCGGACGCCGTGCGAGCGTTCGAGGCCGCGCTCGCAGCCGAAACCGCATCGGCGTCCGATATCGAAGCCGCAGCGTGGACCTTGCAGACAGCCGCCGCAGCCGCCATCCAGCGGGTTGTCGATGGCAACGACCGTCAGCGGACGCTCGGCCGCATCGGCGCCCCCAGCGTTGCTGAAGATTTCGCTTCCATCGGAGCGGTTCTGAACGCCCGCGAGGCCCTCGACACTCTCATTATCCGGTTGCCGAGTTTCATGCGGGCCTTCGGAGATTCCCAGATTGCCCTTCTGATGCCCGCGCTCAATGTTCCTTCCCTGCTGACTCCGCTTGCCGCACCGTTCGCGCTGTCCCTGGTGATGCAGCGGCTTTCCGCATCGTGGCAGGTCATCCGCCTGGCGATCAAGTTCGCCGGCGCGGACGACGAATTCCGGGTGGCGGCGACGCCCTATGGGGCGGCGGTCACGCTGGTGCTCGAGGATTTGTCGCGGACAGCGGCCGAACTGCATGACGATATCCGGCGGGGGCGTTTCGAAAACGTGTCCGAGCATCTGAAGACTGTGCATGACGGCATTCGGGGCATGCGGACCGAACTCGACATCCGCAACGATTCAAACTGGGGCCGCCAACTCGCAGCGCTCAGGGTCGGTATTTCCAACGGTCTGCAATCGGAAATCGACGACGTCCCCGGCCGGGTGCGGCGTCTGCTCCGCCAGCGGCCCGATAAGGATATTCCGCCCGGCGCGCGGATCGACCCGACAGAGGTCGAGGAAACCGCCGCACTGATCGATTTCGTCGCGGTGTGTCGGACCTACGCCAGCGAACTCGCCATCAATGAAGTCACGATGCGCACCTATTCGGATTTGCAGCAATATGTCGAGCGGGCCGCCCAAACGCTGGTGGAATCGCTCCGCAATGGCGATGAGCGCGCCCGCCCATTCCGGCAGCAGCAGGTCAAGGCGACGATTCGCTTCTGCGAGGTTCTGTTCGGCCATGATTATTCATCGCTGATGAGCCGGGCGGCCGAGAACGCATTGGCGGCGGAACCCAAGTCGTCGCGGGCCGGCTAGTCCCGTCAAGGCGCGTGACGCAGCTTTTGCCGATCGCGCCCTAGAATCAGAGGGTTGCAGGGGTCTGCTGCCAATTGTGCCGCAATTGTCAATTGCGTCCCCTGTCCAGTCGTGATGTAACCCGGCCATCGGACCGGCCGTTTCCTGCGCCGGGCCATCGGAATGCTGATGAGATGACGCTGTGGTTTGTGTTCGCGCTGATGACCGCCGGGGCGGTCTTTGCGGTGCTGTGGCCGCTTGGTCGTTCGGCGAGGTCGCAGACGTCAGGCGGCAGCGAGACCACCGTCTACCGGGATCAACTTGCGGAAGTCGGGCGTGATGCCGCTGCCGGCCTGATCGGCGCGCCGGAGGCTGCTGCGGCTCGGGTCGAGATCGGCCGACGACTCCTGGAGGCCGTCGACGCCGAAGAAGATGATCAGCCGCAGGCCTCCAGGCTCTGGCCGCGGCGTCTGGTTGCGGTCGGAGCGCTGGCCGGCATACCGCTGCTGGCGCTCGCGATCTATCTTCCGCTCGGATCGCCGCGACTGCCAGATTTTCCGCTTGCCGAGCGCGTTCAATCAGCCGACGCATCGCAATCGCTCGAGAACCTGGTGGCGCAGGTCGAATCGCATCTGGAAAAGCATCCCACCGATGGTCGCGGCTGGACCGTGCTGGCGCCGGTGCTCGCAAAACTGGGTCGCTTCGACGACGCTGCGCGCGCCTATCGCAATGTGATCGCCTATACCGGTGAGACGGCGCAGCTCCACGCCGATCTCGGCGCGGCGATCGCAGGGGCCGCCAACGGCATCGTCACCGCTGATGCGAAAAGCGAGTTCGAGCGCGCGGTCGCGCTCGATCCCAAGGATGCAAAGGCGCGGTTTTTCCTCGGAATGGCGGCGGAGCAGGACGGCCGGACCGCCGACGCCGTCACGATATGGAAGGCTCTCTTGGTCGATGCGCCTGCGGATGCGCAATGGCGCGTCGCGGTGAAGGAGGCGCTGGCGCAGGTCGGCGACGGTGCGCCGCGTCCGACGGAAGAAGCGGTGGCCGCGGCGAGCGACATGAACGATGCGGATCGTTCCGCGATGATCCACAAAATGGTCGATCGGCTTGCCGCGCGCCTGAAGCAGGACGGCAACGACGTCGAGGGATGGCTGCGTCTGGCTCGCGCCTATATGGTGCTCAAGGAGCCGGAGAAGTCGCGCGTCGTGCGCGACGACGCTCGCCGCGCGCTCGAACGGAATGAAGCAGGTTTGCGCCAGCTCAACGAAGGGCTCAAGGCGCTCGGGATAGACGGATGACCAAGATGTTCGCTTTCCGCGCAGGTGAAACAGCATGACTCGCAAGCAGCGGCGGTTGACGATGATCGGCGGAGCCCTCGTGGTGCTCGGAATCGCGGCGGCGCTGGTGCTGAATGCGCTGCGCGACTCCATCGTGTTCTTCTCGACGCCGGTGATGGTCGAGGAACACCATATCAAGCCCGGTCAGCGCTTCCGGCTGGGCGGGCTGGTGGAGACGGGCTCGCTGGTCCGCGGCGACAATCTCGCGGTCACGTTCAAGGTATCCGACGGCAGCGCGACGCTTCCGGTTGCCTACAAGGGCATCCTTCCCGATCTGTTCCGCGAGGGGCAGGGCGTGGTCGCCGAGGGCGCGCTCGACAGTTCGGGTGTATTCCGCGCCGACACCGTGCTGGCAAAGCACGACGAGACCTACATGCCGAAGGAGGTCGCGGACGCCCTGAAGAAGCAGGGCCACTGGAAAGACGACTACGGCGAGCAGGCGTCGGGCAAGCCGGGTGAGCAGGCCTCCGGCAAACAGGGGGTTTCGCAATGATCGCCGAGGCTGGGCATTATGCGCTGGTGCTGGCGCTTGGTCTTGCGCTGATCCAGTCCACCATTCCAATCATCGGCGCGCGACTGCACGACGGAGCGCTGATGAACGTCGCGCGCTCGACCGCGCTGGCGCAACTGGTGTTCGTCGGCGCATCCTTCCTCGCGCTGGTGTCGCTGCACGTCATGTCCGACTTCTCGGTCGTCAACGTGTTCCAGAATTCCCATTCGCTGAAGCCGATGATCTACAAGATCACCGGCGTCTGGGGCAATCACGAAGGCTCCATGCTGCTGTGGGTGACGATCCTCGCGCTGTTCGGGGGACTGGTCGCCGCGTTCGGCAATAACCTCCCGCTGTCGCTGCGCGCGCATGTGCTGGCGGTGCAGGCCTGGGTCGCGACCGCCTTCTATCTGTTCATCCTGCTGACATCCAATCCGTTCATGCGGATCGCCAATCCGCCGCTGGAAGGCCGCGATCTCAATCCGGTGCTGCAGGATATCGGGCTCGCGGTGCATCCGCCGATGCTGTATCTCGGCTATGTCGGATTCTCGATCTCGTTCTCCTTCGCCGTCGCCGCGCTGATCGAAGGCCGCATCGATGCCGCCTGGGCGCGCTGGGTGCGGCCATGGACGCTGATGGCGTGGATCTTCCTGACGCTCGGAATCGCGATGGGGTCGTACTGGGCCTATTACGAACTCGGCTGGGGCGGCTGGTGGTTCTGGGATCCGGTCGAGAACGCATCGCTGATGCCGTGGCTGGCCGGAACGGCGCTGCTGCATTCTTCCGTTGTGATGGAAAAGCGCAACGCGCTCAGGGTGTGGACCATCCTGCTCGCGATCCTGACCTTCTCGCTGTCGCTGCTCGGCACCTTCCTGGTGCGATCCGGCGTGCTGACGTCGGTCCATGCCTTCGCCACCGATCCGACGCGCGGCGTCTTCATCCTCCTGATCCTGTGCACCTTCATCGGCGGTAGCCTGTCCCTGTATATCTGGCGCGCCTCCGCTTTGAAGCAGGGCGGGCTGTTCGCGCCGATCTCGCGCGAGGGCGCGCTCGTGCTCAACAACCTGTTCCTGACCACGGCCTGCGCCACCGTCTTCGTCGGCACGCTGTATCCGCTGGCGCTCGAGGTCATCACCGGCAACAGGATCTCGGTCGGTGCGCCGTTCTTCAATCTGACATTCGCTCCCTTGTTCGTGCCGCTATTGATCGCGGTACCGTTCGGCCCATTGCTGGCGTGGAAGCGCGGTGATCTGGCCGGCGCCTCGCAACGCTTGATGGCGGCCGGAATCGGCAGCGTGATCGCGGTGGCCGTGCTGTGGGCATGGACGCGCGGCGGCAGCACCTTCGCGCCGCTCGCGATCGGACTGGCGGTGTTCGTGATTCTTGGCGCGCTCTGCGATCTCGCCGAGCGCATCAACCTGTTTCGTGCATCGTTGCCGGTATCGTTTCGCCGCGCCAAGGGCCTGCCGCGCTCGGCCTGGGGCACCGTCTTCGCTCACGCCGGCCTCGGCGTGGCGCTGATCGGCATCGTCTGCGAAACCACCTGGAACACCGAATTCATCGCGTCGATGAAGCCGAACGACGTGGCGCAGGTCGGCGGCTACAGCCTGACCTTCGAGGGAACGTCGCAGCGGCAGCAGTCCAATTATCGCGAACAGACTGCGCGCTTCACCGTGAGCAAAGGCGGCGAGCCGATCGCGGTGATGACGCCCTCGAAGCGCAACTTCACAACGCGCGCGGCGTCGACCACGGAAGCAGCTCTGCTGACGCGAGGCGTAAGCCAGCTCTACATTTCGTTGGGAGATACCGCCGCCGATGGCTCGATCGCGGTGCGCATCTATCACAAGCCGATGGTGCTGCTGATCTGGTTGGGGCCGGTTCTGATGGCCTTCGGCGGCGTGCTGTCGCTGTCCGACCGTCGCCTGCGGGTTGGCGCGCCGAAACCGGCGAAGGCTCTCCGCGCCCTTCAGCCCGCGGAGTAGGGCTGTGTACGAGGTGATGCAAGGAATGTCGCCGTCTCCGCTTTCGCGGGGACGCCTCAGTGCGGGTGGAAAGTTCGCGCGCATAATTGGCATTCTTCTTCTCCTCGCGCTCACAATGGCGTCTCCCGCCCGTGCGGTGCAGCCCGATGAGATCATGTCCAATCCCGCCCAGGAGGCGCGCGCGCGCGACCTGTCGCGCGAATTGCGCTGCATGGTGTGCCAGAACCAGTCGATCGACGACTCCTCGGCACCGCTGGCGCGCGACCTTCGTCTGCTGGTGCGTGAGCGCATCGCAAAGGGCGACACTGACCAACAGGTGCTGGACTTTCTGGTCGCCCGTTACGGTGACTTCGTGCTGCTGAAGCCGCCCTTCGAGAAGAGCACGTTGCCCCTCTGGCTGCTGACCCCGCTGGTTCTGCTGGGCGGCGGACTCGCTCTCTGGGGATATAGCCGGCGGCGTTCGAAGGCTATGCAGGCGGCCGCGGATGCGCCGCCGCGACTGAGCGAGGAAGAAGAGGCGCGGCTCGCGAAGCTGATGGCCACGGAACCTTCCAGAGGTGAACCGGTCTGACTGGTCGCATCGTTTTCAGCGAACCGTCCTTTTACGAGTGCGACCGGCTTCCCAGTTTGCCGCTTCACCGCGAAGCGGTGGCCTTCGCTCAAAAACGTGATGCGTGCGCCAAACAGCCGCACGAGGCGTTTGCCATTGTTACCAAACATTAATTTCCCGGCCAGCGCGCTGTAAGGCGCAAATCCCCATCTTCAGGGCATGAAGTGTTTGCCTTCGGCACCATATCAATCTGCTTCTGGAGACCCCGCATGACCGCCAGGCCCGACCACACGCCGCCTTCTCCGTTCAAGCCCGCCCGCCGCTTTGGGGCCGCCGCGCGCAAGGTCGCGCTGCTGGCGTCCGTTGGCGCCGGCCTGGGTCTGGCCGCCTACGGATTCAGTCCGCCGGCGAACAAAGGTGATCTCTTCACCAGTCCCGCCTATGCGCAGGTCAACAATGACGTGAGCAAGGTGGCCCAGCCGATCGGCTTTGCCGACATCGTGGAGCGGGTGAAGCCGTCGGTGATTTCGGTGAAGGTTCGCATGAAGGACAAGGTTGCCAGCGGCGACGAGGATCTCGATTCGCCGTTCCGGCCTGGTTCGCCGATGGAACGGTTCTTTCGCCGCTTCGGCGGACCGGACGGCCTGCCGCCGGGCTTGCGCGGTCGGCATGGTCATGGCGTCGTGACCGGCCAGGGCTCCGGCTTTTTCATCTCGGCCGACGGCTATGCCGTGACCAACAACCACGTCGTGGACGGCGCCGACAAGGTCGAAGTCACGACCGACGACGGCAAGACCTACACTGCCAAGGTGATCGGCACCGACCCTCGCACCGACGTTGCCCTGATCAAGGTCGAGGGCGGTTCGAATTTCCCGTTCGCGAAGCTGTCGGATGACAAGGCGCGGATCGGCGACTGGGTGCTCGCGGTCGGCAATCCGTTCGGCCTCGGCGGCACCGTGACGGCGGGCATCGTGTCGGCCAGCGGCCGCGACATCGGCAATGGTCCCTATGACGATTTCATCCAGATCGACGCGCCCGTGAACAAGGGTAACTCCGGTGGTCCGGCGTTCAACATGAAGGGTGACGTGATCGGGGTGAACACCGCGATCTATTCGCCGTCCGGCGGCAGCGTCGGGATCGCGTTTTCGATTCCGGCCAATACGGTCAAGAACGTCGTCGCGCAGCTCAAGGACAAGGGCTCGGTGAGCCGCGGATGGATCGGTGTCCAGATCCAGCCGGTGACCGCGGACATCGCCGACAGTCTCGGCCTCAAGAAAGCCGAGGGCGCACTGGTGGCTGAGCCGCAGGCCGACAGTCCGGCGGCGAAGGCCGGCATCCGGTCCGGCGACGTGATCACGGCGGTCAACGGCGCAACCGTCAAGGATGCGCGCGAACTGGCCCGGACCATCGGCGGGCTGGCGCCGGGGACGTCGATCAAGCTGAACGTCCTGCACAACGGTACGGACAAGGTCGTCAACCTGACGCTCGGTACCCTTCCCAATACCGTTGAAGCGAAAGCCGATCTGAACGACGAGGGTCACGGATCGCTGCACGGCAGCGACGTTCCCAGGCTCGGCATGACGGTCGCTCCGGCAGCGTCGGTTGCGGGCGCTGGCACCTCTGGCGTCGTCGTCGTCGATGTCGATCCGAAGAGCGCGGCTGCCGATCGTGGCTTCAAGGAAGGTGATGTGATCCTCGAGGTTGGAGGAAAGAGCGTCTCCAGTTCGGCCGACGTGCGCGATGCGATCAAGGCGGCGCGCACGGACAAAAAGAACAGTGTTCTGATGCGGGTTCGCTCGGGCGACACGGCGCGTTTCGTGGCGGTTCCGATCGCGAAGGGCTAGGGCGTGAGCCCGACCCCAAGGCTGCGCCGGATCGAAGACATGCGTGAACCTTGCAAGAATTGAACCTCGCAAGAAAGAGGACAAGAGATGGGAAGCGTCGCCGGCATTAGTCGCCCCCGCTGACGGCACTTTCCGGGGGGCGGGCCAAAAGCCCGTCCCCTTGAGCCACCTTCCGATGGAAACAGCCCCCCTTCGTCGGAAGGACTAGGGCGGTGGAGTTGCCCCAAGCTCCACCGCCCACTTTTTCCCGGATTGCGGGGCGTATCTCGCCGCCTTGCGCGCGGGCGAGGGGCGCGCCATGGTGATGGAAAGACAACATCTTGGGCAGCCCCAGCAACCAGATGCGCCTGCTGATCATCGAAGACGATCGCGAGTCCGCGGACTATCTCGTGAAGGCGTTTCGCGAGGTCGGTCACGTCGCAGAGCTTGCCGGCGACGGCGAGGAGGGACTTTCGCTTGCCGACGGCGGGGACTACGACGTGCTGGTGATCGACCGCATGTTGCCGAAACGCGACGGTCTCTCCGTGATCGGCTCCCTGCGCGACAAGGGCAACCGGACACCGGTGCTCATCCTCTCCGCGCTCGGCCAGGTCGATGATCGCATCAAGGGTCTGCGCGCCGGGGGTGACGACTATCTGCCGAAACCCTACTCATTCGCCGAACTGTTGGCGCGGGTGGAAGTCCTGTCGCGTCGCCAGGGCGGTCGCGAGGAGACCGTCTATCGTGTCGGCGATCTCGAACTCGACCGCCTGTCGCATCGTGTCGCGCGGGGCGAGGAAGAACTGACGCTGCAGCCGCGCGAGTTTCGCTTGCTCGAATACCTCATGAAGCATGCGGGACAAGTCGTGACCCGGACCATGCTGCTGGAGAACGTCTGGGATTATCACTTCGATCCGCAGACCAACGTCATCGACGTGCATATTTCGCGGCTGCGCTCCAAGATCGACAAGGGGTTCGAGCGGCCGCTGCTTCATACCATTCGCGGCGCAGGTTACATGATCCGCGATGACATACGGTAACGCCGGTGACGGCGTTCGGTAAGCTGTTCCGCACCACGGCGTTTCGGCTGACGCTGGTCTATCTGCTGCTGTTCGCGCTGTTTGCGGCTTCTCTCCTCGGATATTTCGCCTGGAATACCCGCCGCCTGATCACCGATCAGATCACGGCGACGGTGGGCGAGGAAATCGGCTTGCTCACCGGTGTCTTCAACCGGCGCGGTTTGCGCGGCCTTGTCTTCGCGATCGAGAATCGCGCATTGCGGCCGGGCTCCAATCTCTACCTGGTGACGACCCCCGCCGGACTGGCGGTCGCCGGCAATGTCGGCTCGCTTCAGCCTGGCGTCATGGAGACCACCGGCTGGAGCGAGACCGAGTACCGCCGGCTCGACGAGCAGGACAAGACCGATCATCTCGCATTGGTCAATGTGACGGAGCTGTCCAATGGATTCCGCCTGCTGATCGGCCGTGACCTCGAGGAGCGTCATCGCATCTTCGGTGTCGTGGCTTCCGCCGCGCAGTGGTCGCTGCTGATCGTTGTGATCCTCGGGCTTGGCGGCGGCATCTTCGTGGCGCGCCGCGTGCTGCACCGGATCGATGCGATGACCGGAACAACCCAGCGCATCATGGCCGGCGACCTCGGCGGACGGCTTCCGGTCGGCCGCTCAGGCGATGAACTCGACCGGCTCGCGGAGAACCTCAATGCGATGCTCGAACGCATTGAAGCGCTGATGAACGGGCTGAAGGAAGTCTCCGACAACATAGCCCACGACCTGAAGACGCCGCTGACGCGGCTGCGCAATCGCGCCGAACAAGCGCTCGCGAACTCCGGCGAGGGGAACTATCGCGCCGCGTTGGAACAGACCATCGAGGAGTCCGATGGCCTGATCCGGACCTTCAACGCGCTCCTGATGATCGCGCGGGCGGAATCGGGACAGGCCCGCGACAACATGGCGGATTTTGACGCCGCTGACGTCGCGCAGGGCATCCACGAGCTCTACGAGCCGCTGGCCGAAGACAACGGGTTGAGGCTCAGCGTGCGATCCGAGCCAGCGCCGGTGCATGGCAATCGCGAACTCATAAGCCAGGCGCTCGCAAACCTTGTCGAGAATGCGATCAAATACGGCCAGCCAAAAGCCGCCGCGCAGCCGCTCGGTGCGGACGCGAGCGCCGCCGACAGGACCATCCTGATCGAAGCCCGCCGTGACGGCGACCGCATCATTCTTGCGGTGACAGATCACGGCTGCGGGATTCCCGAACCCAACCGCAAGCATGCCGTCGAACGCTTCGTGCGGCTCGAAACCAGCCGGACCCTGCCGGGGTCCGGGCTCGGCCTCAGCCTGGCGTCGGCGGTGGCCACGCTGCATGGCGGCGATCTGACGCTCGATGATGCGCATCCCGGCTTGCGCGCGACGCTGTCGATCCCGGCGCGAAGCGGTGAGGGGCTTGCGGCTCCGACGCCGGACGTGCAACAGATTGGCGCATGATTTCATCCGCGAAGGCCGACGCGGACCGGGCCTGTCTGGCGGCGCGTCTTGCGGACGGACCGAAGGTGTTCGCGCCCGCCGAAGCCGAACGCCGTGTTGAGGACTGGCTGTCCGACCTGACGCCCGAGCGATCCGGCGCAATGCGGGCTTTGACCGCAGCATTTCCCCTGGTCCAGGCCATCCTGCTCGGCGTTGCGGAGTCGTCACCCTACCTTTTCGACCTGATGCGCGCCGATCCGGACCGGACGCTGCGTCTGTTTCACGGCGAGCCCGAAGGCCATCTCGCGCGGCTGATCGCAGAGATGTCGGCAGCAGCGGAGTCTGGCGACGAAGCCGAGGCCATGCGGCGGCTTCGCGCCGTGAAGGCGGAGGGAGCGCTTTTGATCGCGCTGTGCGACATCGGGGGGGTCTGGCCGGTGATGCAAGTCACGGCGGGATTGACTGACATCGCCGGTGCCGCTGTCCGGAGCGCGCTGCGCTTCCTGTTGCGGCAGGAGACGGCGCGGGGCCGCCTGCAGCCTGCCGACATCCAGCGGCCCGAAGAAAACAGCGGCCTCGTCGTGCTCGCAATGGGCAAAATGGGTGCGGGCGAACTCAACTATTCCAGCGACATCGATCTGATCGTGTTTTTCGATCTCGCCGCGCCGACGCTTGCGCCCGGGATCGAGCCGCAGCCGTTCTTCGTGCGCGTTACGCAGTCGCTGGCCCGCATGTTGCAGCAGAGGACCGGCGACGGCTACGTCTTCCGGGTCGATCTGCGCTTGCGGCCGGATCCCGCCTCGACACAGGTCGCCGTCTCGACCGCCGCCGCGCTCGACTATTACGAGCGGGAAGGGCGGACGTGGGAGCGTGCCGCCATGATCAAGGCGCGGCCCTGCGCCGGCGATCGCAAGGCCGGCGACACCATGATCGCGGACATATCGCCCTTTGTCTGGCGCAAGCATCTCGATTTCGCAGCCCTTGCCGACGTTCATGACATGAAGCGGCAGATGCAGACCTTTCGCGGGCAGAGCGAGATTGCGGTTGAAGGCCACAACGTCAAGATCGGTCGCGGCGGCATCCGCGAGATCGAGTTCTTCGCACAGACCCAGCAGTTGATCGCCGGCGGACGACATCCCGAATTGCGAGTGCGTCCGACGCTGGAGGCGCTGAACATTCTTGCCTCGAGCAACTGGATCACGGAACAGGCACGGGACGAAATGACCGCCGCCTATCTGTTTTTGCGCAAGGTCGAGCATCGGGTCCAGATGATGGCAGATGAGCAGACGCATACGTTGCCTGCCGATGCCGAGGCGATGGAACGGTTCGCACGCTTTCTCGGGTTTGACGATCGGGCGGGCTTTGCCGCCGAATTGCTTGTGCACCTGAATTGTGTGCAGGGGCACTACAGCCGGCTGTTCGAAGGCGATCCGGCGGGCACCGCGAAGTTGCCGTCGGTGGACTACAATTCCGGACCTGAGGATGCGCGGCTTCTCGATCATCTGTCGAAGCTCGGCTTCAGGCAGCCGAGAATGGTCGCCGGCACCATCCAGCAATGGATGGCGGGTGGATACCGGGTCCTCAAGGTCGAGGCGACACGCGCCGCCTTCGAGGCGTTCGTGCCAACGCTGATCGACGGCCTGGCGCGCGCGGAAGAGCCGGACAGCGCAGTGATGGCATTCGATCGGTTCCTGCAGGCGCTGCAGCGCGGTGGCCGGCTGATCTCGCTGCTCAGCCAGAACAGGGACCTCGTTGCGCTGGTCGCGCTCGTGCTCGGAGCGGCGCCGCGGCTCGCCGACATGCTGGCGCGCCGGCCCCAGATCATGGACGGGCTGATCGATCCGCGTTTCTTCGGCGCCATGCCCGATCGGCAGGAACTGTCTGCGCGGCTGGCGGCTACGCTCGCGGATGCCGATTCCTACGAGGAATTTCTCGACCGGATGCGGTTGTTCGGCCAGGAAAGCCTGTTTCTGATCGGCACCCGCATCCTGTCCGGCACCGTGTCGGCGCGGCAGGCGGGGCACGTGTTCGCTGACGTGGCCGAGGGCATCGTCGACACCGTGCATGGCCTGGTGAAGGACCAGTTTTCCGGTCAGCACGGCCGGATCGCGGGACAGGAGACCGCGATCGTCGCGATGGGCAAGCTCGGTAGCCGCGAAATGACCGCGTCGTCCGATCTCGACCTGATCCTGCTGTATGACTTTGATTCCGAGCATCCGGACTCGGACGGAGCGCGGTCGCTGCACGGCGCGCAATATTTCGCGCGCTTCACCCAACGCCTCATCAGCGCGTTCACCACGCGGACCAACTACGGCATCCTCTATGAAGTGGATATGCGGCTGCGTCCTTCCGGGCGCGCCGGCCCCGTCGCGTCGCATATCGAGTCGTTCGCCGACTACCAGGAGCACGAAGCCTGGACCTGGGAGCACATGGCACTCACGCGTGCGCGGGTGATCTCGTCGTCGCCGGCGTTTTGCGCCCGGATCGAGCGCGTCATCCGGACCATTCTGACGCGGAGGCGTGATGCCCGCCTCATCGCCAGCGATGTTGCGGAAATGCGCCGCGCGATCGCGCTGGAAAAAGGCGAACAGGACATTTGGGACCTGAAACATGCCGCCGGCGGCATGGTCGATATCGATTTCATCGCGCAGTATCTTCAACTCGTCCATGCGGCGGACAAGCCGGACATTCTCAGCGTCAATACCCAGCAGGCGCTCGACAACGCGCAGCGGCTGGGTGTCCTGTCGTTGCCGGATGCGGAAATTCTGCGGCCCGCGGCGCGGCTCTATCACGACCTCACGCAAATCCTGCGGCTCTGCGTCAGCGACAAATTCAAGCCCGAAACAGCGGGCGACGATCTGCTGCCGGTGATGGCGCGGGCCGGGGATGCTCCCGACTTCTCGGCGCTCGAAGCACGCGTCCGCGATACCCAGGCAGATGTGCGCGGCGTATTTCTCAGACTGATGGAAGGCCGGTCCTGAAGCCGCATTGGGTTTGGTCCATCGTCATTGCAAGCGAACCACCCTGACGTGTTTACTTGACGCGAACCGGGGATCCATCCCGGGTCAAGCCCAAGGACATGCTTCGACTGAAAACGCCTTAGCCCCTACGCAAAAGGAGGTGGACTGAACTCCAAGCGCATCTTGCGTTATGCGGCGACACTCGCTGCCGGTTGCTCCTGGCCGCCGTGAAGGGGCAGGGTGATGCGGACCACGGTCCCCGTTCCGGGCTTTGAACGAAGTCGCATCGACCCGCCGTGCAGGTTGACAAGCGACTTGGCGATCGCGAGCCCAAGGCCGGATCCCGCATGGGTTTTGGTCAACTGGCTTTCGACCTGTTCGAAGGGTTTGCCAAGCCTGCACAACGCGTGTGAATCGATGCCGATCCCGGTGTCGGCAATCGTCAGGGCAATGGAATTCTCGATCATCTGACTTCGCACAAGGACTCGTCCGCCGTCGGGCGTGAACTTCACCGCGTTTGAGAGCAGATTGACGATGATCTGCTTGACTGCGCGACGGTCGGCGACGATGGAAATGTCGTCGTCGGTCCTGACGTCGAATATCAGATTCTTGTCAGTCGCACGGCCTGTGACGACCCGCAGTGATTCCGTCAGAGTCCCGGAGAGATCGAGCGGCTCCATGTCGAGTTTCATGCGACCCGCCTCGATCTTGGACATATCCAGGATGTCGTTGATGACTTCGAGCAGATACTGACCGCTGGTCAGGATGTCGTGGCAGTATTCGTTGTACTTCGTCGAGCCGAGCGTTCCGAAGATGCCGTTGCTCATGATCTCGGAAAATCCGATGATCGCATTAAGTGGCGTTCGCAACTCGTGGCTCATGTTGGCCAGGAATTTCGATTTTGCTCGGTTGGCGTCCTCGGCGCGATCCTTCTCCTCCGCGTATTTCCGGGCGAGGTCAGCGAGTTCGATCGCCTGTTGCTCGAGCGTCGCCTGCGTCCGTTTGAGATCGATGACGGTCGCCCGCAGCCGGAGATCGTTTTCGACGAGCTTCTGCTCGTGCTCCTTGATCCGGGTGATGTCGGTGCCGACCGACACATAGCCGCCGTCCTTGGTACGGCGCTCGCTGATATGAAGCCAGTTGCCGTTATCCAGTTGCGCTTCGAATGTCCGCGCGCCGGGATTGGCCGTGCCGGTCTCGGGCTGTCTTGCTCTGATTTCGTGCATGCGGCCGACCTCGATCACGGTCTCGTAGGCCGTGCCGGGCGCGACCGCGCTGTCGGGGAGTTTGTGCAGGCGCTGGAAGTGGGAATTGCAAAGTACCAGGCGATCGTCGGCGTCCCATAGCACAAAGGCTTCCGGGATGGTTTCGATGGCGTCGCGCAGCCGCAGATCGGCTTCGACGGTTTTCTCGGCGAGGCTTTTCTGTTCGGTGATGTCGACGGCAATGCCGATCAGGTGAGCGCCTCTGCCACCGGCGCCTTGACCGAGTTCGCAACGCACGCGCAGCCAGATCCAGTGTCCGTCGCTGTGCTGCATCCGGAAACTCTGGTCGATATGACCGATCTTTCCCGCGATGAGTTGGTCCGCGATTTCAAACAGGTCGATATCGTCGGAATTGACCAGCGAACTGACCTCGCCGAAGGTGAGCAGGTCGTTGCGGCTTTCCAGGCCGAGCATGGTGAACATCGATTGCGACCAGAAGATCCGCCCGCGCGATAGATCCCAGTCCCAGAGGCCGCAGCGGCCACGGTTGAGCGCGGTATCGATCCGGCCGCGGACCGCATCGTTGATGAGATCGCCCTCGCGCGCGCGCGTGGATTGCCAGTGAAAGGCAAAGCCCAGGATCAGGACCACGAACCCGGTCGTTGCCGACAGCGTGATCGACAGCGCCGTATCCGGGCGCCAGATCGAATCGGTCTTTTCCTGGATGACAGTGACCTGGCCCAGCAACGATCTGACGACGCGCTGGGTCGCGAACGCGCTGCTGCCATCCAGAAGGACGATATCGGTGATGCTCGCAGGCGAGGTGCCGCGCAACGCGGGCGACTGCGCGGTGCTGACGAGTTCAAGAATTCGGCTGGTCTCGCCAGGCGCGATCTCGAGCGGGACGCGCGCGAGAACACGCTGATCGGCGCCTGTGACGATGATATAGCGGCCGGGCGCGATCGCCCACGAGGGAATGAGTTCAGGCAACAGATTCTGAAGGCGTTCGACGGAGGCGGGGCGATCCTGGCGGATCACTCCGACATGCTCAAGCCGCTCGGCCAGCAGATCGCCGAGCGCGAGCAGATCGTGTTTCGTCATTGCCTGCTTTTGCCGGGTCTGATCGATGACCTGCACCAGGGCGCCGATACATATCGTAACCAGGAACGCGATGATCAGCGCGGGGACGGCGCGGCGAAGCACGGGCTCGGCGACCAATAGCCTGCGGTAGGCAGGTTTTGCGATCGATTGCGCCAATCCCTTGATCGAATCGGATTGAGCGCAAGCGCTCGCCGCCTGAGCGTGCGCCATGCCTTAGGCCCCCGTGAAAATTTCCCTACTTCCGATCCGTAAGAGCAGCCCCGCCCCTTCGAATCGCAGCGATTTGAATCCACTTTTCCGACGCTGTCGAGAGTCAACGATTCCTTAATGCGAAATAAATTTGTCCAATGGAGATTTCATGAGGGCTTCGAGGCTGTCCTTTGTGAGTCCGAAACGAGAACATGGGCTTGTAACAGCGATCAGATTCCGCGGGACGGTTCGGCGTGACTGATGACGCGCTTGACGCTCGGGAAGGCGCGTCGCAACGCCCGTTCGATCTCGTCGACCTGGTCATGCACCCTGGCGACGCTCATCGACGGTGCGGCGCGGCAATGGAAGTTGACGATCTCGCCCGCATCGGTGTTCCGGACCCGCACGTTGTGAATGTCATGGATCGCACCGCCCGCGGCGAAGCCGGACAGGGCTTTACCGATGACGTCGACCCGCGCAGGGGCGGCGTCCGTTCCGAGCGGAAGCTCCGGCTCCAGCGGCTCGATGTGCGTGTCCACCTCGACATCCGCGCCGAATGCGTGGCGGATGTCGTGCTCCAGCCGGTGCGCGATCGCATGGGCGTCCACCAGCGCCATGTCGCCATCGACCTCGAGGTCAATGCTGACCGTCAGTTTGTCTCCGAGATCGTGCACGGTGACGTGGTGAATAGCGAGCCCCGAATTGCGGGCGATGACCATTATGCGCTCGCGGACGCTTTCATTGTCGTGCGCAACCGGTATCGCGGTGAACGTCAGATCGGCATCGCCGAGAGCGGCGGCCACGGCGTCCTGCGCCTGCTGCTTGATGGCGTCGATGCGGTCGATCGGATAGGTTCGCGGCACCTTGGCGATCACGTCGACGAAGTGCCGGGGACCGACCATCCGGACCCGCAAACGCTCGATATCGATGACGCCCGGCAATGTTCTGATCGCGGCGCCGGCCCGCTCGGCAGCGCCTTCCGGCGCGCGATCCAGCAGCGTTTCCACGGTGGCACGTCCGAGCCGCAAACCCAGCACCGAGATCAGCAGGGCGACGCCGATCGCAGCCGCGGCATCCCCCCACGCGAAGCCCAGCCCGGACAGCGCCAGCCCGATGATGACGGCGACCGATCCGAGGACGTCGGAAGCAAAGTGCAGGGCGTCGGCTTCCAGCGCCTGACTGCGGGTATCAAGCGCAGTCCGGTGCAGCGCACGGGCACGCCAGAAATTGACGGCGATGTCGACCGCCAGCACGACGAACGGAATGGCGGAGAGCGTCGGCGGTGGCACCCCATCGCGCAAGTGGGCGTAGGCCTGCACCACGATGCCGCCTGCAAGGACGTAGAGAAGGGCGATGACGCCAAGGGCCGAAAGGCTTTCGATCTTGCCGTGGCCGTAGTGATGCTCGTCATCGGCGGGCCGGTCGGAAATCCGCACCACGATCCAGGTTGCGACCGTAGCGACGAGATCGACCGAACTGTGCAGCGCCTCGGAAATCAGTGCCAGACTTCCGATCGCTACGCCGACCACGAACTTGACCGCCGCCATGCTGGCGCTGGCGGCTATCGAAATGGCGGCGACCCGTGTTTTGGAATTGGGAGCGAGACCTGACATCCGCGGAGGTTTAGCAGTCCGCCTTCACGGATAAAAGCGCGCGGACGGAGCAATGCCACTCATTCCCGGGCCCGACTTTCCTCGTTGCGAATTGTTCCGATTTCAAATGTGCCTATACGGCCAGCCGACGCTCATCAGGGTCTTGATCCACTGCGGCAAACCAGGCGATCGTCGCAGCAACCCCGAGGCCGGCACACGTTGCCACGGCATCGACCAGGAAATCCTCAAGCCGCGCATGGCGGCCGGGCGCCCATAGTTGCATGAGCTCGAGCAGACCTACCAGCATGACGGACACGGGCGCGACAAGCAGGCGCCGATGCGGAAACGCAAGGCCGACGGCGACGCCAACCAGGACGAAGGCAAGGGCGTGTTCACCGTCCTGCCCAAGCGGGGAGTGCGGGCGATAGCGGGGCGGCCCGAGCGTCGCGAACACGACCGCCGCGATCAGGACGAAGGCGCCCAAGCGGAAGAGATTCCTCATCGCCAGCGCATAGCATGGTTTGCCTTCGCGAAAAGGGCGGCAAGGACCTGCCTCACTCCGATTTGTGCCGGGCAGACGGCCGGACGCGGCAAAGGGCGCTCGAAGTAAGCTGTTATAAATCCCATAAGGTGTGTTTTTTTGGCTGGATTTCGAAATATTGTTTTCCGGGCCGAATCAACAGACAGGATCGATGATGGCAACCCAGATGACGAAATCACAGCTCGTTGAGAAAGTCTCGGCTCAGGCCGGATTATCGAAGAAGGACGTGAAGGGCGTTCTCGAGGCGCTTGCGACCACAGGCTACAAGGAGCTCAAGAAGACCGGCACCTTCCTGCTGCCGGGCTTTGCGAAGTTCGTGGTTATCAAGAAGCCGGCCACCAAGGCGCGCAAGGGCACCAACCCGTTCACCGGCGAGCCGATGACCTTCAAGGCGAAGCCCGCCCGAAAGATCGTCAGGGCGCGGCCGGTCAAGGCTGCGAAAGACGCGGTGTGATGCAGGGGCCCTTCGGGGCCCTTGTTTTTTGGCGATCCTTGACTGGTCGCTGTTTGCCGGCAGCGGGTCTCCGGCGCGTGGCTGGCGTGGCGGATTTTGCCGCGGACGCCACGATCATCACATTCCCGTGCAGGGCGAACGCACCCTGCATCAGGTGCAGAACAATCATACATTGTGCAAAAGGACATAGGACGAAAATCGGAGTTACAAAGTTCGCTGGCCGTGGTTCTATTTGACCAATGAGAAACCGCCTGGGAGGCTCCCGTGGCTGCGATCAAATTGACGGTCAATGGCAAACCGGTTTCGGTTGACGTTGAAGACCGGACGCTTCTCGTTCACCTGCTGCGCGATCATCTGGGACTGACCGGCACCCATGTCGGCTGCGATACCAGCCAGTGCGGCGCATGCACCGTTCATATCGACGGCCGTGCGGTCAAGTCCTGCACGGTCCTGGTCGGGCAGGCCAACGGCAGGAGCATTACGACCATCGAAGGCATCGCCAACGGCGATGAACTGCATCCGATGCAGGCGGCGTTCCGTGACAATCACGGCCTCCAGTGCGGCTTCTGCACGCCCGGCATGATCATGGCTTCGATCGACATCGTGCGCCGCCATGGCCGCGAGTTGACCGAGGACGTCCTGCGTCAGGAATTGGAAGGCAATATCTGCCGCTGCACCGGCTATCACAACATCGTCAAATCGGTGCTCGACGCCGCTGGCCGGATGACGACAGCGCAGGCCGCGGAATAACCGACCGGAGGTCGCTCGGGAAACACTGGTCGCGCCCCATTCGATGGAAGAGGCGCGTCATCACTCCGAAGGGAGCGAATGATGGGAATCGAGGGAATCGGCGCTCGCGCGCTGCGCAAGGAAGACAAGCGCTTCATTACCGGCAGGGGCCGCTACGTCGACGATATCCGCCTGCATGGCATGACCTATGCGGCGTTTGTCCGCAGCCCGCATGCTCATGCCAAGGTGGCCGCGATTGACACCGCGCCGGCGCTTGCGATGCCGGGGGTGGTTGCCGTCCTGACCGGCAAGGAATTGGTCGACGACAAGATCGGCAACTTGATTTGCGGCTGGATGATCCATTCCAGGGACGGCTCACCGATGAAGATGGGGGCATGGCCCGCGATGGCGCCGGAGACCGTGCGCTTCGTCGGGCAGGCCGTTGCCGTCGTCATCGCCGAGACGCGCAATCAGGCGCGCGACGCGGCTGAAGCTGTTGTCGTGACTTACGAGGAGCTTCCCGCGGTCGTCGATATGCGCGAGGCGGTCGCAAGCGGCGCGCCGCAGCTACATCCGGAGGCGCCGGGCAATGTGATCTTCGATTGGACGCTCGGCGATGAAGCGGCGACCGATGCGGCGTTCAAGGCGGCCGCGAATGTGGTTTCGCTCGACATCACCAATAATCGTCTGGCGCCCAATGCCATCGAGCCGCGCGCCGCGATCGCCGAGTATGATCCGGCGGAGGAGCACTTCACGCTTTATACCACTTCGCAGAATCCGCATGTGGCGCGGCTTGTGCTCTCGGCGTTCTACAACATCGCGCAGGAGCACAAACTGCGCGTGATCGCGCCCGATGTCGGTGGCGGCTTCGGCTCGAAGATCTTCATCTACCCCGAGGAGATGGTGGCGCTGTGGGCCGCGAAGAAAACCGGCCGCCCGGTGAAATGGACCGCCGACCGCACCGAGTCATTCCTGACCGACGCTCACGGCCGCGATCATCTGACCAGGGCCGAGATGGCGTTCGACAAGGACAACAGGATCACGGGATTGCGCGTGAAGACCCATGCCAATCTCGGCGCCTACATGTCGCTGTTCTCCTCGTCGGTGCCGACCTATCTCTACGCCACGCTGCTGTCGGGCCAGTACAACATCCCCAACATCTTCGCCGAGGTGATCAGCGTCTATACCAACACCGCGCCGGTGGACGCCTATCGCGGCGCGGGCCGGCCCGAGGCGAGCTACGTTGTCGAGCGGCTGATGGAAACCGCGGCGCGCCAGCTCAAGGTCGATCCGACCGAACTGCGGCGCAAGAACTTCATCACCCAGTTTCCGCATCAGACGCCGGTCATCATGGCTTATGACATCGGCGACTTTAGCGCGTCGCTCGACGTCGCCATGAAGGCGATCGACTATGCCGGATTCGCAGCGCGCAAGGCAAAGGCAAAGAGCGAGGGCAGACTGCGCGGCATCGGCGTGTCCTGCTATATCGAAGCCTGCGGCATCGCGCCGTCAAAGGCCGTCGGCAGTCTTGGAGCCGGCGTCGGTTTATGGGAATCCGCGGAGGTGCGGGTCAATCCGGTGGGTACTATCGAGGTGCTGACGGGGTCGCACAGTCACGGTCAGGGACACGAGACGGCATTCGCGCAAGTGGTCGCCGGGCGCCTTGGCATTCCGATCGATCAGGTCCAGATCGTGCACGGCGACACCGACAAGGTGCAGTTCGGCATGGGCACCTACGGCTCGCGCTCGGCGGCCGTGGGCTTGTCGGCCATCGTCAAGGCGATGGAGAAGGTGGAGGCCAAGGCGAAGAAGATCGTTGCGCATCAGCTTGAGGCGTCGGAAAACGACATCGTCATCGAGGAAGGCCAGTTCAAGGTGACAGGCACCGACAAGGCGATCGCGCTGCCGATGGTCGCGCTTGCCGCCTACACCGCGCACAACCTGCCCGAGGGCATGGAGCCGGGGCTGAAGGAGAGCGCCTTCTACGATCCGACCAACTTCACGTTTCCGGCGGGCGCCTACATTTGCGAGGTCGAGGTTGACGCCGATACCGGCAAAACGTCGTTCGTCAACTTCGTCGCAGCGGATGACTTCGGCCGCCTTATCAATCCGATGATCGTTGAAGGGCAGGTCCATGGCGGCCTCGCGCAGGGCATCGGCCAGGCGCTGCTGGAGCACGCGGTCTATGACGAGAACGGTCAGTTGCTCACGGCCTCGTTCATGGACTATGCGATGCCGCGGGCCGAAGACCTGCCGTCTTTCAAAATTCAGCACACCATGACGGAGTGTCCGGGCAATCCGCTCGGAGTGAAGGGTTGCGGAGAAGCCGGCGCGATCGGCGCATCTGCCGCCGTCATCAACGCCATCACCGACGCCATCGGCAATAATGATCTCGCGATGCCGGCCTCGCCTGACCGCGTCTGGCACGCGATCCACGGCTGAACGGCGGGCAGGGAGACGCGGCCATGTATCAGACCACCTATCATCGCCCGGCCAGTATCGATGAAGCCGTTTCGCTGTTCGCCAAGGCTTCCGATCCGAAATATCTCGCCGGCGGTCATACGTTGCTGCCGGTGATGAAGCAGCGGCTGGCGGCTCCCTCCGACGTGATTGATCTTGCCGGGATCAGCGAACTGATCGGTGTGGAGGCGTCCGGCGATACGCTCACGATCAGGGCGGCCACCACCTATTATGACATCATGACCAACGCCGATGTGAAGAAGGCGATTCCGGCGCTGGTGCATCTGACGTCGTTGCTCGGCGATCCCGCGGTCCGCTATCGCGGCACCATCGGCGGATCGATCGCCAACAACGATCCGGCCGCCGACTATTCGGCTGCCGTCCTGGCGCTTGGCGCAACCGTAAAGACCAACAAAAGGTCGATCGCAGCCGATGATTTCTTTAAAGGACTGTTCACGACGGCGCTGGAGGACGGCGAGATCATCACCGAGGTCGCTTTCCCGATTCCGGAAAGAGCCGGCTACGCCAAGATGCGTCATCCGGCTTCGCGCTTCGCACTGACGGGCGTATTCGTCGCGAGGACCAAAGCCGGCGAGGTGCGCGTGGCCGCGACGGGCGCGTCGCAGAATGGCGTGATGCGCGTCAGCGCGATCGAGACGGCGCTCGGGGCCGATTGGTCTCCTTCAGCGCTGGACGCGATCAGGATTCCGGACGCCGGCATGATCGCCGACATCCACGGATCGGCGCCCTATCGCGCCAATCTCGTCAAGGTGATGGCCCAGCGCGCCATCCAGCAGGCGAACTGATCCGGCCGATCTGAATTCTGACGTATTATGCGGTCCCGTCAGCGTGCCGCCTTGCGGCCATCTGTTGGCGTTTGCAGATGTGTCAAAAGATGAATTGACTATCGATCTTAATCGGGTGAATATACATACATACGAAGTGATTCTTTGTATCTCTGAATTTAGAGGATCGGCTGAAGACGAAGCTCTTTTCCGGCGACCCATTGAGGCGACAGGAGCGGTCATGTGTCAGACAACTGAAGAGGCTGATGTCGCCGAGATCGACTTCCGCAACCTGAGTTCGGCGCAGCGTCACACCAAGGCTTCTCAGATTGTTGGTGACCTGAGGGCAGGCGAGTCATTCATTCTGGTCAACGACCACGATCCGATGCCGCTCTACTCTCAGATCCAGGTCAGTTATCCCGGCGAATTCTCCTGGACCTATCTGGAGCAGGGTCCGTCGATCTGGAAGGTGGAGATCGCCAAACAGTTCAAGGTGGCTTGACCCACAAAGCGGTCGGAGACGACTGCTCTGCCACCTTCGTCGACAAGATGATCTTCCGCAGGGATCGCTTGTCGACCGCGCCGGCGGCTCTCACTCCGCCGGCGCCTCCCTTTTGAACGCTGGCCGCGGTGGTGTCCTCGTCGGCAGAGGACGCCATCGGGTCAGGGAATATTCCAGATATCCTCGGCATATTCCCGGATGGTGCGGTCGGACGAGAACCATGCCATGCGCGCGACATTTAGAATGCTTGAGCGTGTCCACTCCGGGCTGTGCCATTTCGTGTCGACGTCGCGTTGCGTACGATAGTAATCCTCGAAATCCGCCGACACCATGTAGTGATCGAGAAACCGCAGCGCGTGTGCGATGGGCGCAAAGCGCGAAGCGTCGTCCGGCGAAAACACGCCGCGTTCGATGGCTTCGATCACGCCGGCCAGCCTCGGCGACGACGAGATGACGTCGGTGGCATCCAGTCCCGCGGCGCGGCGCCGGACAACCTCTTCCGCCTTCATGCCGAAAATGAAAATATTGTCCTCGCCGACATGCTCCAGAATTTCGATATTGGCGCCGTCCAACGTTCCGATTGTGATCGCGCCGTTCAGTGCGAGCTTCATGTTGCCGGTTCCGGAAGCTTCCATACCGGCGGTGGATATCTGTTCGGACAGATCGCTCGCCGGGACGATGATCTCGGCGGCGCTGACGTTATAGTTCGGCAGAAAGACGACCTTGAGGAGGCCTCTGATCGCGGGATCGTTGTTGATCACGTTGCCGATGTCGTTGATGAACTTGATGATCAGCTTGGCCTGCCGATAACTTGCAGCCGCCTTTCCGGCGAAAATCTTGATGCGCGGCGTCCAGTTTCCGTCCGGGTTGGCAAGGATGGCCTGATAGAGCGCCACCGCCTCGATCGCGTTGAGAAGTTGACGCTTGTATTCGTGAATACGCTTGATCTGAACGTCGAACAGTGCCGACGGATCGACGGCGATACCAAGCCGGCTGGCAATGATCTGGGCGAGTGCAATCTTGTTGGCCCGCTTGACGGCCTGGAAGCGTTGTTGAAACGCGCGGTCATCCGATAATCGCTCCAGCATTCGCAACCGCTCGGGCTCATCAAGAACCGCGGCGGCGCATGCCTCCTGCAGCAATGATGTGAGTTTTGGATTGCATTGATGCAGCCAGCGGCGGAAGGTGATGCCGTTGGTCTTGTTGGTGATGCGGCCCGGATAAAGGCTGTTCAGGTCGGCGAACACGGTCTCGCGCATGAGCTCGCTGTGCATCGCTGAAACGCCATTGATGCGATGGGAGCCGACGAAGGCGAGATGGCCCATCCGAACGCGGCGGCCGCCGGTTTCGTCAATCAACGATATCGACGCTCTAAATCGACTATCGGCTCCCGAATGCTTTTCCGCCGCGGCAAGATGGTCCGCGTTGATCCGGTACACGATGTCGAGATGGCGCGGCAGCATTCGCTCGAACAGTTCGGCCGGCCATGTCTCGAGCGCTTCCGGCAATAGAGTATGGTTGGTGTAGGAGATTGTCCTGGTGGTGATGTCCCAAGCCTCGCCCCAATCGATTTGATATTTATCGACCAGCAGTCGCATCAGTTCGGGAACGGCGAGGCTGGGATGGGTATCGTTGAGCTGAATCGCGGCATGGGATGGCAGCGAGCGGATGTCACCGTCAGTATGCAGATGGCGGTCGAGGATATCCTGCAGCGAGGCCGAAACGAAAAAGTATTCCTGACGCAGGCGCAATTCGCGGCCGGCCGGCGTTTCGTCGCTTGGGTAGAGAAATTTCGAGATCGCTTCGGCGCGCGCCATCTCCGACATCGCGCCAAGATGATCGCCGCTGTTGAAGGTGTCGAGGCGCATCGAATCGACCGCGCGTGCGGACCACAGCCTGAGCGCATTGACGTGACGACCGCGCCAGCCGACGATCGGCGTGTCGTAGGCAACCGCCTGAATGGTCTCATCCGGTATCCAGAGTGTACGGACCGGCTTACCCGGCTGCTCGATGCGGTCCAGACGTCCGCCATACTGGATGTCGAAGATCACGTCGCTGCGTTCGAATTCCCAAGGGTTTCCCGAGAGAAGCCACTGCTCGGGAAACTCCTCCTGCCATCCGTTCGAAACAACCTGGCGAAACAGTCCGTGCTGATAACGAATACCGTAGCCCTGCGCCGGGATCGCAAGGGTTGCCATGCTTTCCATGAAACACGCAGCCAGTCGGCCCAGGCCGCCGTTGCCGAGCGCGGCGTCGGGCTCCACATCGCGCAGTGCGTCGAAATTGATGCCGAGATCCTCAATCGCCGTGCGAAACGGCTCCATCAGTGACATGTTGGTGAGGGCATCGGTCAGCAGCCGTCCGATCAGGAATTCGAGAGACAGATAATAGACGCGCTTGTCACCGTTGCTCTGAGCGGACCGATCGGATTGAAGCCATTGATAGACGATGCGGTCGCGCAACGTCAGCGCCGTCGCAACATACCAGTCGTGAATGTTGGCGTGTTTCACATCCTTTCCGACGACCAGAATGATCTTGGACAGGATCGCGCTTTTGATCTCCGCGACGATTCCATCGTTATCGGACCTGGTCCGCATCGACGGGTCGTCGTCAAAGCTACGATCCTGCTTGGCGAAAAGTTTGAAGACCATCCTGTCATCCAGATCTGTTTTGCGCCGATAGGGTACGGTCAACCGCGAATTGCCAGATTTCGCAAAGTTTAATGCTCAATTCCGTGCGCGATCAATTGGCGGTCTTATGGTTCTTGAGGTCGACGCTATCGCGGTTATTTCGTTTTTGGAACTCTTGTTTCAACCGCGCCGCACGACCAATCTCCGACCTCGTCGAAACTCGCGCGGTCAGAACGGCGACGGGAAGACGGTCAAGCAGTCGCTTGAGATCGAGTTTCTGGTCCATCACCGCCGGATGGATCAGCGTCAGATTGCCGAAATCCACACACGCGTCGAGCTTGTCAAAGCTCGGCCACATCATGCCGGAATCGGTGAAAGGCGCAAAATGTCGCAAGGCGACGACGACGATGGCCTCGCTGCGATGAGTGCGGGCAAATGCGATGACGTGGCGACGATGCGCGCCTTCGACGGTCAACGGCCTGAAATCTCCGTCATCGAAGATTTTCGCATGGCGCGCGCGCATGTCGAGCAAGTGATGTATCCATGCGAGCTTGATGCGGCCATCGGTCCAACTCCCGGTGAGAGCTGAGATATCAGCGACTCCCGCGTCGAGAATGGCTTCGCACGCCGTAAAGTCCACCGGCCGGCGGTTATCCGGATCCACTAGCGAGAAATCCCAAAGTTCGGTGCCTTGGTAGAAATCCGGAACACCGGGAATCGTCGCCTTCAAGGTGATCTGGCTCAGCGAATTCAGCGCGCCGATCAGCGATGTGCGGCGTGCGAAAGTTTTCAAGGATTGAATAAAGTCGGACGATTGGTGTTTGTCCAGAATGCCTGCCAGAAATTGCCTGACGCCGGCTTCGTAGGTCGCGTCAGGATTGAGCCAACTCGTCTGGAGCTTGGCTTCGCGGCATGCCTTCTCGGCATAGGACTGCATTCGCGCAACGAATGTGTGATCGATATCATCGAAGGGCAGGGCGCCGATCAGCGCCTGATAAAGCATGTATTCGTCCGCGACGGACGGGCTGCGGACGCCGTTGTTCGTGGATACCAAACCCGCATTGAAGGTCTTCCATCGCCCGACCATGCTCGCCCATTCGCTCGACAGTTCGGTCAGTGCGAGAATCCGCGTGCGCGCATCCTCGCCGCGCTTGGTGTCATGGGTAGCCGTGGCAATCAGTCCGTGGGTCCGGCGCCCGACGCGATCGAGCATCTTTCGATGGAAGCCGGCGACATCGAGAGCCGGCGCAGCAGGATCCCCGCCGACCTCGTTGAAAGCAAGAAGGCGGTGATAACGATAAAAGGCAGTGTCTTCGAGCGACTTGGCCATCGTCGGCCCGGTGAACTGCTGGACTTTGAGCGCGAACCGGCGAACCCGCTGACGGCTATGCGGCGGCCTTCCGGGAGCAAGCAGATCGAGCGTCAACGCATCCTGCAGGAAATCAAAAATCCCGTCGTCGGCCGCGAACCACTCCTGTCGCGCTTTGGCGATCGTCTCGGAGATGAGTTTCCGCTCGCTTTCGCTCGGCCCGGCCTGGGTGATGTAGGTGCGGTAAACCGGAAAATGCAGAACAAACAGTTCGAAAGCCTGGCGAAGACTATCGGCGGAATAGTCGCGTGTGGAATAATGACCCGCGGCGATGCGGGTCAGCAAACGTGTGAGCACGGTGAATTCGCTTGCGAGCAATGTCTCGATCACGCGTCGTTTCGAAGCCCGTAATACGGGATCGAAGGCGGGCGCGATATCGCTGGCCTGACGCCAAACTTCGTCGAGGGTCTCCAGACCATTTTCGTCGGCGAGAACCTGGGAAATGGCGTTCAGGCACTCGTAACCCGTGGTGCCGTCGATGCCGGCGAATTGCGGCGGCGCCTCGTGATCTCCGAGAATCTTTTCAATCAGCAGATAGAACGGACGCCGATCTGCGCCTTGCGCGTCGCGGATCAGTCGCCCCAGACGCCTGCAATACTGTGCAGGATCGTACAATCCGTCGATATGATCGAGCCGCAAGCCCTGTATCTTTTTCTCGGCAATCAGCCGGCGGACGAGACCATGGATGCGGTCGAACGTGTCGCGATCCTCGACGCGAAGTCCGGCCAGGGAGTTTACGTCGAAAAATCGCCGGTAGTTGATTTCGCTTGTTGCAAGCTTCCAGTGGGCGAGCCTGTAGTGCTGCCGTTCCAGCAGGTGGTGAAGGGCCTTGGTTTGCGCGGGATTGTCGGGGCGGGCCTGGTAGGCCTTGAGGCCTTGATTGATGGCAGCCTCACCTCCAGCAATAGCAGCGAGGTCACGCTTGAGCGCGGATGCCCGGCTGCGCCCGGGGCCGCCGTCTTGCCCGGCGACGGCAAGCAGATCGTCGCGGGGCCGCCCCGGCGGAAGCTCGCTGGTGATAGCCTTGAGGATGTCGCTGTAACGTTCCGGCGCAATCGGCAGCCGGTGTTCGAAATACCACGCCGAGAAACTTCCGTCCCGCGGATCATATTTCAACTCGATCTCGCCTCGCGTGAGCGAAACGCCGTAGGCCGCTCCCAATATCGGAAGCAGCAGTCCCGGCTTGGCGCGGAAGGGAAGAACGTCCCAATCGATATCGAAGGACCCGGCGAACGCCGACTTCGGCCCCCATTCGAGCACGTCCAGCCACCAGTCGTTGTCGGCATAGTGCACGCCCATGTGGTTTGGAACGAAATCGAGAATCAGCCCCATCCCGTGAGATGTCAAAACGTTGCTCAGGCGGTTGAAGCCGTCTTCACCGCCGAGCTCGGAGTTGATGACATTGTGATCGACGATGTCGTAGCCGTGGGTGCTGCCGCGGCGCGCCTTCATGAAGGGCGATGCATAGAGGTGCGTGATACCCAGCCTTTTGACATATGGAACGATCGCCGCGGCGTCGTCGAAAGTAAAATGCGACGTAAATTGCAGGCGATAGGTCGCACGCGGAACGGCGCTGTCCATCAGACCGCTCCGATCGACCAGAAAACGGACCAGGCTGGCAAACGCGCGGGCGGCTCTTCACCCCAGATCATCCGGCCCCGCATCGGCGAAGCATCGTTGGTGACGTTGTGATCGGAGATGTTGGCGCGAAGATGCAGGAGTGAACCATTGCCGAGGCGCCAGTATGCCAAGAGCAGGCGATCGTTCTGGCGGAGTTCGGCAGAGGCAAACGCTGTGTTGTTAAGATGCGGCATGAGTTCGTCATGGCGAATGCGCAATAATTTCTTGATGAACGCATATCGCGGCGGATATTGACCGTCCTTCGGCCATGCCAGGACCGCTGACTCGAACGTTGACTGCGCAAGGGGATCAGGCACATTGTCCCCGAACATCTCATAAGCCTCGGCGAATTCCCTGCGCCGTCCGGATCGCACCGCTTCGGCGAGGTCGCCTTTGAAGTCGCAAAAAAACGGAAAGGGCGTGGTTGCTCCCCATTCCTCGCCCATGAACATCAACGGCGGCATCGGCGCGAGCAGGGTGATTGCGAGCGCGGCCTCGATAGCTCTTGCGTCGGCGGTCCATTCGAGTCGGTCGCCCAGTGCGCGGTTGCCGATCTGATCGTGGTTCTGAAGGAAGTTCACGAAGGCGGCGGGCGGGAGCGCACCGATCTGCTCGCCGCGAGAGCGGCCGCCGCGATGGGCAGAAGGTTCTCCCTGATAGGCGAAGCCGCTGCACAGCGTTCGCGCGAGCAGGCGGCGGGGTTGCGTGGCGTAGTCGCCGTAATAGCCGAGCGTCTCCTGGGTGAGAATGACATGCCAGAGATGGTGGTAATCGTCATTCCACTGTGCGCGATACTTTCCATCCGGGATGGTGGACAATGGATCGAGCAGCACCGCGCGGTTATCGTCGTTCTCCAGTACAAGGTGGATATGCCGTCCGCTCTGCCGCGCAAGAACGCCGGCGGCGCGGCTGATATCGTTCAGAATCGTCGGTTCACCCATCTCGGCGAGAGCATGCACAGCGTCGAACCGCAGCCCATCGAACCGGTAGTTGCCGAGCCAATGCAGCGCATTGTCGGCAGCGAAGGCACGCACTTCGGTAACCCGATAATCAATCGCGGATCCCCAAGGCGTTTCCGCGCAGAAGAACTGCGGTGCGTAAAGCCCGAGATAATTACCCTCCGGTCCGAAGTGGTTATAGACGACATCGAGAAAGACCATCAGTCCGCGCAGATGAGCTTGATCGATCAACTCTCTGAGATCATCGGGCGTGCCGTAAACGTGATCGGGCGCATACCACAACACGCCGTCGTAGCCCCAATTCCGGGTGCCGGCGAAGTCGGCCAGCGGCATCAATTCGAGGGCTGTGATCCCGGTCGCAACGAGATGATCGAGCTTGCCGATCATCGCGCGATAAGTGCCCTCCGGAGTGAAGGTGCCGACATGGCATTCGAGGATGACCGCCTCGTGCCATAGCCGGCCACGCCAGTCGGTCGCCTTCCACGGAAAGCGGTCGTGGTCGACCAGCACGCTCGGACCGGACACGTCATCGGGTTGATACGACGATGCCGGGTCCGGCACGTCGAGACTGCCGTCAATTCGAAAACGATAACGTGTGCCGGGTCGGGCTGCCGCCACGTCGGCCATGAACCAGCCGCCGCCGTCTTTTGTCATCGGATACGCAGCGTCGGTTACGACTTCCACTTCGGCTGCCGCCGGCGCCCAAAGCCGGAACGTCGCGCCCTCCGGCCGGAGAATGGGGCCGAAGCGGCCGGCTGTCATGGCCGGCCTGCGAACGCGATGACGCTGCGAGGCGGCGCCTGCATCGTCGCATTGGGTTGGTGCGTACTGCCTTCAGTCTCGTCGTTGGAGGTATGGAGCACGACCGACCATGTCTTGTACTCTTCCATGCCCGGAATTCTGAATTCTATCGGCTCCGGAGCGGCGTTGAGTACGACGTAAAGGGCTTCAAGGTCGCGCTCCATCGGTCCAAGTACGTAGGACAGGAATCGACCCTCCGGAAAATTCCAGTCGGCGTCCGTCATCTCGTTGCCCTCGGGCGTCAACCACAGCACGCCATAGGAGCCGTCAGCCGTCTTGCGGACGACCCATTGCCGCGACCTGATCTGCGCAAACCGCTTGCGGATCGCGGTCAGACGTCCGACGAAATTCGTCATGTCGTCGCCCACATCGGCAAGACCGCTCCAGTCGATCCATCCGATCTCGTTGTCCTGACAATAGGCGTTGTTGTTGCCGTTCTGGCTGTTGCCGATCTCGTCGCCTGCGAGGAGAAGCGGGACACCCTGGGCAAGCAGCAGGCACGCAAGCTGATTCTTGCGAAGCTGACGGCGGAGCGCAACGATCGCCGGGTCATCCGTCGGTCCCTCGTTGCCGCAGTTGTTGCTGTGATTGTCGTTAGAGCCGTCCCGATTGTCTTCACCGTTGGCTTCGTTGTGTTTCTCGTTATAGGAAAACAGATCGGCGAGCGTGAATCCGTCATGGACGGTGACGTGATTGATGCCCGCGCGGGGTGAACGATCGTCATGATTGAAGAGGTCGGACGATCCGGTCATGCGGCCGCCGACATCGCCGATCAGATTTCCTTCGCCGGCCCAGTATCGCCGCAACGTGCTGCGATATCGGTCGTTCCATTCCGACCATTGTGAGGGGAAGCCTCCGACCTGATAGCCGCCGGCGCCCACATCCCAGGGCTCCGCGACAAGCTTGACGGCGGCAAGTGAGGGATCCTGACGGATCGCATTGAAGAAGGAACTGTTGCGGTCGAATCCATGGGGACCGCGCGCCAGCGTGCTGGCAAGATCGAAACGGAAGCCGTCGATGTGGCAGACCTCGACCCAATAACGCAGCGAGTCCATCACCATCTGCAGCACGCGTGGGTGAGTCAGATTCAACGAATTGCCGGTGCCAGTGAAGTCGTCGTAATAACGCGGATTATCCGGCATCAACCAGTAGTAGGACGCGTTGTCGATGCCCCGGAACGACAACGTTGGCCCGAGGTGATTGCCTTCAGCGGTGTGGTTGTAGACGACGTCGAGCATGACCTCGAAGCCGGCGTCGTGAAGGCGGGCAACCGACATGCGGAATTCGTTGAGCGCATCGTTCTTCGCGAAACGCTGTTCTGGCGCGAGGAAAGAGATGGAATTATATCCCCAATAATTGCTCAGCTTTCGCTCGACGAGATGCCGGTCGTCGACGAAGCCGTGAATCGGCAGCAGTTCGATTGTGGTGACGCCGAGCCGACGCAAATGGTCGATCATCGCGGGGGCTGCAAGTGCGCGGTAGCTGCCGCGCAAATCGGGAGATATATCCGGACGCGTCTTGGTCAGGCCTTTGACGTGAGCTTCATAGATGATCGTATCTTCCCAGGGAATGCTGGGCCGAGGTTCGCGCCGGCCCCAATTGAACGTCTCATCGGTGACGGTGGCTTTCGGCATTGCGCGCGCATTGTCGCGCCGGTCGAAGGACAAATCCTCGCGCGGGCTGCCGGTGCGGTAGGCGAAATGTGCGTCGCTCCAGACGAGTCGTCCGCTGACCTTCTTCGCGTAAGGATCGAGCAGCAGCTTATGAGGATTGAAACGATGCCCGTGTTGAGGATCGTAGGGTCCGTACACGCGATAGCCGTAGAGTTGACCGGGCGCTACGTCGCTCAGGTAACCATGCCAGACATCCTCATTGTGCTCGGGCAGGGCTATGCGCTCGATCTCCCGTCGTCCCTGGCTGTCAAACAGGCAAAGTTCGACTTTTTCCGCATGTGCTGAAAAAAGCGCAAAGTTCGTGCCGCGCCCATCCCAGTTCGAACCGAGGCGGGCATGTGTGCCTTCCGAGATTTTCATCATGCAGGTTCCGGCACCAGAAAGATCACCGCGAGCGGCGGGAGCGTCAGGCTGAGTTCGGGAATGACGCCGTTCAGTGTCTCGACCATGCCGTCATTGCCGACGTCACTTCCGCCGTAATGCGCGGAGTCGGTGTTGAGCGTTTCGCGCCACTTGCCTGCGAAAGGCACGCGTACGCGGTATCCGCGATGGACCGTAGGCGTGAAATTGGCGACCACGAGACAGCGTGATCGTCCGTTTTCGCCCTTGCGCATCCATGCGAAGACGCTGTGGTCGGCATCGTTCGCGACGATCCATTCGAAACCGGCCGGATCGCAATCCAGTTCGTGCAGCGCTGGCAGAGCGCGATAGAGCGCGTTGAGATCGCGAACGAGGTTCTGTATTCCCCGGTGACGGGCCTGATCGAGAAGATGCCAGTCGAGAGCGTGATCGTGGTTCCATTCGCGCTCCTGGCCGAACTCGGCGCCCATGAACATCAGCTTCTTGCCGGGGTGGCCGAACATGAACGCGTAGTAGGCGCGGAGATTTGCAAAACGCTGCCAGTCATCGCCCGGCATTCGGCCCAAGATCGAGCGTTTGCCATGCACAACTTCATCATGGGACAGCGGCAGGATGAAGTTTTCCGAAAACGCATAGTGCAGTCCGAAGAGAATTTGACCGTGATGGTGCTTGCGATAGACCGGGTCCTTGCCGATGTAGTTCAGCGTGTCGTGCATCCAGCCCATGTTCCACTTGTAGCCGAAGCCCAGGCCGCCGAATTCGATCGGGCGCGAGACTTGCGGCCATGCCGTCGATTCCTCGGCCACCGTCGTGGCGTGAGGGAATTGTCCGAATACTTCTCGATTGAACCGGCGCAGAAATTCGATGGCTTCGAGATTTTCCCGGCCCCCGTGCTTGTTGGGAATCCAGCCGCCTTCAGGACGGCTGTAATCGAGATAGAGCATGGAGGCGACGGCATCGACGCGAAGGCCGTCCACGCCGTAGCGATCGAGCCAGAACAAGGCGTTGGCGACCAGGAAATTGACGACTTCAGTGCGGCCGTAGTTGTAGATCAGGGTATCCCAGTCGAGGTGGCGGCCCTGCAAGGGATTGGCATGTTCATAAAGCGACGTGCCGTCGAAACGGCCGAGCCCGTGGGGATCGTCGGGAAAGTGGCCGGGTACCCAATCCAGCAGAATCCCAAGCCCTGCGCGGTGGCAGGCATCGACCAGATGCGCGAAATCCTCAGGCGGACCGAAACGACTGGTCGGTGCATAGAGGCCGGTGGGCTGGTAGCCCCAGGAGCCGTCGAACGGATGCTCGTTCACCGGCATCAGTTCGATATGCGTGAAGCCAAGGTCGCTGGCATAATGCGGCAGCGCGTCCGCGAGTTCGCGGTATGACAGCCAGCGGTTGCCGTCGCCGCGCCGCCACGATCCGAGATGGACCTCGTAGATCGAGATCGGCATGTTGCGCGCATTGATCGCGGCGGCTGCCGGCGTCGGGCGGGGCAGCGCGGTCTCGTCGAATACGATTGAGGCGGTATTCGGCCGCACTTCTGCGGCAAAAGCCATCGGGTCTGATTTCAACGGCAACAGGCCACCGCTCTGGTCGGTGATCGCGAATTTGTAGCGGTCGCCTGTCCGCGCACCCGGAATAAACAATTCCCAGAATCCGTTGGCTCGCACGCGCATCGGATGCCGGCGCCGGTCCCAGCAATTGAAATCTCCGACCACGGCGACGGCTCGCGCATTGGGCGCAAGCACCACGAATCCCGTGCCGTCGACGCCATCCATCGTCATCGGATGGGCGCCGAGTTTGTCATAGAGCCGCTGATGCGTGCCTTCGCCAAGCAGATAGAGATCGAAATAGCTGAGGATCGGCAAAAAGCGGTAGGGGTCCTCGAGTTCGACCGTGTCGGCGCCATAGCGTGCGCGGAGGCGGTAGCGCTCGGCGCCGTTCGGCAGGTCGCCGAGGAAAAGTCCGGCGTCATGAATACGCGTCAGCGCCGTCTCTTCGCCGCGCTCGTCGACAAGGCGCACCTCGGAGGCCTCGGGCAGATAGGCGCGGACCACTTTGCGGTCATTCTCGCGATGACAGCCGAGATAGTGGAAAGGATCGGAATGCCGTCCTTCGACAATGGCGCGGGCTTCGGAAGACAGTTCGGTCATGCGCGATCTCGCTTCCTATTTGCGCAGCACGCGCAGCGCGCCGCTCAAGGCAACCCGAAGCCAGTCGGGACGATGCGCGAGTTCGTAATCGATTTCATAGAAAGCCTTCTCGAGCAGGAAGAACCGCAGCGTGCTGTCGGCTTGGTCGTTATCCTGCGGCCATAGCCGGGAATCGGACATCGCTTCGCGGTAGGCGATCAGGAAGGTTTGCGTCGCCTCATCGCGCCATGCCGACAAAGCTGCGGCCAGCCGGCCGTCGTCGTCCGTTCCCGTCTTGAGGGCGCGCTCTTGTGCCGAAGTCACGGAATAGTCGATTGACCTGATCAACCCGGCGACGTCGCGGGCTGCCGGCGCCTTCATTCGACGCTCGAGAAGACCTCGGCGGGGCTCGCCTTCGAAGTCGATGATGAAGATATCGTCGCGGACGACGAGAATCTGCCCGAGATGAAAATCGCCGTGGTGCCGGATGTTGTACATCTGAATCGAAGGCGGGAGCAGTTCCGTGAGCTGGTCATGCAGCGACCGGCGGATGTCCAGGAGTTGGCCGGCAAGACGTTGATCCGACTCGGAAAGCTTCGCTTGGGCGAGGCGGTCGAATGTTTTCTCGGCGCGGGCCATCAGCCGATCGATAAGGTGCGCGACGCCCGAAGCAGTCAGGGGTTCAGGCCGGAAATCCGCGATGTCTTCGTGGCCGGCCAGCGCGACGTGCATTTCGGCGACCCGCTTGCCGGTTTGCATCATGTAGGGCTGGTATGCCGCCTTTTCCTCCAGCGCCGGAGCCGAATCGCTCGCCCCGACCAGCCGCTGCTCGTCGACAAAGCGATCCAGCGCGGCGCTGCTGACGGTCCATGCGTCGCCCTGATTGCCGACAAAGGCATGAACGATGGCGACGGCAGCCTGAACATCGGGTCCCGTCAACTCGACGCTGCCGAGCAGGGCCGGCGTATTCGCGAACCCGGCGACGTCGGTCAGGAAGCGGCCCACTTCCACTTCCGGATTGATGCCGTTTTCCAGTTTGCGATAGATCTTGACGACAAACTTGTCGTCCACCAGTGCGGTGCTGTTCGACTGTTCGGTCTGCACCGCGCGCACGTTGGAGATCGGCTCCTCTGCAATCGAGGCGAGCCGCTCCGTGGGGCGGTAGACAAGCCGCAATTCGCCTTCCTCGAACCTTGCCTGTTGGCGCAGGCAGTCGATGATGCCAGCGATCAAGTCGCTCTCATGAGCGGTGTCGATCAGCGTTCCTTCGCGCGATCCCTGCCGCACCGCGGCGATGTTTCGGGGATCGAAATTGCGACGATCGAGCCGGTCCCATCGGATCCGGATCGGCATCGCGTATCGTCCCGACTGGCCGCGATGGGTAACGTCGAAGATCATCAGCCATGGCCGGGAAACCTGATCTTCCATGAGAGGCACCGCCGCCGGAACGCGCGCGGTGATGGCGCCGGCCGATCGCTCCGGAAACCAGCGAGCGCGGGCGAGATGCGAAGGCAGAACGTCGCGCTCAAAAATCGAGCGGGTCCGCGCCAGCGACATCCAGGTCGAGCCCAGCGGAACCACGAGGGTCTCATAATCCGGCACAATCACCGTGGCGACATTCGGCGAGGGTGGCTTTTCAGTCAGTTGGAACCAGTAGAATCCATAAGGGGCAAGCGTGATGAGATAGGCCAGCTCGCCGATATCGGGAAATGTCGTTCGCCCCAGCATTTCGACCGGCGAGCGGCCCTTCCAGTGCGACAGGTCGAGTTCGGAGGCTTGTGCCGATCGTGACAGGTTGGCGACGCAGAGCAGAACCTCGTCGCCATGCTGCCGCACGTAAGCGAGCACGCTGCGATTGGAGGAACGCACGAAGGACATGGTGCCGCGGCCGAACCCATGGCTGGATTTGCGAACCGAAATCAGCTTCTTCATCCAGTTCAACAGCGATGAAAGGCTTCGTGACTGAGCCTCGACATTGACGGACTCATAGCCGTAGACGGCATCCATGACCTGGGGCGCGTACAGGCGCGCGGGATCGCAACGCGAAAATCCGCCGTTACGATCCGGCGTCCATTGCATCGGAGTGCGGACGCCGTTGCGATCACCAAGATAGATATTGTCGCCCATTCCGATTTCGTCGCCGTAGTAGATGATGGGAGTACCTGGAAGCGACATCAGCAACGAGTTCATCAACTCGATCTTGCGCCGGTCATTGTCCATCAGGGGCGCCAGGCGGCGGCGAATGCCGAGATTGATGCGCGCGCGTGGATCGGCGGCGTAGGTGGACCAGAGGTAGTCGCGCTCGATATCCGTGACCATTTCGAGCGTCAGCTCGTCATGGTTGCGCAGGAACATCGCCCATTGGCAATTTGCGGGAATATCTGGTGTCTGCCGCAGGATGTCGGTGATCGGAAAGCGGTCCTCCTGTGCGATCGCCATATAAATGCGCGGCATCAGCGGGAAATGATAGGCCATGTGACACTCGTCACCATCGCCGAAATAAGACTGGACATCCTCCGGCCATTGATTGGCCTCGGCGAGGAGCACCTTGCCCTTGGCGTAGGAATCGAGCTCGGCGCGAATGTGCTTGATCACCGCGTGCGTTTCGGGAAGGTTCTCGTTGTTGGTGCCGTCGCGTTCGCACAGATACGGGATGGCATCTAGCCGGAATCCATCGACGCCTGCGTCGAGCCATCGCTTCATGACCTGAACGACGGCCCTGACCACGCGCGGGTTGTCGAAATTGAGATCCGGCTGGTGCGTGAAGAAGCGGTGCCAGTAATAGGCGTTGGCCTCGGCATCCCATGCCCAGTTCGACTTCTCCGTGTCGGTGAAAATGATCCGCGTGCCTTGGTACTTCTTGTCGGTATCGCTCCAGACATACCAGTTGCGCGCGCTCGATCCGGGCGGACTGCGCTGCGCGCGCTTGAACCAGCTGTGTTGATCAGAGGTGTGGTTGATGACGAGTTCGGTGATCACGCGAAGTCCGCGACGCTTCGCCTCGGAGATAAAGCGCCGAAAGTCCTTCATCGTGCCGAAGTCCGGATTGACTGAACCGTAATCGGCAATGTCATATCCATCGTCGCGCCCCGGAGACGGATAGAACGGCAGAAGCCAAAGCGTGGTGACGCCCAATTCCTGAAGGTAATCGAGTTTGCTCGTCAGGCCGACGAAATCGCCGATGCCATCGTTGTTGCTGTCGGCGAAGGCCTTGACGTGAAGCTGATAGATGATGGCGTCCTTATACCAGAGATCGTTGGTGTGGACGTATCTGTCGGCACGGATTTGGGTCATGTCGTTCATGACGCGCCTCACGCCAGACAACGAAACAGGAGCGCGGGATCGCGGAGCGGATCAATCCTCAAACGCACACCGCCCCACTCGATGGCGTGCCGCTCTCCGGTCATGATGTTTTCCAATGCAACCGGAGGCGACAGGTCGCTAGCGACCCGGACACGGATAGAATCGAGCGGAAGCCAAAATTCGGAAGCATCGCGCGACAGCGCGATCGCGCCCACGATAACATTGCCGGCGTCCGTCGTTTGCTTGACGAAGGCGACGATCTGGTCGCTGTCGACCGGGAGGAATCTCAGATCGCGCGTTTGCAAAAGCGCGGGATTCTCGCGACGCGCGTGATTGAGCGCGGCGATATAAGACTTGATGTTGCCGGGTGCATTCCAGTCGCGGACCTTGATCTCGTATTTTTCCGAGTTGAAATACTCCTCGCGACCGGGAATGGGTTCGTGCTCTAGAAGCTCGAAACCGTTGTAGATTCCATAGTTACTCGACAGCGTTGCCGCGAGCGCCACGCGCGACTTGAACATCCAGGCTTCGCCGCTTTGCAGGTGGTAGGGGAGGATGTCCGGCGTGTTGACGAAAAAATTCGGTCGGTAGTAGTCGCGTTCCGGATACCCTGTCAGTTCGTTGAGATAGGACTCGATTTCCCACTTCCGCGTACGCCAGGTGAAGTAGGTATACGATTGCGTGAATCCGAGCTTCGCCAGGCCTTTCATGACCTTCGGCCGCGTGAACGCCTCGGCGAGGAAGATGATGCCCGGATCTTTCGTCTGGACCTCGCGGATCAGCCATTCCCAGAAATTGAACGGCTTGGTGTGCGGATTGTCGATGCGGAAGATGCGCACGCCCTGGTTCACCCAGAACAGTATAACGTCGCGCAGCGCGTTCCACAGCGAGCCGGCATCGTCGCAACTGAAATCAGGATTGACGATGTCTTCATATTTCTTTGGAGGATTTTCCGCATAACGCATCGTGCCGTCGGGGCGCCGCTTGAACCAGTCGGGGTGCTGAGTCAGCCAGGGATGATCGGGCGAACACTGCACCGCGATGTCGAGCGCGACCTCCATTCCATGAGTCTTGCAGGCGGCGATCAGATCACGGAAGTCGTCAAAGGTGCCGAGTTCGGGGTGGATCGCATCGTGCCCACCCTCGCGTCCGCCGATGGCGTAGGGGCTGCCGGGGTCACCTTCGGCGGCGGTCAGCGCATTGTTGCGGCCTTTGCGATTGGTTCTGCCGATCGGATGAATCGGCGTAAAGTAGAGAACGTCGAATCCCATTTCGGCGATATCGGGCAGACGCGCGATGCAGTCGCGAAAGGTGCCGTGCCGGCCGGGCACGGGGCTCTGGCTGCGGGGCACCATCTCGTACCACGCTCCCGCTACGGCCAGGTCGCGGTCGATCGTTAACGGGTAAAGCTGGGACCGCGTGAGGTCGCCGCGTTCGAGACTCTCGGCCATGGCACTCACCAGTTCCGGCACAAGCAGGCACGCGGGATTGCCGCTTTTCAGATAGTCCTCGCATTGGCGGACGATGACCGTGGTAGCTTCTTCGCCGCCGTACTGCGCGCGTGTCAAAAGCGTGGCTCCCTCCAGCGCATCGAGGGAGACATCCTGGCCGGCCTGTTGCTTCAGCTCGAAACTATGCTTCCATGTGGCGAATTCATCGGTCCAGGCCTCGATGGCATAGACGTAGCGGCCGGGATCGCGAGGCGTGAAACTGCCGAACCAGCGATCGTTGTCGTGCAGCGTTATCGGCGACTTCCGCCAGTCCCGATCCGTCTCGCGCCGCCAGATCAACTGCGCGGCGATGATGTCGTGACCGCTTCTGAAAATATCTGCCCAGACGTCGACAACGTCGCCTGCAAGGCGCTTGACCGGAAATCGGCCGCCGTCAATGCAGGGATATACGTCCTCGATGTGGAAACTGCCTGTGGCTGCGCCGCGCACGCCTACCCGTAACGGCATGTTTTTTTGCGTTGATACGGACATCACGCGCTGCCGACCTGCTAGTGAATGAAGGACCCGCGCATTAACCCGTGCAGTGCCGCAAAGTTCCCGGCGGAACCGTGATTGAGCTATCGTGTTAACTTCTTCCGTGACGTCGTTTCCGACAAAATCCCGGATAGTCGAAATCTCGGATGGTGGGCCTGCAGCTTGAGGCTGGGGAATGGACGTTTATTCAAAAGCGCGCGACCATGGCATCGATCTGGAATTTGTCGACGGGCAGGGTCACCGCCATGTGGTAAGCGGCGAGCGCCTGCGCGCCGTTATTGATGGTCTGCCGCCTCCTTCGCGACACCCGTTCCTGAAACAACCCGTAGTTATTGTCGCCGACGCCGGCAGTCGGCGGGTGTCGCTGGACGCTGAAGCGAATGGATTGGGCTGGCGGCTCGTTGAACTTAATCAGGTGCTCGCGCGAGGGGGCGTGGACGGCGGGGCGATCGATTTGCCGCCGGCGATTCCCATCGGAACCTATCGGTTGAAAATCGAGAACGAGCACGGAGATACGATCGATTCGATTCCGCTGCTGGTGACGCCGGAGAGAGCCTATCAAGGATCTTCGTTTGACAAAGCCTGGGTTCTGTCAGTTCAACTCTACGGGCTGTCTTCGTCGCGCAATTGGGGAATCGGCGATTTCACGGACCTCGCCGCGCTGATCGAATTGACTGCTGGTTGGGGCTGCGCCGGAATAGGACTCAATCCGCTTCATGCGCTGTTCGATGACCGGCCGCTCGAATGCAGTCCCTATGCGCCAAACAGCCGACTGTTTCTCAATCCGCTTTATATCGATCCCGAGAGTCTGCCGGATTTTCCGGGTTCGTGGCTGAAACGACATCGCGAACAGCTCGATCGTGCCCGCTCCGGCGACCTGATCGACTACGCGGCTGTTGCGGAATTGAAACTGGCGGCGCTTCGGCACACGTTCGGGATCTTCCAGACTACAGATACGGCCAATACTGCACGTGCGGCCGCTCTCGTTGCATTCGAGTTGTTCAGGCGGGAGCGCGGCGAATTGCTGCAGCGCTTTGCATGTTTCGAGGTGCTGCGACGGCAATTCGGCTTGCTGCCGTGGTGGCAATGGCCGGAGGAATGGCGGCGCCCCGATGATGCCAGAATTCAAGCCTTCCGAAATGGTCCACAGCGTACCGAGATCGAATTCGTGGAGTTCGTGCAGTGGTGCGCGGCCACCCAGTTGCAGTCATGCGCGGATATTGCTGCCAAACGCGGAATGGCGATCGGGCTTTATCTTGATGTCGCCGTCGGCGTGCAGGCCGGTGGGTTCGATGCCTGGAACGAGCAGGTTGCCATCTCGCGCGCGCTTTCGGTGGGTGCGCCGCCAGATCAACTCAATACGGCCGGGCAGGATTGGGGGCTGGCGGGGTTCAACGCGGCCGGACTCGAGGCCAGCGGCTTCGAACCGTTTCGAGAGATGCTGCGCGCATCGATGCGCTACGCGGGAGCGATACGGCTGGATCATGTCCTCGGTCTCAACCGGCTTTATCTGATACCGTCGGGAACATCGCCGCGGGACGGCGTCTATGTGGAAATGCCGCTGCAGGCGCTGCTCGGCGTCATCGCGCAGGAGAGCGTCGCCCAGCGCTGCGTTGTGATCGGCGAGGATCTGGGAACGGTGCCGGATGGCTTTCGTGATGTCCTCGCGACATGGGGTGTGTGGTCGTACAAGGTGATGATGTTCGAGCGTGGCCATGACGGCGCGTTTTTCGGGTCGTCCAGTTATGCCGCGAACGCGCTTGTGACCTTCAACACGCATGACCTTGCCTCATTCGCAGGCTGGCAATCGCATTCCGATCTCAAGCTGAAGCGAGGACTCGGTTTCGATCCAGGTGAGACCGACGAGATGCGGACGCACGCCCGCCGCGCGTTCGAATGGAAGCTTGGCGAAGAATATATCGCGCCGAAAAGCTTTTTCGGAGCCGTTGAATTTCTCGCGCGCACGCCCTCGCGCATACTTGCGATCGCGCTCGATGATCTGATCGGAGTGAGCGATCAACCGAACATTCCGGGCACGGTGAATGAGCACCCTAATTGGCGCCGGCGGCTGCCGGTTGAATTGAAGGATATCGGCCATTGGATCGATCTCGCCGCGCTTCGGCACGCGCTCCGCGATCGGTGAAATGTCTCGCGCCGCAGCGATATGATATTATGACACGACCTCCTTGACCGTAGTCGGGCTTTCGCGGCCGAGCGGATCGACGAGGGCGACATAGACGTTCGTGGTCCCGTTCGATGCAATCGCACCGGTCCACTGGAACGGATTGACGGTCGGTATCCCATCCGCAAGCAGGACGGGCGATGCGCCATCCTGCTCCGCCCATATCCGGATACGGTAGGGACCGACTGCTTGCGGATGAGAAACGGGTACGTCGGCAATAAGGACTTGAAGCGCAAATCCGCCGCTCGCAGCAGTGATGGTGGCGGTGATCGAAGCGGCGTCGAGCGCGTCCGGCGCGCCCAGCGGTGCGTTCACCACGGTAACCGGGGCTGACAGAAGACTGAACGCTGCGGGCGCATCCTCGATCTGCGCGGTGTTCTCCGCCGTAATCGCCCCCGGCGGCGGAAGCACCGTCGCGCCGCGAGGGAGACGCCGCTCCGCAGGCAGGCGGACCTCTGCCCACCAGGTATAACGTACGAACGGAAGCAACCCGGACGTATCCACGAACGTCGCTGCGAAGCGGGGCGTACCGCCGCTGCGATCGAGCGAAAGAGGGCGGATGCCGCCGATCATGCGCGCGTAGAGCGGATCGTTGACCGTGCCGCTGGCCCGGCGCAGACGATAGTGAGGCGGGTTCGCCGCGGTTGGCGGTTGCGCGAACAAACCGGGCTCTGCCGCCTCAATCGCATTCAGGTCGAACCCCACCGCCTCTACCGTCAGTTCTGGCTTGCCGTCGGTATTCAAGGCGAGGGTGAGGCGCGGGATCGCCGGGCGCTGATCGTTCGGCACGGCAACCGGTACAAGACCGCAGGCGTCGAAGTCCGCCTGCACGAGGCCGCAGACGTTTGAGTTCTCTTCGGGGCCCCCAGCGGTTTCCGGCACGATCCGCAGGAATCCGACCGTCTGCAACGTCCGCGGCAGCGTCGTTGCAAGGCGCGCGCGTCCGTCGCCGTCGGCGGTTATTGGCGTGTCGGTGATGAGCCGGAAACGGTCGGCGCGACCGTTCAAATGGCCTTGCTGTTGCTTCGTGTAGCCGTCGAGCGCAATAGCCGCGCGGGTTGGAGCCGCGGCTAGCTCAAGGCCGCGCTGGTCGGCGATCCACGCCCGATAGGTTTGTCCCGGCTCCGCCGGCCATGACAGGCGTAGTTCGACGTCTGGCGACGGGCCCGGACGGCTGGTCCAGATGATGCCGGGACCGGCGGGCGTCGGGCGCGGACGCCGGCTGTCGGTGATACTGATGGTCTGCGTAGATTGAGGAGAGGGATTGCCTTTATCGTCGATGAAGTGCGCGGTGAGAGACCATGCGTCGCTTTTTTGTGGAGCCAGCGCGGGCAGCGCGAACACCTGCGTGATCATTGTACCGGGTGTTGCGGCAAGTTTGTGCGTCTCGTCTGCGAAAGCGAGTTCCAGCGTTGCGATCGGGCGGCCACCGATACCGATCGAACTGTTGTCGGGAACGGGCACCCGCACATCGAGCGAGCCGGGCGATAGCTCGCCGGGGGCCTGATCGTCGAGCGCCGCGCGCAGCGGCATTGCGCGAAGCACCGGAGGCGGCGGAGCGGGGCGGTCGGGATCGGGCACGTCGATGTCTGACGGCTTGCCGAAGCGGCCGAACAGATCGCCGGAGCAAAAACGATAACGGTTCTTTGCGCCAGCGGAGATCGGCGCATCGGATGCAATCTGGTTGCCCGCACTGTCTTCTCCGCGCAGCAGCACGACGTGCCTTCGCACGGTCTTGGTCTTGATGCAGCGCGTCCGCGGCTTGAAGCCCTTGCCGTCGTCCCGCGCCATCGCCAGCAGCGGCGCGAACGGCGTGGTCGACAGGGCGAAGCCTTGCCGGAACGAGGTGCTGATGCCGCTCGCCGCCGCGATCCACTTTGCATCGGCGAGTGAAACGCCCGGCGCCGGCAGCGGATCGGGCGGGGGCACCGCGCCGGCGGCCGCCGTGAAGCAGCGGATGTCGAAACCCTTGTTGCGGAGTTCGTCCGCGATATCCCTGGCGCCGGTGAGGTCGAGTACGCGCTCGATCATCGCCTGTTCGTCGGCATCGAGCGGCGGCAGCCGGTCTTCGAGCCGCGTGACAAGCTTGAATGGACCGAACTGGATTTCGGAAATAACCCGCTTCGGATCGACCGCGAACACGCCGGAGACGACAAGCCCGATCATCGGCTGCGCCATGTCGCGGCGGATCGCCTTGCCGATATTGTCCGCGAAGCCGAGATAGCGCGCGAAGCCAGGGTCGCATACCGGCATCAGCACGCTGTCGAGCTGCGGCACATCGGCGCTTTGCGGCGGCGAGCTACCTTGGTTGGGGACAGCGAGCGTCACGTCCCACGGTGCCTCGGCGGGAGCACGAACCACTGCCTCCAGCGCGGCGTCGACCTCGGCGCGTTGCGCATCGATCCTGGCAACTTCGTCTTCAGGCGTGAGCGATTCGAGCTGTCCATCGGGCTGATCGAGCGCCGTATATCGACGCGGTGCGCCGCGCGCCACGCGCTTCAGACCTTCTTCCTGGGTGATGCCGCCGTAGTACCAGCGGCAGTCGTCGGAAATGGGCAACGGCAGGGTAGCAATGGGCTTCTCTTCGCGTGTCCGTTCGCTCGACTTCGAATAGATCGCATAGATCTTCAGACGGGCGCCTGCGACGTTGCCGCCAAGACGCACCCGACGCGTCACCGGACCGCCGACGATGGCAGCCTGTTTTGACCGTCGCGAAATCAGTCCGCCCGTGTCGGGATCGAGCAGCGAGATTGTAGTCCTGCCGCCGCTGGGAGGAACAGCCTCGACCGCGACATAGCGCGTCGTGTCCCGCTCCGACTCCGGCGGCTCGACCGGGAGGATGGTCTTGAGCCGTTTGGGCTCGCGCGGTGCTGCCACGGTGCGGGTGCTGACAGGCACCTGCCAGACGAGCCACGGCGCGACCGGGAGGCCGAGCAGCGGGGACGACTGAATGCGGATATGAACGCCGTCCGGCAGGTCGGCGTCATTCTCCGCTTGCAATGCGAACAGCGCGAGCCAGGCAGGCGAAGCGAAGCGGATCATCGGGCTTCTCCCGCGAACAACGGTGCTTTGGGAAGAAGGAGGAGTCCTGTGAGCGCCGCGATCGTTCCATCGGGTCGATGATCGGTCATGTTCAGCCGCAACATGGGTTGGTGACTCAGAGGTATCGGCAGCGGCTTCACTCCTCCGGGCTTAATGACCTGGCCCGCGTGACCAATGACCGGGGACGGCACGGCCGGCGCCTTGAGCGATTTCCGTGCGATCTTGGTGCGCGTCGTCGCGGCCTTGCCGGATCGTTGAGGCACGGTGCTGTTGGAGGAGGCCTTCGTTATCGGTTGGGCAAGCTGCTTGAAAATCCCGCCTGGGATTTTACTGCCGGGAACGAGATGACCGAAATCGAACCAGGGCGAGGGCAGGAACGGTGTGTCGGTCAGGAATAGAATGCGCGAGCCGGAGCGGTCGCGGAACTGGGTGTTGAAGGTCACGACCGGATGACTCGGTGCAAGTACGGCGCTCAATCCGTCGATGGTGCAGCGGCCGTCGCGATGGATCGGCTCGGGCGATTCGATGAGGACGCCGGCGCAATCCCAGCCGCTGCCGTCCGCGCGCGCCAGCCACAAGAGACTCGTGCGCGGTTTCTCCGCGATCGGCCAACCTTCGAGGCCGATCCGGCGAAGCGCATCGTCGAATGCGCCGTCGTCGCCAAGCACGGGTCCGCGCGCAAAACCGGAAACGGCTTGGATTTCGAGATCGCCCGTTGCATTGCCGGCCGTTGTCGCACCGAAGCTCAGGGCAGCGAGCATGTCGGCCGGCGCGAACCAGCGTGACGTTTGGAAGCTGACGCCCGGCAGCCGCGCGGCGGGCGCGCTGTGGATTGTGGAATCGATATGAACGTAAAGTTCGTACCAGGCCTGCGGCTCAAGCTCTGCGGTGGCGTCGAGGGTGAGGCCGGGCTTGGGCACGGGGCAGGGATTTGTCTCAGCCACAACGACATCGCCGTTGATCAGGGCGACCCCGGTCGCGACCTGGTAGCGGCGCTGGTCGGCTCCGCTCAGGAAGGCCGGATTGAGCGCTGCGCTGAGTGAGGCAACCAGCAGAGACAGGTTGCCGGAGGGTTCGGCCGTGTCGGTGCGGCGCAGGCCGAGCTTGAACGTGTAATTGTAGAGTTTGGCGAGCGCTTCGACATGCCCGACGTCGAAATGCGCGCGCAGCGGATCGTGGCGGAAGCGCGCGACCTCGCTTTGCGCCGGCTCATAGCCGGAGAGGTGTCGTTCCAGTAATTCCGGCGCGAACGTATCCTGCGCACGGCGCAGCGTCTGAAGATAGTTCGGCGATCCGAACTTCACGGCGGCGATCGGCTGCCCGTAATAGACGGCGCCGCCGGGCGCTGGCTGCGGCTGCGGCGCGGGCGTTGGAGGCACGGGTGTGGTCTTGACGAAATAGCTGCGCTTTGTCGGCAGCGTCGGATCGACGTCGGAGCTTGATGTCGCGACCGGCACGCGCACGCCATAGATGATCTGCCTGTAGAGCGTGCCGGTCCACGCCAGCTCCACGTCGAGGCGATAGGTCTTGCCCGGTTGCAGCAGGCAGCGTGAGGCGCCGCTTTGATGTGCGGTATCGGTAAGCGGTCCGTCATTCGCGGCGTGCTGCTGAGTGGCTGCGGCTGCGGCTTGCGCATTGTTGCGCGCCTGTGCGGCGGCGAGCGCCGTTGCCGTCATGCCTTCCAGCCCGAGCAGGCCAAGCTGCTGCGTCGCCGGCCATTCGATCCGTAGCGCCGTCACACTCCCCGGCGCCTTGAAAATCAGCACTTGCTGGCCGTTGCCGATGTCCTTCGCGTCCGGGTACCACGCATTGCTCCGATCCCTGGGATCATACACGCGCACGAGGCCCGGTCCTTTTCCGTCCAGGCTTGCAGACGGCACCCACAGAAACAGGAAGCCGTCGCTGGCGATTGGCTCATCGAGATAGATCGTCGCGTTGAAGCGAAGATTGAGCCTCTCGAACATGACTTCGTTGCCGTCGGCCGGGGTCGCATATTCCAGCAGCAACGCGCCGGTGAAGTCCCGCTCGACCTTGATCGGAGAGGGGAGGGACGCGTTGCGCGGCTTCACATAGTTCACCATCGGCGGCAGCGCCTGCCGTCCGATCTCGTCGAGCGCTGTGACGGTTTGCGCGTCCGACCGCGTGAATCCCGGCGTTAGCAGCCCGCCGATGCGGCTCTGCGTCGGATCCATGCTGACGGTCTCGGGCGACAGGCGCCAGAGTTCCTCATGCGCGACTGCATCGAAACCCAGCGTCCAGCCGATGCGCGCTCGTGCATCGGGCCGGCAGATGTGGCCGATCGCGCCGATCGGATCGCCCGGCAGCGACTGGCCGGCGTCGCTCATGCGGTCGATGAAGAACGTGCCCTTGATATCGAACAGGACCAGCTCGGCCGGCTCCGCCGACGTGCCCGGGTTGCCGGTACGCCCTGCCTGCCAGGCCGCACTCAATTCGCCTGACACCAGCGTTCCCGGACCTTGCTCGTCGCCGGTGACATCGAAAAGCTGGAGGCTGCGCAACTCCCATTGATAGTCGAGCAGATTGCTTCCGAACGGCCGGGCGCGATCACCCTCCGGATACTGGTCGATGGTTGGAAACTGCGCGCCGCCACAGCCGCCAGCGAGACGCGGCGGAAATGCGAAGGTGAGGGCGATAAGCGCGTCGGGCCAGACCGTCTGCGCTTCTTGCGGCGCCTGCGCCATTTCATGGAGAAGCTGATACTTGTCGTCGATCAGCATGGCGTTCTGGCCGACGATCTGGCCGCCTTCGAGCCGGTCGAGCGGCAGCGATGTCGGGGGAGGCACCGTCAACGGCGGCTCGGATCCGAACTTGAGTTCAACGCACTTGCGGACCTTCGTGAACAGCAGGTTCACATGTCCGCAAACCTTAGCGTAGATCGACGTATTGCCTTTGGCGACGAATGCCTGCAGGTCGGCGGAGACACCGACGGAGACCGGGCCGATATGCGCGGAGCCGTCGACATGACCGAAGCCTGCGAGGATCAGCGGACTCGTCGCAACCAGGATATCGGCCGATGCATGAACCTCGGCCCACACGATCGGTCGTGGACCGAAGCTCAAGTCGATGCCGAAACCAAAGGCGAGGATGAAGCCCTCGAAGCTCATCGGACCGCCGCGCGGCCACTTCTCGATGCCGTTCCCGCGCAGCATGAAGTAGCCGGAAGCGCCGACGTTAAAAATGTCCGGCAGAACCCTGACGGTTGCGGGACCAATGTTGCGCCCCTGGCCGTTGTAGCCGTCGGCGCCCATGTAGAGGTCCCAGTCGGACGTGTCGCCGGTGACCGGAAAGCGTCCGCCGGACGGAATCTTCGCCGTCAGCAGCACCGGAATGTTCAGCGTGCCCGATATGCCGAACGTCACCGCATCGTGAGGATCGACGATGATCGCGCCGCGCAGCGCGATGAAATCGGGATCTGGATCCGGCTTGTGCGTGATGCTCATGCGGCCCGAGAGAATCGTCGCATCGATCGCGCCGAGCACGACGAGGTCCGGCACCGTGAGGAACAGGCCGGCCTTGGCGCTGAAGGCGAAGCCCATGTCGGGCAACGTCCCGATCACGGCTTCCAATCCGAAGGTGAAGTTGCCGGGCGACTCGTTGAACGGCTCGGGGCGGCCGGGCGGCGGTGGCTCCTGCGGGTCCCACAGCAGCGCATGCTCGATCGGATCCTCGCCCGGAGCGGGCGGTGCGATCGTCGTCGCGATGCCGAAGGTGCCGCCGACGCCGAACAGGCCGAGCCCGCTGTTGGCGAGCGGCAACGGTCCCGGCAGGTCGGCTGCGAGTTCGAGCAGCACCATCTTGCCATGCAGCCGCAGCGACGCTTCGGCATTGAACCCGGCCGGCACGACCTGCACGCGGATCATCGCCTCGAAGCCGGCGTCGCTGACGCTGACCTTGCCTTCGCCTTCGATGACGCCGGGCATGGTGATCTGCGCGTCGAGACCGCGGATGCTGGCTGTGATCTTGTGAGTGCCGGGATCGAGCGTTGCGCGGATGGTCGCACCGGAGACGCGCACCGGGCCGAGATCGAGCTTGAAGCGAAGATCGACCTCGATCCAGATCGAACCCCGCCCGCTGCGTGAGCCCAACACGTCGAATAACGAGCCCGGGCCGTTGACGAGCCAGCGGCCGGGATCCTCGACCTCCATCGTGGCATGCCGGTAGTCGAGCCCGATCATGCCGAGGCCACTTTTGGAATGGTCGAGCGAGAGCGCCACCCCGCGCAAGCGGATACGCAGCGGCTCCTCGGGGGCGAGCGAGACCGACATCACGCCCAGGTCGATAGGACGGATCACGACATCAACAGCGTAGTCCAGCGTGAATGTCTGCTTGTCCGTGAGCGAGAGGCCCTTCGGCTTGCCTTCGGTGGCAAGCTCGACGCCATGAACAACCAGGCGCCCCTTATCGTTGAGCAGCGTGCTGAGCGCCATCCCCGCGGTGAGCAGCGCGGCCGCCGGTGTCCCCGCGCCGGCGCTGCCGAGATTCTTCTCCGCGATCAGTGCGGTCGCAAACGCCCCGGCGGCAATGAAGCCTTTCTCGGCGATGCCGCCGCCCGCGGCGCTGACGGCAAGGATGCCGTTATCGCCTTGCGCCTCGATGCCGATCGACAGCCGCGTGGGAGCGGCAGCGTCATTGGTCTCGCGCGAGAAACGGGCGCGCGCGATCAGCGGCCGGCTGGCGAGAACATGCAATGTCCCGCCGTCGACGTTCTCATGGTACTGGTCGACCGGCAATTCTGCTGCGACCTCGACCAGCGTCGGAAGAAAAGAAGCGAGACCGGTTGCGGTCGGATCGATGCATTCGATGCGCACCGTCATTGCAGGCCTGCCGTCCCGCGCCGGCACATGGGCCTCCGCCGACAGCGCGATGCCCGCGGGATCGAGGCCGATCTCGATCTGCGCATCGATGGCGGTGCGGCCGAGCAGCGGCACGCTCTCCGGCAAATAGAAGCGCGCATTGCGGATCGACAATCCCTTCCATGCCGGTGTGTCGCCGGGCACCACGATCGGATGACCATCGACCGATGCGGGTGGCGCGGCCGCCTGCGTGCTCATGTCGATGAAGAAGCCATCCGGTAGCTCGAGGCCGAAGCCGCTCGATCCCAGCATGACGGTCGGCGGATCGAGCGTGAGCTTGACCACGCCGTCCGGCTGATCGATCGACGGCCCAAGACGCATGGTCGCCTGCGCGCCCTTCCGTCCCTCGATCACGAGCGCGATCGTTGCGCCCAATACCTTGACCTGACCTGCCGCCGCGGTCAGCCATTCCTCGCCGCCGGCGGTGCCGTTGTGGATCGCGGGCGTGAATGCGCGTCCTGCACTGTCGGCCGCAAGATCGGTGAAGCGAGTGGCGGGAGGCACCTGTCCGAGGTCAAAGGCGAGATCAAAGCCGTCCGGACGAAGGGCGAAACGAAACAGCAGCGGAGGACCAAACGGCGCGAGCGAAAGGTCGAAGAACAGCGGATGCGCCGCAGCTCCCGCTTGCGCTTGACCCTTATAAGCTCCGCCGACCGGACTGCTGATGGTGGCGGTATCGACTTCGAGTGCGCTGAGCAGCGTGTCGATCTTCGATGTTAACAGTATTCCTTGAAGCCAATCATTACTCTCGATCCAGGATCGCAATGTCGTCAAAATGCCCTCCGCCGACACGGCAATGACGCGATACAAACAATTCCGTCAAATTGAGTTTGATCTGATCGGCTCATCCTTAGAGATAACGGATGACCTCCAAAATATGGAAAACAGGAGGCGATCGAGACGTAGCGAATCAACGCTTACAAGCTCTCAATCAAAGTGCGCATTTTTGTGACAAATGCCGTTCAAAGCTCGCGCCGCGGCCGCTTCAGCGATCGACGTGGGAATGTCATTGCCGTAGCATCGCGCGGGAAGCGGATCGACCCGCGCAATCGAACATCGCTTCAGGGATAGCCGTGCAGCATCAATCGGTCTGCGCGAACTTCCCAGCTCTCGAGCCTGTTGAGGAAACTCATCCCGAGAAGGTTTGTTTTCATCTGGCCGCGCGGCACCACGAGGGCCGGCACGGATCGCTCCACGAGCTTTCCGACCGCAAGGCGGTCGAGGGTTAGCCGCGCCGCGCGTGCGTGTCCGCCCGCCGTTTCAACGTCGACGTCGTAGTTCAGCAATTCCAGCGGCAACCCGGCCGCCTTCGCGGTCTCGTAGGTGAGGACGACGGAGGTTGCGCCGGTATCGATGATCATCGCCGTTTTCACGCCGTTGATCTTGGCGTGCAGCGTGAAATCGCCGCTCTGGGCGCGGGGAATCTGGACGCTGCGCGGGGGACCCGCCCCGGCCTCCCGCAGCATGGTCGAGACCACGCTTTTCGCCGCCGATATTCGTGCCGGATCGCCATAAGCGACCACGGCGCCCGCCGTCGCCGCCAGCATCCCGATGACAAGCAGGATACGGATCACGATGCACCCATCATGTTTTCGGCTGTCGTGGGTCGATGCGACGTGCTCGGCATGGCGGTTCGATACTCATTCAGGATCATGACGATCATTCATGCACTCCCGAACCCTTGTTTAAAGACCTGTGCCCGCGTTCATGATCGGCTTGTTCCGCAGGCGACGCCTTTCATCCATGGTCGGATCGGCTGCCGGAGCCGGTTGCAGCGGTGGAGCTTCCTCCGCCATTGGTGCCAAAGCGGACATCACGCGCTCCGGTGGAAACGTGACGATAACCTCAGTGCCGATCCGGAGCTTGGATCGCAGAGTGAACGTGCCGCCATGCATATCGACCAGGCTCTTCGCGATCGGCAGTCCGAGGCCCGCGCCTTGCTCGGCGGATTTGATCGAATTCGAACCCTGCCCGAATGAGGCCAGCACGATCGGGATTTCGTCTTCGGCGATTCCAGAACCATTGTCCTTGACGCTGAGATATTGCCCGCCTGAAGCGGTCCATCCGACCTTCAGCCAGATTTCGCCGCCCTGTGGCGTGAATTTGATCGAGTTCGACAGGAGATTGAGCACGATCTGACGGGTGGCGCGTTCGTCGCCCCAGATGCGCGGCATGCCTTGTTCGAACACCTCGTGAATGGTGATGCCGCGGCTGGAGGCCCGCAGCTTCAGGAGATGGTGACAGTCCGCGACGACATGGACCAGAGAGACCGCTTCCTCGTTGAGCTCGTAACGGCCGGCCTCGATCCGCGACAGGTCGAGAATCTCGTTGATGAGATTCAGCAGGTGAACGCCGGAATTATGAATGTCGGCCGAATAGTTCTTGTAGGCTGCGACCGCATGCTCGCCGAAGATCTCGCTCTTCATCACTTCGGAGAATCCGAGAATGGCATTGAGCGGCGTCCGCAGTTCGTGACTCATTTGAGCCAGGAATCGCGATTTTGCGACATTGGCCGACTCCGCGCGATGTCGCGCTTCGTCCGAAATGGCCTTGGCCTGCTCAAGTTCGGCGATCAGGGCGTCCTTTTCCGCGCGGGCTTCGAGCGTCGCCAGCGTGGTGGAATGAAGGCGATGCGCAAGCAGCGCGAAATACCCTTCCGCAGCCAGCGCGAGAACGGCAAGGATATAGTTGTTGAAGGTGCCGCCGATCGAGAACTTCAGCGCGATCGCCGAGGTCACCGGCGCGGTTGCGGCGAGCGCTGCGATGGGCAGGCTGGCGGCGAGCATGCTCGAAACCGCAACGATCAGCAGCATCAGGGACACCATCAGGGTAATGGCAACCGGGTCCGAACCGGAGGGATGGATCAGGATCGCCATCCAGCACAGGCCGTACAGCAGGTCGAGCAGGATGAAGCGCGCGCGCCATCTGCGCGTGCTGTTGTTCGATGAGGTCTCCTTGAGGAAATTGTTGCAGTTGTAGATGATGAGGGCATGGATGGAGAGCATCACGAACATCCATGCCGCAGCCGTGGTGGGCTCCATCCAGAAACCGAACAGCACGCCGGCGGCGACCACAAGCAGCATCACCACGAACGAGGCCGACAGCCGCGTTTGCGCATATTGACGGAGCAATTCGTGATCGAACGCGGGACGCGTTCCGCTCGTCGAGGTCAACCGGTCCCGCGCTTCGCGGACCCGCTGGGTAGCGGCGCGCCGATGACGCGCGGAAGGAACAATCGCGGGCGCGACCGGAACCTGGACGACTTCAGGTTTATCGGCGGGGGTACTCATCAAACAAACACGAATCCTGCACGCGGCCGCGCGAGTCTCTCACTCGCTTATCTCTGGCGCTAAATCATTAAGGGCTGCCTTAAAGTGCAGGCCAATTCAGTTAACGGGTGGTTAAATCCTGCTCGAAACGGGATTTCCTGCGGCGAATGGCCCGGGTCCCACTATCGTGAATCGGGCATCCGTTAACGTTCGAGCCGCGCCAGGAGACTGGACGTATCCCAGCGGCGGCCCCCCATTTTCTCGACCTCCGCGTAAAACGCATCCACCAGGCTCGTAATCGGAAGACTGGCGCCGTTGCGGCGCGCCTCAGATATGCAGATCGAGAGGTCTTTGCGCATCCATTCGACGGCGAAGCCGAAATCAAATTTGCCTTCGTTCATGGTTCTGGAGCGGTTTTCCATCTGCCACGATTGAGCTGCGCCCTTTGAAATCACTTCAATCACCGAAGTGACGTCGAGTCCCGCCTTCTTGGCGAAATGGATGCCCTCCGACAGTCCTTCCACGAGTCCCGCAATGCAGATCTGATTGACCATTTTGGTCAACTGACCCGCGCCCGCCGGGCCGAGCCGTTTGCACATCCTGGCATAGGCTGCGATGACCGGTTCGGCGCCTGCGTAAGCGCTCTCCGCTCCACCGCACATGACGGTGAGAACGCCGTTTTCAGCGCCGGCCTGGCCACCGGAGACCGGGGCGTCGATAAAATCGAAGCCGCGCCTGGTCGCTTCGGCGTCGAGTTCGCGCGCGACCTCTGCTGAGGCGGTCGTATGATCGACAAAGGTGGCTCCTCGTTTCATTCCGGCAAAGGCGCCGCCGGCGCCGATCGTGATGGCGCGCAAGTCGTCGTCGTTGCCGACGCAGGCCATCACGAAATCCTGATCTTCGGCTGCCGCCTGTGGGGTCGGTGCGGTTTTGCCGCCGAATTTCTCCGCCCATGCCCTGGCTTTGGCCGGCGTTCGGTTGAACACGGTCACCTCGTGGCCGCCCTTTACGGCGAGATGTCCTGCCATGGGGAATCCCATGACGCCGAGACCGAGAAATGCGACTTTGGCCATGTCCGAACCTTATTCAAAAAACCTGGGGTGTTTTCCTCATCGCGGCCAAGCCGACCTGACGGACACTTGCGGGTGAGAGCGGGACGAGGGTGTCGCGATCGAGTGTTGCCCACCATCCAGCATAGCCCCTGAGGTCGCGACGGCAAAGAAGGGAATATTCTGAAAGAGCGCGCGCAACGCGATGCAATGAGAAGATGGAGGGTTGTCGCCGGCGGAATTCCAAGGCGCTACAAAACGCGTTAGAGTTGGATCGGCATCGGTTTATCAGTTGGACACAGGAGCGCCGCGAGATGAGCGTGGGTACGCTTGATCATTTCAACATCCGGACCCGCAAACTTGCCGAGACGGTACGCTTTTACGAGGAGATTCTCGGTTTGACCAAGGGCGATCGGCCGAACTTCGCGTTTCCCGGCGCGTGGCTGTATAGCGAGGGCAGGCCGGTGGTTCACATCGTCGATATCTCACCGACGGCCGAGCCGCAGAAGCCTGATTCCGGTGTTGTTCATCACATCGCCTTCGCCAGCCGCGATTTCAGGGGCATGAAACAGCATCTGGAGTCGAAAGGCTTCGCTTTCAGGGCTCGCGAAGTCCCCGGCGGAGCCTTGTGGCAGATTTTCGTCAACGACCCAAACGGGGTGATGATCGAGCTGAACTATGATGCGGCGGCCGAACGGGATTGATCTCCGCCATTTCGAGCCTGGACTTGCCGTTCGATTAGTCAGGCAGGGACGTTGACCGGGGTGAGCCGGGTAGCCATGTTGAACCTGTTTCGCAACTGGGGATCCGATTCCAGTGTTTGCATCCCGTTGCGGCTGGCTTTCTTGCTCTAGTGAGCCGATCCCGGAGTGATGATTTGACTGTAACGCCGCAACAAGTTCTCGATCGCGTGGCCGGGGTTCTTTCTCCGGGCGGCGTGGCATTGACTGACGCCGGCGTCCTGTCGGAGATCGCCATTAACGGCGACAGGGTGTTTTTCTCCATCAATGTTCAGGCGTCGGAGACTGGCGCGTGGGAGGACGTTCGCGCCCGGGCAGAGGCGGCTGTGCGTGTGATGCCCGGAGTGTCGGTGGCGATGGTTGCCTTGACCGCCGAACGCGAGCCAGGCAACGCCGCCACTCCGCAGCCGCGGCGCGGAGAGGGGATTCCGCATGTGTCGGCACATCGATCGCCGCAGAAGCCGTCAGCTTCGCCGATGTCGCGACAGGCGGAGATTCCCGGAGTTGCCGCCGTTATTGCCGTTGCGTCCGGGAAGGGCGGCGTCGGCAAGTCCACGACCGCGCTCAATCTTGCACTCGGTCTGCGGGCTCTCGGTTTGCGCGTTGGTCTGCTCGATGCGGACATCTATGGACCCTCGATGCCGAGACTGACAGGTATTCGGGAAAAGCCGCAATTGAACGACGAGAAGAAAATGGTTCCGATCGAGCGTTTCGGGCTCGCGATCATGTCGGTCGGCTTTCTGATCGAAGAAGAAAGCGCGATGATCTGGCGCGGCCCGATGGTGACATCCGCGATCAGGCAGATGCTGGGGGATGTCGCCTGGGGCGAACTCGATGTGCTGGTCGTGGACATGCCGCCGGGGACCGGCGATGCGCAACTGACGCTGGCGCAGACCGTGCCGCTCAAGGGGGCCGTCATCGTTTCGACCCCGCAGGATTTGTCGCTGATTGATGCGCGGCGCGGGTTGGCCATGTTCAGAAAGGTCAACGTGCCGGTTCTCGGAATCGTCGAAAACATGAGCTTTTTCCAGTGTCCGCATTGCGGGGCGCGAAGCGATATTTTTGGTCACGGCGGAGCGCGGCATGAAGCGGAACGGCTGGGAGTACCGTTCCTCGGGGAAGTCCCGCTCCACATGTCGATTCGCGAGACATCAGATTCAGGTCATCCAGTGGTGGAGAGCGATCCCGACGGACCGCACGCGGCGATCTACCGTACGATTGCCGGACATGTGCGCGACCGGCTTCAGGAAACGATCGCTACCGTCTAGATCCGTCTGCCGATTGCACGCAGGAATTCAAAGAAACGTCCTCACAAGGAGTGCCTGAATGAAACGCCGTGATTTTTTGAAGGTCTCAGCAGCCGGTGCCGCCGCGGCAGCCGTCGCCTCGCCCGCAATCGCGCAATCGGCGCCTGAGATCAAGTGGCGCATGACGTCGAGCTTCCCGAAGTCGCTCGATACGATTTATGGCGCCGCCGAATTTTTCGCGAAGCAGATCGCGGAAATGACCGATAACAAATTTCAAATCCAGCTTTTCGCTGCCGGAGAAATTGTTCCGGGATTGCAGGCGCTCGATGCGACGGCCAACGATACGGTCGAGATGAGCCACACGGTTTCCTACTATTATGTTGGAAAGGATCCGACGTTCGCGGTTTTCGCGTCTGTTCCCTTCGGGCTCAACGCACGTCAGCAGAATTCCTGGCTGTATCAGGGCGGAGGGAATGAACTTGCCAATGAGTTCTTCAAGAAGTTCGGCGTCATCGGCTTTCCCTGCGGCAATACCGGCACGCAGATGGGCGGTTGGTTCCGCAAGGAGATCAAGACGGTCGCCGACTTGTCGGGCCTGAAGATGCGAATCGGCGGCATCGCCGGGCAGGTGCTTCAGAAGGTCGGGGTCGTGCCGCAGCAGCTTGCAGGTGGCGACGTCTATCCCTCGCTGGAAAAGGGCACGATCGACGCGGCTGAATGGGTCGGCCCCTACGACGATGAAAGGCTGGGTTTTCAGAAGGTCGCGAAGTACTATTACTATCCCGGCTTCTGGGAAGGTGGACCTACGGTTCACGCATTCTGCAATCTCGAAAAGTGGAATACCTTGCCGAAGGCCTACCAGACGATCGTCATGAATGCGGCTGCGAACGCCAACACCTGGATGACGGCTCGCTACGACATGCAGAATCCCGCCGCGCTCAAGCGTCTCGTCGCAGGCGGCACCCAACTGCGGCCGTTCAGCAACGAGATCCTCGAGGCCTGTCTGAAAGCCACCAACGAGTTGTGGTCCGAAATCTCGGCGAAGAATCCCGAATTCAAGAAGGCGATTGATACGATGCAGGCCTATCGCTCGGACGAATATCTGTGGTGGCAGGTGGCCGAATATACCTACGACAGCTTCATGATCCGGTCACGCACCCGCGGCTGAAGGCGTGCTCACGCCACTTGGGCATGCAATACTCTATTGCTGTGGTTTCGGCGGTGGACCGAAATCGAGCGGCGCGACGTCGATATCAGGGACCTCGATCTTGATCTTGTCGAGATCGACGGTCGCCGGTTTGCCGAGCAGTCCCGTCACGGTTGCGGGGAACGCGATCACGAGCACGACCATGATAATCTGCAGTCCGATCCAGGGCATGGCGCCCCAGTAGATATCGGAACTCTTCACCTCGCGCGGCGCAACTCCGCGCAGGTAGAACAACGCGAAACCGAACGGAGGGTGGAGAAACGAGGTCTGCATGTTGACGCAGATCATGACGCCGAACCAAATCAGGGCGGCGTCCGCGCCGACGATGGGAGCGAGAAGCTTCTGTGCCACCGGGGCGACCATCGGCAGGATGATGAAGGCGATCTCGAAGAAATCGAGGAAAAACGCCAGGAAGAAGATGAAGACGTTGATGAAGGCGAGAAAGCCCCACGCGCCGCCTGGCAACGACGTCAGCAGATGCTCGAGCCATTCGCCGCCGGATACGCCGAGAAACACAACGGAGAAGCAGGTCGAGCCGATCAGGATGAAGGTCACCATGGTGGTGAGGCGCATCGTCGATTGATAGCCCTGTTTGATGAGGCCCCGAAGCTCCGGAATGCGGACGGCTTCCAGGCAAATCCACACGACCGCGAGATAGGTAACGGCGAACGCGATCTTGAAGACCAACCCTTCCGCGACGAAGATGCCGACGAGCGTGCCGATGCCGCCGGCGATCACGCCGACAATCAGGAATCTTCGGCCGGTGGTGCTGAAATCCTTGTGGTGAATGGCCGCAAGAACGATGGCGCCGACGGCGCCCATCGCGCCAGCCTCCGTTGGCGTCGCAAGCCCCATCATCATGGTGCCGAGCACTACGAAGATCAGGACAGCGGAGGGAATGATCCCCATCAGGCATTTGCGCCACAGCGGCCAGCCGGTGAGCGTGCGGAATTCCTTCGGCACCGCGGGGACGTGATCGGGTTTGAAGATGCCGAGCAGAAAAGTATAGCCGGCGAACAGCGCGATCTGGAACAGCGAGGGGCCCCACGCGCCGAGATACATATCGCCGACCGACTTTCCGAGCTGGTCGGCAAGAACGATCAGCACCAGCGATGGCGGAACCAGTTGGGTGATGGTGCCGGATGCCGCCAGCACCCCGGTGATGTAGCGCGTATTGTAGCCGTAGCGCATCATCACCGGCATCGAGATCAGCGCCATCGCAATCACCTGCGCCGCGACCGTGCCGGTGATGGCACCGAGAATGAATCCGACGAGAATGACCGAATAGCCCAGGCCGCCGCGGATCGGCCCGAACAACTGGCCCATCGAGTCGAGCATGTCTTCCGCGAGACCGCAGCGCTCCAGCACCGATCCCATGAAGGTGAAAAACGGAATCGCGAGCAGCAGTTCGTTGGACAGTACGCTGCCGAACACGCGTCCCGGAATGGCTTGAAGGAAATTCAGGTCGAAGAAGCCTAGATGGATCGCAAGGAAGCCGAAAGACAGCCCGACCGCAGCCAGCGTGAAGGCCACCGGAAAGCCGATCAACATCGCCAGAACCAGCCCGCCGAACATCATCGGCGGCATCATCTGGAGCGTAATCATTGGGTCGGTCTCTCGTACGTCGTATCGATCGTGACGCTGCCTTGCAGTGCCGCGATGCGCTTGATCACTTCCGAGACGCCCTGAAGCGCAAGCATGACGAAACCGGCCGGGATGACGAGCTTGATCGGCCAGCGGACCAGGCCGCCGGCATTCCCCGACATTTCGCCGACCGCGTAGGACTGCATGAAGAATGGCCAGGAGAGGTAGCTCAGCAGCAGGCAGGCTGGAATCAGAAGGAATAGCGTGCCGAGAAGGTCGAGCCAGAGCTTGCCGCGCTCGGAGAGAAACAAATAGAAGATCTCGACGCGGACATGTTCATTGCGTTTGAAGGTGTAGGACGCACCGAACATCACGAGGACGGCGAACATGTACCACTGCAATTCGAGCCAGCCATTCGAGCTGTAGCCGAATGCATATCGGATCATCGCATTGCCGGCGCTCACCAGAACGGCGAGTAGCACGAGGATATTGCAGACGTACCCGATCTTTTCGTTGAGCTGGTCGATGGCCGCGCTCAGGGCCAGAAACGGACGCATCACATCCTCCTCGCGACACGCCGCGATTTTGGAAGCCGGACTGCAGACCAGCAGCGCTCACGCAGGTCACTGCAGGACAGGGCACTCGTCGCGCAGCGAAGTTTCGGCGCTTTCCCGGAATGGAGCGGAACGCTGGCCTGCGCCACCCATGCAGCCAATGCACCATTCCAGCGCCGGGCTGCCGTCGTCAACCGGAGGCTTGTCGATATCGGGGGAGTATAGAGCGGCACACGCGCCGTCCGGGGGGCTGCCTAGAAAATGATTTCCGAAAAGTGCGAACCGGTTTTCGGATAAGATCATGCTCGATCAAAAGGATAGGACTGGCATCTGATCCAGGAAATTGGGTCGGACTCTAACCGCCGGTTACGCTCATGTGCCGGCTGACGCTCGGGCGGTTGTGGCGGTCGATGATGAAGTCATGGCCTTTCGGCTTCAGGCCGATGGCGCGATCGATCGTTTCATATAGCAGGTCGTCGCTGGCGGATGCACGCAGCGGTCGCCGCAGATCCGAGGCGTCTTCATGGCCGAGACAGGTATGCAGGGTCCCCGTACAGGTGATGCGAACGCGGTTGCACGACTCGCAGAAATTGTGGGTCATCGGCGTGATGAAGCCGAGTTTCCCGCCGGTCTCGCTGACACGGACGTAGCGGGCAGGGCCGCCCGTGCTGTCATCGACGTCGGTGAGAGTGTACTGGCTGGCGAGCCGCGCGCGCACCATCGACAGCGGCAGGTACTGGTCGGTGCGGGACTGTCCGATATCGCCCATCGGCATGACCTCGATGAGGGTCAGCGCCATGCCTCGGCCGTGCGCCCATTCCATCAGAGCGGGAATTTCATCTTCGTTGAGGTTTTTGAGCGCGACCGCGTTGATCTTCACAGCAAGGCCGGCGGCTTGCGCCGCATCGATGCCGGCCATGACCTTCTGCATGTCGCCCCAGCGCGTGATCTCGCGAAACTTGGCGGGATCGAGCGTATCGAGCGACACGTTGATCCGCCGCACGCCGCAATCCTTCAGCTCAGAGGCGAAACGCGCCAGTTGCGATCCGTTGGTCGTGAGCGTCAGTTCGTTCAGCGCTCCGCTCTCCAGGTGACGTGACAGCGAATGGAATAGCGACATGACGTTGCGGCGAACCAGCGGCTCGCCACCCGTCAGCCGCAACTTGCGCACGCCCTTGGCGATGAACGCCGAGCACAGACGGTCGAGTTCTTCGAGCGTAAGCAGATCGACCTTCGGCAGAAACGTCATGTCCTCGGACATGCAATAGAAGCAGCGAAGATCGCAGCGATCCGTGACCGATACGCGCAAATAGCTGATGGACCGGCCAAACGGGTCGACCATTTTCCGGGAGCTTGAAACCTCGGTGAGGACAGAAGAACCGGTCATTCAATTTGCCTTGTCGCAACGGCAAGCGGCGCCTATCCCGCAATGTAGGCAGATTGCAGCTACCATACAATGCGCAATGCGCTAAGGTTTGTGTTTGCTGCAGTGCGTAAGAAGTTAACGGTCAGGGGCGGGTGCCGAAACTGTCGCCGGTTCGGGGAAAGGCGAGGCTGACGCGGGCGAGGAGGCTGCCGGAGTAGCGGCGGCGGCGGCTTTGGGTGCGCGTCGTTTGCGGGGTTTTTTCCGAACAGGTTTTGGAGGCGTGACCGGCTGCAGTTCACCGACTACCGGGTTTGGATCGGCCGTCGTTGTCGCGGGGGATGTCAAATCGCCGGGCTGATGCGTCACCTCAACCGGCACCGTCAAAGGTTGATAGTTGGCCAGGGTATACGACACGCTGAAGCCTTCGGCGGCCGGGACTTCCACGGAGCAGGGGGTCTTGCAGGACTGTCCCTGCGAGGTCCGGGCCTCCGCGCCCTGCGGCACCGAGTCCAGCTCAACTGTTACCTTCGGTGGCGCGGGCTTGAACGCATCAGGCGAGAACAGCCGGCCAGACCGATGCCTGCCAAGGCGATCACGATAAACCGGCGCATGGTTGATAAATCCGTCACTTGCGGTTGCGGCGAGCCGCCGCAGCCTCCCCACGCAGACCATAGAAGCGGGATAAGACTATCGCAATACCGCCGACCACCCTTGTCGAGGGGGCTGTTGATATCCGTAGTCGCCGACTTTATTTACTGCAAAATCAGCAGTTTATGTCAGTGCCGAGGCACGAAGGGCGAGGACGGCTGCCGGCAATTCCCGCATATGCGCCACGAGACGGTCGGGCTTGAGTTCTGCAATTGGAACCTCAGTATAGCCGAACTCGACCCCGATTACGGGAATGCTGGCCCGGCGCGCCACCCCGATGTCGGGGCCCGCATCGCCGACCATGATCGTGGTCTCGGGGCGGCCGCCGGCTTGCGCGATTGTCTGCAGCAGAATAGCCGGATCCGGCTTTGACACGCCGAAGGTGTCGCCGCCGCAGATCGTGGCAAAACGCGGGCTCAATTCCAATTCATCGAGAAGTTGTTTGGCAAGCGCTTCCAGCTTGTTGGTGCAGACCGCGAAGCGATATCCCCGCGCCGCCAGGTCGTCGAGCGCCTCGATGAGCCCATCGAAGGGGCGGGATTTGTCGGCGATATGCGCCGTATAATAGTCAATGAAGTCACCCATCATCCGCGTGACATCATCAGCCGTCGCGGGGTGATCCTCGCGTTCGAGGCCGCGCTCGATCATGCGCCGAACTCCCGCGCCGATCATCGAGCGGGCCGTCGGCAATGATACCTCGGACAGACCTTCGCGGTTCAAAACGAAGTTCAGCGCTGCGGCGAGATCTGGTGCGGTATCGACCAGCGTCCCATCGAGGTCGAAGACGACTAGAGGAGAGGGTGAAGACGTCATAATGGCGGATCGGTACCTTCCTTCAGCCGGACATGCAAGGACGACGTGCGAAGGGAGATTTGAGCGGCTGAAAACACCGGAAGGCCCTGTTCCTTACAGCCGAACGACGCTAGTGTGGTTTGGTTTAGGCTCAGAAGTTCGCCCTTTTTCTTTGCAAGTCCTTCCTATCTGCAAATTCTTCAGGCGAACTTCTAAACCTAAACCACGCTGGAATCACAAATTTGCCAGCGTTCCGACCGACATGTCCTTGCGGCAACCCTTGACGCGGACTTCGGGATCAACGGGACGCCAGCAACCCCACAATTCGTGCGGATCCGGGAGTTCGCTTGACCGACCCTCGGCGGCGAGTCACCGGAAACGCCTCGCCGGACAGGCGGACTGCGTAAAATCGAGGTCGGAATGACGTTGGATGAATTGAAAAGACAGGCTGCTGCCCGTGCCCTTGAATACGTCCAGGACGGTATGAAGCTGGGTCTCGGAACGGGATCGACCGCCAAGCACTTTGTCGAGCTTTTGGGTGAGCGCGTCCGGGACGGGCTGAAGGTCGTCGGCGTGCCGACATCCGAAGCAACGCGAGCCGATGCGGAGCGGTGCGGTATTCCGCTGACCACTCTGGACGATCTTGACCGGCTCGATCTGACGGTCGATGGCGCCGACGAAGTCGATTCCGACCTGAATCTGATTAAGGGCGGCGGCGGGGCGCTCCTGCGCGAGAAGATCGTGGCTGCGGCCTCGGAGCGCATGATCGTAATCGCGGACGAGACGAAGTGGGTGGAAAGGCTGGGCCGCTTTCCCCTTCCGATCGAAGTCATTCCGTTCGGGCTCGCGGCGACGCGGCGCGCGATTGCCGAGGCGTTCGAGAAAGCCGGCGCTTCCGGTCAAATGGTCGTCAGAAAGGGACCGGACGGCCATGCTTTCGTCACCGATGGCGGCCACTGGATTTTCGATGCCCATCTCGAGCAAATACCCGATGCCTCCCATCTGGCCAGGTTGTTGAATCCGATACCTGGCGTCGTCGAGCACGGGTTGTTCATTGGCATCGCGCGTGTGGCGATGTTGGCGGGCGCACAAGGAATTCGTGTTGTTGAGCGGCCGTCGAGCCGCAACCAGGAGAGTTGAGATGAAGGGTCTTTCAGGGTTTCTGTCGGCGGCTTGCCTTGCCGCGGCGCTGATGTTCTCGGGCATGGTGTCGGCTCAGCCGTCCGCCCAACCGTCAGCCGCCGCCATTGCCTCGGCGAAGGAGCTTCTGACTCTGAAGCACGCGGATGCGATGTACGCAAATGCCGTTCCAGGGATGGTGGAGCGGACCAAGACCACGCTGCTTCAATCCAATCTGAACTACCAGAAGGATCTCAACGAGGTTGCCCTGGTCGTCGCCAAGTCGCTGGCGGGTCGTGAAAAGGAGATCGGCGACGGCATGGCGAAGATCTATGCCAGCCAGTTCACCGAGCAGGAGTTGAAGGACCTGGTCACCTTTTACAAGTCTCCGCTCGGACAGAAGCTGCTCGCGCAGGAACCCAAGGCGATCGAGCAGAGCATGGGATACATGAACCAGTGGGCTCAGCAGTTCGCGGAGATCGTCAACGGCGAATTCCGCTCGGAAATGCGCAAGCGCGGCAAGGAAATCTGAGTCGGGTCTAAGCTGCGGATGGCTGATTTCGACGTCGATCTGTTCGTCATAGGCGGAGGATCCGGCGGCGTGCGCGCCGGTCGTATCGCCGCCGGTTACGGCGCGCGCGTCATGATCGCCGAGGAATACCGGATGGGAGGCACCTGCGTCATCCGGGGCTGCGTGCCGAAGAAACTGCTGGTCTACGGATCCCACATCCGCCACGACATCGAGGATGCCGCGGGCTTTGGCTGGTCGATCCCGTCTGCGACGTTCGACTGGCCGACGCTGATCGCCAACAAGGACAAGGAGATCGCCCGGTTGGAGGCAGCCTATACATCCAATGTCGAGAAGGCGGGCGCGCGCGTCGTCAAGGCGAGGGCCGTATTCGAGGACCCGCATACGCTGAGGCTGGCGACAGGCGAAACCATCCGTTCGAAATACGTGCTCATCGCAACGGGTGGCGCGCCCAACCACGGGCGGGTCATTCCCGGCATCGAGCACGTGATCTCCTCCAACGAGGTGTTTCATCTCAAGGAGTTGCCGAAGCGAATTGCGATCCAGGGCGGCGGATACATCGCGCTCGAGTTCGCCTGCATCTTTGCAGGATTCGGCAGCGATGTGACGGTGATCTATCGCGGCGACAATATCCTGCGCGGTTTCGACGACGATGTTCGTGCGCACGTCCGTGCGGAGATGGAAAAAGAGGGCATCACCGTTCTTACGGGATGCACTGTCGACAAGGTTGATCGGCACGGTGACGAATTCACATCTCATTTGTCGAACGGGTCGAGCGTCGCCTCCGATCAGGTGCTGTTTGCGATCGGCCGGCATCCGAATGTTGCAAATCTCGGTCTCGAAAAGGCAGGCGTCGCCATCAATCCGGAGAACGGCGGCATTGCCGTTAATGGTTTTTCGCAAACCAACGTGCCGCACATCTACGCCGTCGGGGATGTCACGCACCGCTTCAACCTGACGCCGGTTGCGATCCGCGAAGCTCATGCATTTGCGGATACGGTGTTCGGAAACAAACCCACGCGGGTGGATCATGCGGACATTCCGACCGCGGTGTTCTCGCAGCCCGAAGTCGGCACGGTGGGACTGACAGAGGCGCAGGCGCGCGCGCAGTTCACCCATGTCGATATCTACAAGACGAGTTTCCGGCCGATGAAGGCGACGTTGTCCGGTCGCGACACCCGCATTCTGATGAAGCTCGTCGTGGACGCGACGACGGATCGCGTGCTGGGCTGCCACATCGTCGGCGACGGCGCTGCCGAGATGGTGCAGGTTCTCGGCATCGCGATCAGGATGAAGGCGAAGAAGGCGGATTTCGATGCGACGATGGCATTGCATCCCACTGCGGCGGAAGAACTCGTGACCATGCGGACGCCGGTCGCCCGTCACGTGCGCGAAGCGGCAGAGTGAGGGCTTTCCGAACGCTGGTTTCAAGTCGTTGCCGATGACCCCGTGCCCGTAAGCGAATATCCATGGCCAAACGAACCGGATTCGCCCGATGCCGACTCAACCGGTGGCCCGACGAAGCCGGTTGGTAAAATTACATTTTATTTTCAATGCCTTGCATTGAGAAACTTAATGCCAACTGGCGCGGCGCGGCCAGCCTGTGTATATACGGCCCGTCGCCTCTTCCCCGGTAAGTGGCGGTTTTTCCTCAGGAGTTGACCTCATGTCCGAGCGGTGGACACCCGATAGCTGGCGGGCCAAGCCCGTGCAGCAAATGCCGGATTATCCGGATGCGAAATCATTGGGCGAAGTCGAGGCACAGCTTGCCACGTTTCCGCCGCTGGTTTTTGCGGGTGAGGCGCGCAATCTGAAGAAGGCCCTGGCCCGAGTCGCAAACGGCGAGGCCTTCTTGCTTCAAGGCGGCGACTGCGCCGAGAGCTTCGCCGAGCACGGCGCCAACAACATCCGCGACTTCTTCCGTGTGCTGTTGCAGATGGCGGTGGTCCTGACCTATGCCGGTGCGCTGCCGGTCGTGAAGGTCGGCCGCATTGCCGGCCAGTTCGCCAAACCGCGCTCGTCGCCGATGGAGAAAATCGACGGCGTCGAACTGCCGAGCTATCGCGGCGACATCGTCAACGACATCGCCTTCACCGCGCAGTCGCGCGTGCCCGATCCCCATCGTCAGATCATGGCCTATCGGCAATCGGCCGCGACGCTGAACCTGCTGCGTGCGTTCGCGACCGGAGGTTTCGCCAATCTCGGCAGCGTGCATCAGTGGATGCTGGGTTTCATCAAGGATTCCCAGCAGTCGCGGCGCTACAAGGAACTGGCCGACCGTATTTCTGACGCGCTCAATTTCATGCGCGCCTGCGGGCTCAATCTCGAGAGTCACCCGGAACTGCGCGCGACCGATATCTACACCAGCCACGAGGCGTTGCTGCTTGGCTACGAGCAGGCTCTGACGCGGATCGATTCCACGACTGGCGACTGGTACGCCACTTCAGGCCATTTCATCTGGGTCGGCGACCGCACCCGTCAGCTCGATCACGGCCACGTCGAATATTTCCGCGGCATCAGGAATCCGATCGGGCTGAAGTGCGGCCCCTCGCTCAAGCCGGACGAACTGTTGAAGCTGATCGACGTGCTCAATCCGGACAACGAGCCGGGGCGGCTGACGCTGATCGGCCGCTTCGGTTCGGACAAGGTCGGCGATTACCTGCCGCAACTGATCCGCGCGGTGCAGCGCGAGGGCCGCGTTGTGGTGTGGTCGTGCGATCCGATGCACGGCAACACCATCACTTCGACCAGCGGCTACAAGACCCGTCCGTTCGACCGCATCCTGTCGGAGGTCAAATCGTTCTTCAGCATTCACGCCGCGGAGGGCACGCATGCCGGCGGCGTTCATCTGGAAATGACCGGACAGAACGTCACCGAGTGTATCGGCGGCGCGCGTGCCATCACGGACGAAGACCTCAACGATCGCTATCACACCGTCTGCGATCCGCGCCTGAATGCCGAGCAGTCGATCGACATGGCGTTCCTGATCGCCGAATTGCTCAGGCAGGATCGGGCGGGCAAGGTCAAGCCGATCCCCGCGGTCGCGGGCTTCTGAGGTGTCGCGCTTATGGCGCGCCACTAATCGGGGGCCAGCAAGGTGTTGTCATTCCGGGGCGCGCGAAGCGCGAGCCCGGAATCCAGCCAGATCGAATGCGTCATTATAATTGCTGGACTTCGGATCGCCGCCGGTGCGGCGTCCGGAATGACCGGAAAGGTTTTTCAACAACCTGCTATGACGGAACATCGTGCGGGCAGGGCGGGGAGGTTTCTGATGCCGGTCGCTGTTCACCTCCCTCGAAACCGCTATAAGCGTGACCATTGCAGAAAGGCGAGGCCCGCGGGCAACGTGCATCCATGACCGTAACCAGCTTCAAGATCACGCTCGGCCAGTTGAATCCAACGGTCGGAGACATTGCCGGCAACGCCGCCAAGGCTCGCGCCGCGCGCGCGCAGGCCAGGGCCGAGGGCGCCGCGCTGGTTGCGCTTCCGGAACTGTTCATCGCGGGCTATCCGCCCGAGGATCTGGTGTTGAAGCCTTCGTTTCAGGCGGCGTGTCGCGAGGCGGTCGAGGATCTCGCGCGCGAGACCGCCGACGGGGGACCGGCCGTACTGATCGGCACGCCATGGGTGGACGACGGTAAACTTTACAATGCATATGCGCTGCTGGATGAGGGACGGGTTGCGGCGATCCGCTTCAAGGTCAACCTTCCGAACTACGGGGTGTTCGACGAGAAGCGCGTATTCGCGCGGGGACCTGTCGGCGGACCCTTGAAAATTCGGGGCGTGCGGATCGGCGTTCCGATCTGCGAGGATACCTGGGTCGAGGAATCCGCCGAGTACGAGAACGTGGTCGAGTGCCTCGCGGAAACCGGCGCGGAAATTCTCGTCGTTCCCAATGGCTCGCCCTACGCGAAAGGCAAAAACGACATCAGGCTGTCGATTTCTGTCGCGCGCGTAACCGAGAGCGATCTGCCGCTGGTCTATCTCAATCAGGTCGGCGGTCAGGACGAACTGGTGTTCGACGGCGCGTCGTTCGTGCTGAACGCCGATCGCTCGCTGGCCGCGCAGCTTCCCTCTTTCGAGGAAAGCGTCGTGACGCTGCAATGGACCAGGTCCGCGGCGGGTTGGCAGTGCGCGGGGCCCGTGGCGTCTCAACTCGAAGGGGACAAGGCCGACTATGCCGCGTGCGTGCTCGGCTTGCGCGACTATGTCCGGAAGAACGGATTTCCCGGCGTGCTGCTCGGCGTGTCCGGCGGCATCGACTCCGCTTTGTGTGCGGCGATCGCTGTGGATGCGCTCGGGGCGGAGCGCGTTCGCGGCGTCATGCTGCCGTTCCGCTTCACCGAACAGGTCTCGCTCGACGATGCTGCGAAGCTCGCAACGGCGCTCGACATTCGCTACGACGTGCTGCCGATCGCGCCGGCCGTGAACGGCTTTGAGGAGATTCTCTCCGGCACGTTCGCGGGGCTTCCGCGCGATATCACCGAGGAAAATCTACAATCGCGCGCCCGCGGCACGTTGTTGATGGCGATCTCCAACAAGACCGGCGCGATGGTGGTGACCACCGGCAACAAGTCGGAAATGTCGGTGGGCTACGCGACGCTGTACGGCGACATGAACGGCGGCTTCAATCCGATCAAGGATATCTACAAGACCGAGGTGTTCCGGCTTGCCAGCCTGCGCAACGCATGGAAGCCGGACGGCGCGCTCGGACCCGCGGGCGAGGTGATCCCTTCCACCACGATCGCCCGGCCGCCGACGGCGGAACTGCGCGAAAACCAGCTCGATCAGGATTCGCTGCCGCCCTACGATCTGCTCGACGCCATCCTCGAGCGGCTGGTCGAGCGCGAGGAGCCGCTGGCGTCGATCGTCGCGGAAGGGTTCGATCGCGAGACGGTCGTACGGATCGACCGCCTTTTGAACCTCGCCGAATACAAGCGCAGGCAGGCGGCGCCGGGCGTCAAGGTCACGCGCAGGAATTTCGGCCGCGACCGCCGTTATCCCATCACCAACCGGTTTCGCGATTCAGGCAAACCGTTGCCGAAGCCGGATGAAGACCTCGTCTCACGCGCCGGCCGGGCTTCAGCGGAAGCCTTCGAGGGCTGACGGCGAAAAATAACTCACGATGAATTCGCGTTTTCTTCACGCGAACCGATGTCCGCTTCTCGAAAACCCTGTGACGGGCTGTTCGAAAAAACTTTTCCAGTCATTCCGGACGCCGCGCCAGCGGCGATCCGGAATCTGGATATTCGACGATGGTCCAAGAATACTGATTCCGGGTTCGCGCGTCGGCGCGCCCCGGAATGACATCCGTCGAGACTTCAACATCCTGTTAAAGCAAATCCACTCTGCGGGATGCTCTATTGAGCGGGTATGAACGTCGGTCCGACAGAGCGGATCGGCTTGTTCGAAGGCGCAGGGCCAGTGGGCACTGCGCTCGTCGTCGCAGGTACGCCGGCTGGCGCCGCGGCTGCGTCCTTCTTTTGCGAACCTTTACTCCCGCCGGGCTGTGACATCTTTTTCGCGCCGTCTTCGGTAACGATGATGTCACCCTGCTGCGCTGCCTTATCGTCGAGTCCTTTCAGCGCCTCCGACCAGGTCTGGCCCGCAGCCTTGCACGAGCACGATGGATTGAATTCCTGACGGTACCGGAACGCATTCGGGGACGACGAATAGGGTTGTCCGTTGATCGAGACGGCCTGATTGATGTCCTCGCCCGGATTGCGATAGGCATAGAGGGTGGCGTCCGCTGCCGGACATAGGTTCTTGCAGGTGCGTTCGTCGTCGGCAAAACGGCTCGGCACGGTGGCGAACGAGATCGGGAAATAAAAGCCGTCGCATGAGCGTGCGCAGACGGTTCGATAGGTTCCGGACTGCACGCCAGAATCGGCCGGCGGAAGCTCCGCACTGTCGATATGCTCGGGCGAATTGCCGAACAGGTTATCGAAAAAATTGCCTTGGTTCCGCACCGCCGCGGCGTATTGCGGACCGCAATTGTTCTGCGCGAGCGCTATCAGCACGGAACGGCGCTGGTTGTCGTAGTCCGGGCCGCCGATGCCACCGCCGGCCCGCAACCGCTCCAGACTGGTGGTGATCTGCTCCAGATTGGTCCGCATCCGCTGGATCTGCTGAGTGACCGGCCCGCACTGCTGCGACTGGCCGTTGAACAGCGAGAAGAATCCCGAACTGTCGCAGCCCATCCGCCTTGCTTGCGCGGTGACGCGTTCGAGTTCGGCCTGCTGCCGGCCTGCGGCATCCTCGTAGCGTCGGATCTGGCCGGCTCTCGCCGGATCGGCGCCGCCGCGCTCGATGTTTGTGAGTTGCGCCTCGAGCCGCGGGCAAATCGGATTGGCGCCTGGCGCGCCTTGCGCCATCGCGTTGCCAACAGGGACCGCGATGCCGAGGGCGGCAGCGCAAGCCAGAATTCGCATGATGCGGCGGGCAAACAAAAGGTCAGGCATGATCCGCCATCAGAGCGATCCCGGGGCGATTCTGCAAACGCTACGATGAGGTGATGTCTTTCGAACGCAGACGCCCATCGCGGTGATTTTTACAATCCGGGCGGAGCCTGATTGCGTTGCGAGACGCTGAGGGGGAGGCCCGATGAGACCGTTCGCCAGCGTGGTCATTTCTTATTCGCTTCTCGCGGCAGCGTCACGTCGTTTCCGGGGCGCGAGTGTGGCGGACGCGGCGCGACACCGTCTTTCCGGCCAGTCAGCGTTGACAGGTGATCGCGACGAATTCGTTGCAGCCGCTGTGCCGGCACGAGCCTGTCGATCCTGAAATCGAATCCGTCATCTCGTCGGGCTTGACGCGCCTATAAGCGGTGGCTTGCACAAAATCGCGTGACCGGCAGTAGGAGTGAGCAGCGTGTGCGCCGCATCTCTCCCCCAGAGCGAGGCACTGATCGATGCCATAGCCGTCGGCGTGATTGGCGACGATAAAAACATGGCTGTCCGCTTGGGCGGTGGCGCCGGCGAGGAAAGTCGTACCCGCCAGAAACAGGGCGGCCAAAAATATGGGGATAATGCGCATGATGTGCCGGAAAAACGAGATAGTCGCCGACCTTGCGGGCCACGACGAGCCGGCGCGATTTCGCGGCGAAATGAGGCGTTTGTGGGGCGTGGCCTTGACGCTGCACCCCCGGCTGTTCCATGGTGCCGGAATGAACGGTCTGCTCGCCTTTTGTGGCCTTTGCCGCGAGATTATTCGCTAGCGATTCGCTGGCCGACCACCGTCTTTATCTCACAAACGTGATCCAGACGCCCGGCCAGCGAGCGGAGCGGATTTGACATTCGCTATTCAGCCGATGCGACTTCGGAACGGAATTCCATGGAACTGCGCCTTTACGATACCCTGACCAAGGAGAAGCGGGTTTTCACGCCGATCGATCCGTCGAACGTGCGGATGTATGTCTGCGGTCCGACGGTCTACGACTTCGCCCACATCGGCAATGCGCGGCCGGTCATCGTGTTCGACGTCTTGTTCCGCCTGCTGCGGCATCTCTACGGCGCCGACCACGTCACCTATGTTCGCAACATCACCGACGTCGACGACAAGATCAACGACCGCGCGGCGCGGGATTTCCCTGGCATGCCGTTGAACGAGGCGATCCGCAAGGTCACTGGAAAAACCGCCGACCAGTTTCAGGCCGATGTCGCCGCGCTCGGCTGCCTGCCGCCGACGCATCAACCGCGCGCCACCGAATTCGTGTTGCCGCGCGCCGACGGCCGGACCGACATGGTGACGCTGATCAAACAGCTCATCGCGCGCGGCCATGCCTACGAGGCCGGCGGCGAGGTGCTGTTCGACGTGCAGTCGATGCCGGACTACGGCGCGCTGTCAGGCCGCAGGCTTGAGGAGCAGAAGGCCGGCGCGCGGGTCGCGGTGGACGCGCACAAGAGAAATCCGGCGGATTTCGTGCTGTGGAAACTGTCGTCGGAGAACGAGCCGGGCTGGGACAGCCCGTGGGGCAGGGGGCGGCCCGGCTGGCACATCGAGTGCTCGGCGATGAGCGCGGCTTATCTTGGCGGACCTGATGGCAAAGACGTCTTCGACATCCATGGCGGCGGCCTCGACCTGATCTTCCCGCATCATGAAAACGAGATCGCGCAGTCGCGCTGCGCCCACGGCACGCCTGCGATGGCGAACACCTGGATGCACAACGGCTTCCTGCAGGTCGAAGGCGAGAAGATGTCGAAGAGTTTGGGCAACTTCTTCACTATCAACGAATTGCTGAATACCGAGAAATTCGGCGGGCGGAAGTGGTCTGGCGAGGTGCTGCGGCTCGCGATGCTGAAGACCCATTATCGGCAGCCGATCGACTGGACCGTTCAGGGACTTCAGGAAGCCGAAAAGATGCTCGATCGCTGGTATGATGCGATCGGCGATGTCGAGGCAGGTGAGATATCTGCTGAGGCCCTCGACGCGCTCGGCGACGATTTGAATACGCCGAAGGTGATTTCTGAATTGCACCGGCTGGCCCATCCGGCGGTCGCCGGCGAAATGATGATAGGTCTGACATCGATGGGGCAATCGGCTGCTCCCGAGGTGTTAAAGGCCTCGGCCAATGTCCTCGGTCTGTTGACGCAGACCGCCACGCAATGGTGTTCGGGCCGAGCCGGAGGACACGGTATCGATAACGATACCGTCGAAGCCTTCATTCGGGAACGCGCCGAAGCTCGTGCCCGAAAAGACTTCAAGGAATCCGATCGCATCCGCGACGAGCTTGCGGCCATGGGCGTCGTGCTGAAGGACGGCAAGGACGCCGACGGCAAGCCGGTGACGACATGGGAGATCGCGCGATGACGAAGCCCGACACGCCGTTTCCGAGACACTGGCGCTATTACATTTTCATCAAGTGGGCGGTGATCGTCGGCGCAGTCGTGCTGGCCCTCCGCCTGTTCGGAGTGTTTTGACGCGATGGGACAGGCGCTTCCCAAACCCGCGCTGCGGCCGATGCTGCCCGTCGATGTTCCCATACTGGCGGCGATCTTCGTCGCCAGCATCGAGGAACTGACTGGCGACGACTACAGCGAGGCGCAGCAGATCGCGTGGGCGAGCGCCGCGGACGATGAAGGCAAGTTCGGCGCGCGGCTTGCGAAGCAGTTGACGCTGGTGGCGACGCTGCAAGGCTCGCCGGTCGGCTTCGCATCGCTGAAGGGTGCGGATTGCATCGACATGCTCTATGTGCATCCGGCTGCGGCGAGGCAGGGTGTCGCGACCGTGTTGTGCGATGCGCTGGAGAAACTTGCGGGCGCGCGGGGGGCCACCGCGCTGACCGTCGAGGCCAGCGATACCGCGGAGCGGTTTTTCGCAAGCCGCGGCTACGTCGCGATGCAACGCAATTCGGTGACGCTCGGCGACGAATGGCTGGCCAACACCACGATGAAGAAGACGCTGGCCGCTGGAGGCTCGTCATGAGCCGCGAGCGCCTTTATCTGTTCGACACCACGCTGCGCGACGGCGCCCAGACCAACGGCGTCGACTTCACGTTGCAGGACAAGCAGATCATCGCGAAGATGCTCGACGATCTCGGCATCGACTATGTCGAAGGCGGCTATCCCGGCGCAAATCCGACCGATACCGAACTGTTCTCGCAAAAGCCTGCGCTCGCCCACGCCAGGTTCACCGCGTTCGGCATGACGCGGCGACCGGGCCGCTCGGCGTCCAACGATCCGGGGCTGGCCGCGCTGATCGAGGCCAGGGCGGATGCGATCTGTTTTGTGGCTAAATCCTCCGCCTATCAGGTCAGGGTCGCGCTGGAGACCACGAACGACGAGAATCTGGCGTCGATCCGCGACAGCGTGAAGGCAGCCACGGCGGCCGGCCGCGAGGTCCTGGTGGACTGCGAGCATTTTTTCGACGGCTACAAGGAGGATCCGGCCTTCGCGCTCGCCTGCGCCAGGACCGCGTATGACTCCGGCGCACGCTGGATCGTTCTGTGCGACACCAATGGCGGCACCATGCCGAAAGAGATCGAAACGATCGTGTGCGAGGTCGCTACGCAAATTCCCGGCGACCATCTCGGCATCCACGCCCATAACGACACCGAGCAGGCGGTCGCCAATTCGCTCGCGGCGGTGCGCGCAGGCGCGCGCCAGATCCAGGGTACGCTGAACGGCCTCGGTGAACGCTGCGGCAACGCCAATCTCTGCTCGCTGATTCCGACGCTGAAACTGAAGAAGGAATTTTCCGACGCCTTCGAGATCGGTGTGACGGACGACAAGCTCGCGACGCTGACGCAGGCCTCGCGCACGCTCGACATCATGCTGAACCGCGCGCCGAATCGCCACGCGCCTTACGTCGGCGAAAGCGCGTTCGTCACCAAGACCGGCATTCATGCGTCAGCGATTCTCAAGGACCCCACGACTTACGAACACGTCGCGCCGGAATCGGTCGGCAATCGCCGCAAGGTGCTGGTGTCGGATCAGGCCGGCCGCTCCAACGTGCTGGCCGAACTGGAGCGGGCTCACATTGCGTTCGACAGAAACGATCCGAAGCTCGGACGGCTGATCGACGAGATGAAGGAGCGGGAAGCGGCGGGCTACGCCTACGAATCCGCCAACGCGTCGTTCGATCTTCTGGCGCGGCGCACGCTCGGCCGCGTGCCGGAGTATTTCGATGTCGAGCAGTTCGACGTCAATGTCGAGCAGCGTTACAATTCCCACGGCAAGCGCGTCACCGTCGCCATGGCGGTGGTAAAGGTGAGGGTCGATGGCCGGACGCTGATCTCCGCCGGTGAAGGCAACGGCCCGGTCAATGCGCTCGACGTCGCCTTGCGCAAGGATCTCGGCAAATACCAGAAGTACATCGACGGGCTGAAGCTGATCGACTATCGCGTGCGTATTCTCAACGGAGGCACCGGAGCGGTGACGCGCGTGCTGATCGAGAGCGAGGACGAGGAAGGCGAGCGCTGGACCACGATTGGCGTGTCGCCCAATATTATCGACGCGTCGTTCCAGGCGCTGATGGATTCAATTTTCTACAAGCTGGTGAAAGCCGACGCGCCGTCGTGAGCAACGCGGTGTGGGTTGCGGGCTGTCAAGAACCTTCCCGGTCATTTTGGACGCGCACCAGCGGCGATCCGGAATGACATCCGTCGAGCCTGTTTCGACCGCCTGTTCAGTCCGCAGGGGCTAAAGCCGGTCGGCGACGTCGGCCGGCATCTCCTTCGAGGCATCGCGCGCGAGGGTCGCGGCGGCGCGAAGTTTCGGCAGGATATCCTCCACGCGTTCGGCTTGCAGAACGTTGACCGCGAGCGTCGGTCGGATGAAGGCGGTGGAGCGCATGTGAGCGAGTAGCGCGAGCAGCGGCTCCCAGAAGCCGTCGACATTCGCGAGCAGGATCGGCTTGGCGTGCCGCCCGAGTTGCTGCCAAGTGAGTTGCTCGACCAATTCCTCCAGCGTGCCAACCCCGCCGGGCAGGGCGATGAACGCGTCCGATCGTTCGAACATCAGCCTCTTGCGCTCGTGCATGTCGCGCGTGACGATCATTTCCTGCACGCGCGCCAGCGCATGTTCGCGCGACGTCAGGAAGTCCGGAATGATGCCGGTGACGGTGCCGCCGTTGTCGAGGACGGACGTCGCGATGGCGCCCATCAGGCCGACCGAGCCGCCGCCGTAGACCAGCCCGACGTTATTCCGGGCGAACGCTTTACCAAGGGCGACGGCAGCTTTGACGAAGTTGGGATTGGTACCGGGGCCTGAGCCGCAATAGACGCAGACCGTTTTGATGATGTTCATGGGAATCGATGTGGCCCCGCACAATTACGTCGTCAAGGCTCGGCTATTGCCGGCGCCGGGTCAAGTGCCTGCCGCGCCGCCTCCGCAGCGAAAAGATCGCCCGTCAAGGGTGTACGCGGCATCCAAACGCTTTATATGACAGTCCATATGACCTCGATCGGACGATATTTTCGGCTGCGGAAGCCGTTTTGCGGTTCGGGCGCTACGGATGCGTAGCGCCGTTTCGCATCCGGCGGATGCGCCGGCAAAACCCTCCGACGACCCGGCCCGAAGCGCGACGCTCGGCAGGGCGCTGCTGCATCTGTGGCCCTATATGTGGCCCGGCGACCGCGCCGACCTGAAGATGCGCGTGGTCTGGGCGATGCTGCTGTTGCTGGCGGCGAAGGTCGCCACGCTGATCGTTCCGTTCACCTTCAAATGGGCGATCGACGCGTTGAACGGCGCGGGAAGCGCGCCGGTGCAGCCCGACAACTGGGCGATGTGGCTGATCCTGTCGCCGCTCGCGATGACGCTAGCCTACGGCTTCGTCCGCGTGCTGATGGCGCTGCTCACCCAATGGCGCGACGGCATCTTCGCCAAGGTCGCGATGCATGCGGTGCGCAGGCTCGCCTACCAGACGTTCGTCCACATGCACGAACTGTCGCTGCGGTTTCACCTCGAGCGCAAGACCGGGGGCCTGACGCGCGTGCTCGAACGCGGCCGCAACGGCATCGAGGAAATGGTGCGGCTGGTCATTCTCCAGCTTATTCCGACCGCGGTCGAAGTCGGGCTGCTCACTGGGGTGCTGCTCTGGCAATTCGACTGGCGCTACGTGCTGGTGACGCTCCTGACCGTGTTGGTCTACATGGCCTTCACCTACAGGGCGACGCAGTGGCGCATCGAGATCCGCCGCCGGATGAATGAATCCGATTCCGACGCCAATGCCAAGGCGATCGACTCGCTGCTGAACTACGAAACCGTGAAATATTTCGGCGCCGAGTTGCGGGAAGCGAAACGCTACGACCGCTCGATGGAGCGCTTCGAGGTCGCCAGCGTTTCCACCTACACTTCGCTGGCTGTTCTGAACGGCGGACAGGCCATCATCTACACGGCCGGGCTGACGACGGTGATGATCATGTGCGCGGTGGGCGTGCGACAGGGCACCCACACGGTCGGCGATTTCGTGATGGTCAACGCCATGATGATCCAGCTCTACCAGCCGCTCAACCTGATGGGGATGGTCTATCGCCAGATCAAGCAGGCGATCATCGATATCGAAAAGATGTTCACCGTGCTGACCCGCAATCCGGAAGTGAAGGATCGCGCCGGCGCGAAGCCGCTGCGCATCGGGCACGGTGCGGTGCGGTTCGAGAATGTGTGGTTTTCCTATGATCCGGAGCGTCCGATCCTCAAGGGCGTGACGTTCGAGGTGCCCGCCGGAAAGACGGTGGCGATCGTCGGACCGTCGGGGGCGGGCAAATCGACATTGTCGCGGCTGCTGTTCCGTCTCTATGACGTGACCGAGGGCAGCATCCTGATCGACGGACAGGACATCCGCGACGTCACGCAGGTGTCGCTGCGGTCGGCGATCGGCATGGTGCCGCAGGACACCGTGCTGTTCAACGACACCATCCGCTACAACATCCGTTACGGCCGCTGGAATGCGACCGACGAAGAGGTCGAGGCCGCCGCCCGCACCGCGCAGATCGACGGTTTCATCCGGATGTCGCCCAAAGGCTACGAGACGGAAGTGGGCGAGCGCGGATTGAAATTGTCCGGCGGGGAGAAGCAGCGTGTGGCGATTGCGCGCACCATCCTGAAGGCGCCCCCGATCCTGGTGCTGGACGAGGCGACCTCGGCGCTCGACAGCCACACCGAGCATGAAATCCAGGAGGCGCTGGACCGGGTCTCACGCAACCGGACCTCGCTGGTGATCGCGCACCGGTTGTCGACCATCGTGGCCGCGGACGAGATTATCGTGCTTGATCAAGGCCGAATTGCCGAGCGTGGCACGCATGGCGAGCTTTTGGCGGCAAACGGGCTCTACGCCAGTATGTGGAATAGGCAGCGGGAGGCGCAGGCGGCACGGGAGAAACTGGCCCTGATCGGCGATGACGACGATGCGCCGAATCGGGCTCCTCCGCCCGTGGACGATCCGCTGGTAGCGCCGGCGGCGGCGGCGGAGTAGAATACCTCCAAGATCGATTTCCCGAATCAGGCTTCGGGTTTTCGCCGCGGCGCTGGCTTGCGGATCGGGATTTTCTGTGCAAGACGCGCGTTTCCGTAAAGCCCGCCTTCAGGTTCATCTTAGATCATCAGGTTTTCAAATCCATGGATCGACAGACTCTCTTATCCATAGCGAAATCCATTCGCGCCAGCGCGAAATCCATTCGCGCCCAGATTTCACCTATTCATCCGAAGGGTTATCCCTTCGTCGGCGGCTTCGCGCTCGCCAGTCTTATCTTCTTTTGGATCTGGACCCCGCTGGGCTGGATCGGAACGCTCCTGACGATATGGTGTGCGCTGTTCTTCCGCAATCCGGCCCGTGTGACGCCGGTTCGCGAGGGTCTCGTCGTGTCGCCGGCGGACGGCCGCATCTCGATGATCGCACCGGTGGTGCCGCCTGCCGAACTCGAACTCGGCGAACTGCCGATGGTGCGTATTTCGATCTTCATGAGCGTGTTCAATTGCCACGTCAATCGCAGCCCGGTCGCGGGAAAGATCGAACGGATCGTCTATCGTCCCGGCAAATTCATCAATGCCGATCTCGACAAGGCAAGCGAGGACAACGAGCGCAACGCGTTGGTCATAGCGACGCTAAACAACGGCCTGATCGGAGTTGTCCAGATCGCCGGACTGGTCGCGCGCCGTATCGTCACGTTCGTGCATGACGGACAGACGATCGAAACCGGCGAGCGCTTCGGGCTGATCCGATTCGGCTCGCGGTGTGATGTCTACTTGCCGGAGGGAACGCCGCTGCTGGTCTCCGAAGGACAGACCGCGATCGCCGGCGAGACGGTGCTGGCCGACTTCCAGCTTGCAGAGAGCGGACGGGTTTTCCGCAGCAACTAGCCGTTAGGCTGCTAGAGCCTTTCCGCTTCTGATGAAAATCAGAAGCGGGGCTCCATGATTTTTGATTTGACGCGGTTTCTTCACGCGAACCGGTATCCCCTTCGCTCGAAAACGCCATATATAACTGTTCGGACGGCCAGTGCCCTGTTCCGAAGCTCGCATGCCCTGCAGCAACCTTTGATGCGAACTTCGGGCCTTGCTATATAGGAGGCGTGCAAACGCCCTACGATCAGAAATCCGAGATACGCCGCCGCCGGTTTCGCCCGATCCCGGTGCGAATGCTTGTGCCGAATTTCATCACGCTGCTTGCGATTTGCGCAGGCCTGACTGCGATCCGGCTTTCGACCGAGGGACGGATGGAGCTCGCGGTCGCCGCGATCGTGTTCGCGGCCGTGCTCGACGGGCTCGACGGCCGGGTGGCCCGGATGATCAAGGGGCAGTCGAAGTTCGGCGCCGAACTCGACAGCCTCGCCGACTTCGTCAATTTCGGTGTCGCGCCCGGCCTGATCCTTTATTTCTGGCAGTTGCACGACCTCAACAATGTGGGCTGGATCGCATCGATGATATTCGCGATCAGCGGCGGCCTGCGGCTTGCGCGCTTCAACGCAACGATGAACGATCCGAACAAGCCGGCCTTCGCCGCGAATTTCTTTACCGGCGTGCCTGCGCCGGCAGGCGCGATCGCGGTGCTGCTGCCGGTCTATCTGGTGTTCCTGGACGTCCCGCAGCCGCCCGCGGTGCTGACCGCGCTTTATACGCTGCTGATCGCGATCCTCATGGTTTCCCGGCTGCCGGTTTTCTCCGGCAAGATGATCGGTATGCGCGTGCCGCCGGAACTGGTGCTCCCGGTCTTCGTGACCGTGGTGTTCGTCATAGCGCTCCTGATCAGCTACCCCTGGGTTGTCCTTTCGTTTGGCTCGATCATTTTCCTGGCGAGCCTTCCGGTCGGCTGGAAGTCCTACCGCGACCAGGAGATCAAGGCGGCCGTCAAGGAGACCTTTCCTGATGCAGCGTCGGCCTCCGACGCTGCGTCGCCGGTTGTGCCGCCCGCCGAGGCGAAGCCGCCAACCCCTCCGATCCGGCAGCGCAGGCAGGATAACCGGCCTTCACGGCCGCACTGAGAAGCTGCCCTTGCTACGATAGCCGGCGGAGACGAGGAGAGGTCCTTGGTGCGAGGTCGCGCTCGCGCCATAGCGGGCCATAGCGTTTTTGAACGAAGTGGATACCGGTTCGCCTGAAGAAAACGCGTCAAACGACAATTCAAAGCTTCGCTTCTGATTCAATCAGAAACGAAAATGTTCTAGGTCCGGCCGTGCGGCTCAAGCCGTTTGGTTCGGACGATCAGCAACCCTCACGCCAACTTCATGGCGGCACCAGCGTCCCCGGAAATTCAGCGAAAAAAAACATGGCCGGGACAAGCCCGGCCATGACCATGTTTCTATTAGACGTAAATCGCTTCCGTTGCGTTGGTTCTTTTCGAACCTCCGTGAACGGCCCCTTAGAGTCTTTCACCGTTTCATGGAAAGGTGAAAGACGCTAGCTTCTTGATTTGAGGCGTTTTCTTCACGCGAACCGGTATCCACTTCGCTCGAAAACGCTCTAGTGCGCTGGCACGGTCTCCGCGATCGCGGCAGAAACCGGTTTGACATTCCGGAAACCCACTCGCGAGAACGAGACGTAGAACGCGGCGATGTTCATCAGCGCCCAGATGACGAAGCCCATCGTATAGCCGCCCAGCAGAAACTTGCTGGCGGCCAGGATGGAGGTCATCGTGAAGCCGCAGGCCGCGCCGGCGGCCTTTGCCAGTCCGCTGACCGCACCCACGTGGACAAAGTAGATCGGGATCAGCTTGATGACCGCTGCCGCAGCCGCGCCCGACACCAGGGCAAGGCTGAATATGACGAACAACTGAACGGTCAGCGAAATCTGCATGGCCATCAGCACGGCGAGGATCGACATCGCGCCGAACATCCAGCTCAACAGCGTGAAAACGTCCCGACGGTCAGCCAGCCAGCCGCCCAGCGGTCTTGTAATCGCCACGCAGACCACCAGAATCGGCGTGTAGACCGCGACCGCTGTCGTCGGGTCGACGTGCCAAAAATCGACCAGATAAGTGGGCATGGTCGACGCGAAGAAAACGAGCGTACCGAAGGCCACCCAATAAAGAGCGGGAACGAGCCACACCACGACGCCCGAGCGGTAGACGGCGAAGATTTCCTTGACCGAGGTGTTTTTCAGCTTCCGGTTCGGCGGATCCGACGTGAAGAACATGTAGACTGCCGCCATGCCCAGCGTCGGAATGGCGAAGATCGGGAAGATCAGACGCCAACCGTCCGGATCGCTGGTGTCCAGCACGTTTGTGATGAGGAACGAGACGGCCATCATGCCGACCGTGATTCCGACGTTACCCAGAGCAAAGAGACCCAGCGCCGTGCCCTGTTTTGATTTGGGGTACCAGGACGACACATGGGCGTTGCCGACCACGAAGCTCGCGCCTCCGAGGCCCAGCATCATTCCCAGGAACAGGAAGGCGATATAGCTCTCGGCGAAAGTCCCCAGAATCAGGACCACGGAGAGGCAAACCAGCAAAATCGTGAAAACCGTCCGTCCGCCGAACTTGTCGGTCCAGATTCCGAGCGGGATGCTGATGGCGGCCGCGAAAAGGGGCTCCATCGCAGCCAGGATCAAGACCTGGGTGCTCGTGAAACTGTACCATTTAATCAGAAACGGGGCGAGTGCGGAAAACATTCCCCAGATCGCGAAACCGAGCGCGAACGCTACGGTTGAAATGCATAAAACCTTCGGGTTGCCCGACGGCTCTGCCGCCGGCACGTTAGCCCCTAAAGCTGAATCTTTCACGGTGGCTCCTGACCAAAGAGATCGCCCTTGCACCAATTTTCCGAGCGCCTCTCCGGTTATGGGTGGTGGAGCGGCTCTCGGAGTCGTACGATAAGTAGTTTACATAGTATCTGCCGGCGATGTTGACGTCTATCAATTTCAGAAAGACCACATCGCTCGTTCGGACGTACGCCTCTTGCCACTGGGGTGGCGGATGAGGTTGGCTCCGCCCCGAGGCGTCGAGAGGGATTTCGGGGGCGATCGTCCTGCAAGATCATCTGAAAGATCGCACGATGGCTGCCGAGTTCTGACTGGTCGCGACGGGCAGGGGCCCTTCTGCGGGCGCCTTCATGGGAATGCCGTCGTTTCCGCCGGCCTTTATCCGGGCCGCGCACGTCTTTGATCCGGCTCATGTTTCAGGACGTTGCAGCCGGACTTGAACTGGAGACGGCGGTTGCTGTCTCCGTCCAATCCTCCGACTTGATTGCCGGGACGCTTGCGCCAGTGGTGCCCGGCTTTACGCGTCCTTAATCGCGCCAAAGTTAGGATTGGGCCGCGTGGCTCAGAACGGGCTGCGTCGCCGTCCAGGATGGCCGGCGGTTCGCGTGCGTTGGAGTTTCCCATGGATATCATGACGGGTGCCGGACTTGCTTTCGGCATGCTCGTAGTCGCCGTGATGGTCTTTATGGGCGGCGATCTCCATATGTTCGTCAGCGAACACGCCATGATCATCATCTTCGGTGGTGCGACCGCCGCCACCATGATCCGCTTTCCGCTCGGCGCGATTCTCCACGGCTTGCCACTCGGCGCCAAGTTCGCCTTCACCATGAGCCGGCTGTCGGCGCGCGACCTGGTCGACGAACTGGCGCGGATCGCCGAGATCGCCCGCAAGCAGGGACCGGTGGGTCTCGAAAAAGTCGAGACCAACGAGCCGTTTCTCGCCAAGGGAATTCGTTTCGTCGCGGACGGCTACGATCTCGAATTCATCCGCGACAATCTCGAGCGCGATCGCGACAATTTTCTCATGCACCTCGACGAGGGAAGCAAGATCTACCGCGCCATCGGCGATTGCGCCCCGGCGTTCGGCATGATCGGCACGCTGATCGGCATGGTGCAGATGTTCGCCAACATGACCGATCCCTCCAAACTCGGTCCGTTCATGGCGACCGCGTTGCTTGCGACGCTTTACGGCGCGCTGGTCGCCAACCTGTTCTGCCTTCCGATCGCGGACAAGCTGCACGGCAAGTTGCTCGACGAGGAAACCAATCGCACGTTGATCATCGACGGCATCCTGATGATCCGGGATTCCAAGAGTCCGGCGCTGGTGCGCGAAATGCTGCTGGCCTATCTGCCGGAGAAGCATCGCCAGGAGGAGGGCGAGCCGGTTCCTGCGTGATCGGATCGCAAAACCGGTAGCCGCTTTTGCGGAATACGCGTGAGTCGGGGAATCGGCGATGGCCAAGAAAAAACGCGGCGATGCGCATGGCGGCGGGCACGGCTGGTTCGTCACGTTCGCCGATCTGATGGGCCTGATGATGAGCTTCTTCGTGATGCTCGTCGCGTTCTCCACAATGGACAATCAAAAACTCAAGATCGTCGCCGGCTCGATGCGCGACGCCTTCGGCTCCCAGACCGAGGTGCGATATTCCGGAATCGTCGAATCGGACGGCCTGCCGACGCGGCCGAAATTGAAGAACGCCGCGCACGTCCCGCCGGAGGAAACCTCTACCACTCCGACCCCCAACGAGCAGGAGCGGTCCAAGACCGCCGGCGCGCGCCTCGAGACGGATCGCGAGTTCGCGCTCGCATCTGCATCGCTCCGGCAGGCGCTGCAGGACATGCCGGAACTGACCGAGCTTTCCAAGCACATCATGTTCGAGGAGACCAAGGAAGGCCTCAACCTGGAGATCGTCGACCAGGACGGACGATCGATGTTCGCCGACGGCTCCAAGGAGCCTTACGAACGCACGCGCATGCTGATCAGAAAGCTCGCGGCTCCGCTCAAGGCGACGCCTTTGCGGATTTCGATCACCGGCCATACCTCATCGACCTTCGTGCCCTCGCGCAGCGATTATGACGGCTTCGACCTCTCTGCCGACCGCGCCAACGCCGTTCGCCAGATCCTGGAGCGGGAGGGCTTGCCGTCGAGTCACATCTTCGCCGTGTCGGGCAAATCGGACAGCATGCCTCTGTTTCCGGACGATCCCTCGCTGGCGGCGAACCGGCGGGTGACCATCACCCTGATGCGCGAGGCGCCGCCGTTGCCTCCGAATCTGAAACCTTGATTTTCTGAAGTACTATTTTACCGTAAGCGGGATTGCTGCCAGACCGATCTGTCAATGCTATTCCTCGGATTGACGGCCCGGTGCTTGTGGGCGATAGCCCCGGATCGAAACCATCACCAGAGCGTTGCAAGAGACCATGGCCGTCAGCGATCCACCCGCCGAAGCCACTGGCGAGGCTTCGGCCAATACGACCGGCTTCTGGCCGCTGACGCTTGGAAGCATTGGTGTGGTCTTTGGCGATATCGGGACCTCGCCCCTCTATGCGTTTCGCGAGGCCGTCAATCATGCCGCGCAGCAGGGAACGGTGACGCCGGTGATCGTGCTCGGCGTGCTGTCATTGATCCTGTGGTCGCTGTTCATCGTCGTCACCGCCAAGTACGTTCTCCTGCTGCTGCGAGCCGACAACAACGGGGAGGGCGGCACGCTCTCGCTGATGGCGCTGGGGCAGCGGGCGCTGGGGCGCAGAAGCGTGCTCCTGCTGGCGCTGGGCGTGGTTGGCGCTTCGATGTTCATCGGCGACTCCATGATCACGCCGGCGATCTCGGTGCTCTCCGCGGTCGAAGGATTGAAGCTCGCAGCGCCCGGGCTCGACCATTACGTCGTCCCGCTGACGATGCTGATCCTGGTCGTGCTTTTCGCGGTGCAGAGTCGCGGCACCGCGCGCGTCGCCTCGGCGTTCGCTCCGGTAATGGCGCTGTGGTTCGTGACCATTGCGGTTCTTGGCGTCCTGCACATCCACGAAGACCCGAGCGTGCTGTTGGCGGTCAATCCCTGGCACGCCATTCACTTCCTGCTCAACCATGGCCTGATCGGCCTCGTTATCATGGGGCTGGTCTTTCTGTCGGTCACGGGCGGCGAGGCGCTGTATGCCGACCTCGGCCATTTCGGCCGCAAACCAATCCAGGCCGCCTGGTTCTGTCTGGTGCTGCCGGCGTTGCTGCTGAACTATTTCGGACAGGGTGCACTGATCCTCGCCCATCCCGACGCGATCGAGAACACCTTCTACCGCCTGGCGCCGGCGCCGATGATCCTGCCGCTGGTCGTTCTCGCAACCGCGGCGACGGTGATCGCGAGCCAGGCCGTCATTACCGGCGCCTATTCGCTCATTCGCCAGGCCGTGCAACTCGGCCTGTTGCCGCGTTTCGAGGTCCGCTACACCTCTGAGACCCATGCCGGCCAGATCTATCTGCCGCGTGTCAACTTGCTGCTGCTGATCGGCGTGCTGTTGCTGGTGCTGCTGTTCCGCACCTCGAGCGGGCTCGCATCGGCCTACGGGATCGCGGTGTCCACGACGATGGTCGCCGATGGCATCATGGGTTTTGTCGTCATCTGGAAACTGTGGAATTGGCGGGCGGCGACGGCCGCCGCTCTGGTCGTTCCGCTTGTCGCCGTCGACATGATGTTTTTCAGCGCCAATCTTCTCAAGCTGCTCGATGGCGCCTGGGTGCCGCTTCTGTTCGGCTTCACCATGGTGGTGCTGATATGGACGTGGCGCCGCGGTACGGCCATCCTTGTCAAGAAGACCCGGCGCACCGAAGTGCCGCTGCTCGATCTCATCAAGAGTCTTGAAAAGCGGCCGCCGCATATCGTCAAGGGTACTGCGGTGTTTCTGACCAGCGATCCGAATTTCGTGCCGACCGCGTTGCTGCACAATCTCAAGCACAACAAGGTTCTTCACGAGCACAACGTCATCCTCACCATCGAGACCGCGCAGACGCCGCGTGTCGATCCCGGCGATCGGGTTCGCATGGAAACGATCAGCGAGAAGTTCTCGACCGTCAGTCTCCGCTTCGGGTTCATGGAATCCCCCAATGTTCCGAAGGGGCTGGCGATCGCGCGCAAGCTCGGCTGGCAGTTCGACATCATGGCGACGTCGTTTTTTGTCTCGCGGCGGTCGCTGAAGCCGTCCGCGCATTCGGGTATGCCGCTCTGGCAGGATCGCCTGTTCATCGCGCTGAGTCGCTCCGCCAACGATGCGACCGATTATTTTCAGATTCCGACCGGGCGGGTCGTCGAGGTCGGTACGCAGGTCATAATTTGATCGCCAGACTTCTTCATGCGTTTATTGCATAGCTGAAGTCTGAAATCAGAATAGGTCATGCGTGACGGCGCGGACTTATAAGCCCCGGCGCTTCGCATGATGCAGCGCAAGGACCTCGAGGTCTCATCCATGACAAGCGACGGTGCAAGTTCAGCCTCGGCGGTGCCGGCGGCGAATGGATCCGGTGACGCCCACTCCACGGCCGGCTTTCAGGCGCTGATGCTGGGCAGCATCGGGGTGGTCTATGGCGACATCGGCACCAGCCCGCTTTACGCGCTACGGGAGGCGGTCGTTGCCGCCGGTGGGGCAGGAAATGGAACCGACCCGGCCGCCGTGCTGGGCGTGCTTTCGCTGATCCTCTGGGCGCTCATCGTGGTGGTGACGCTCAAATACGTCCTGATCCTGCTGCGGGCGGACAACCACGGCGAGGGCGGAATCCTGGCGCTGATGGCGCTGGCGCAACGCGCCGCGAGCCGGAGCGGGACCGTCATCGTGCTGCTCGGCATCATCGGCGGCGCGCTGTTCTACGGGGACGCCGTGATTACGCCGGCGCTTTCGGTGCTGTCGGCCATCGAAGGCATCAAGCTGACGACCTCGGCGCTGGACCACTATGTCGTACCGATTACGGTGGTGATCCTGCTGGCGCTGTTTGCGGTTCAGTCGCGGGGAACGGCTCGCGTCGCCGCTTTCTTCGGACCCGTGATGTGCGTCTGGTTCGTCGTGATCGCGGCAGCGGCCATTCCACAGGTCGCAAAACATCCCGAGGTTCTGCTGGCCTTCAATCCGCTCCATGCCATCGGTTTCATGGTTCATCATGGCGTCATCGGGTTCGTCACGCTGGGCGCCGTGTTTCTGGCGGTCACCGGAGCGGAGGCGCTTTATGCCGATCTCGGCCATTTCGGCAAACGGCCGATTCAGACCGCCTGGCTCGCGATCGTGCTGCCCTCGCTCGTGCTGAACTATCTCGGACAAGGCGCGCTGGTGATCGCCCATCCAGAAGCGATCGAAAATCCTTTCTTTCTGCTGTTTCCGGCGTGGTCGCTCGTGCCGGTCGTGGTCATGGCCACGATCGCGACGGTGATCGCAAGCCAGGCCGTTATCACCGGCGCCTATTCGTTGACGCGTCAGGCGACCCAGCTCGGACTGTTGCCGCGATTTGAAATCCGTCACACCTCGGAAGAGCACTCCGGACAGATCTACATGCCTCGCGTCAACATGATGCTCGTGGTCAGCGTCGTGCTGCTGGTGCTGATGTTCCGTTCGTCAAGCGCGCTGGCCTCCGCCTACGGCATTTCCGTTACGGGAACGATGGTCGTCACCGCGATGATGGGATTCGTCGTCATCTGGAAAGTCTGGAACTGGCCGGCGCTCGCCGCCGCCGCGCTGATCGCGCCGTTCCTGCTGCTCGATCTCACGTTCCTCTCGGCGAATCTGCTGAAGGTCTTCGAGGGCGGCTGGATGCCGCTCGCGCTTGGCGGGGCGGTGATGCTGCTGATGTATACGTGGCGTCGCGGCAGCCGGCTCTTGTTCGAGAAATCCCGCAAGCTCGAATTTCCGCTGCTCGAACTGGTGGAGATGCTGGAAAAGCGGCCGCCGCACCGCGTTCCCGGGACCGCCGTGTTTCTGACCAGCGATCCGGATTTCGCTCCCGCCGCGCTGATGCATAGCCTGAAGCACTACAAGGTGCTTCACGAGAAAAACGTCATCCTCACCATCGAGACAGCGCAGACGCCGCGTATCGAGGTTCGCGACCGGGTGCGGCTGGAGCAGATCAGCGCCACGTTTTCGCGCGTGACGTTGCGCTTCGGTTTCATGGAAAGTCCCAACGTGCCGAAGGCGCTCGCCATCGCGCGGAAGCTCGGCTGGCAGTTCGATATCATGGCGACCTCGTTCTTCCTGTCGCGACGCACACTCAAACCGGCTGCACGCTCCGTGATGCCGCTCTGGCAGGACCGCCTGTTCCTCGCGCTGAGCCGATCCGCCAACGATGCGACCGATTACTTCCAGATTCCGACCGGGCGGGTCGTCGAAGTGGGGACGCAAATCAGCATTTAGGTGAGTGGCGCTTGATTTTATCGGCCCAAGGGGCGACCTTGCGCGGCCGGAAAGCGGACGAAAATCGGCGTGCATGCGCCTGAATGCAAAGTACGAGGAGGTTGCGTTGGCGGATCAGAATTTTGTCGTTCACGACCTGACGCCGGAAGACGTCTCGAAAGGCGTTGCCGAGGGACGCTATCTGCTGGTTGACGTCCGCGAGCCCAACGAGGTCGCGGCGGAGGCTTTTCCGGACGCGACCGTCGTCGCCTTGTCGGTCTTCGATCCCAAGGCTATTCCCGATCCGCAAGGCAAGCAGGTGGTGTTCGCCTGCCGTTCGGGCAAGCGCTCGGTGACGGCGTCGATGATGGCGCAGGCTGACGGCCTTGCCTATGACAAGCATCTCGCCGGCGGAATCCTGGGGTGGAAAGCGGTAGGGCTGCCGACGCGAACCGGCGGTTGAGATTTGACGCCTTCGATGAACAAGGTCTTCGCAGGCCTTCCGGTCACGATCTTCGAGACGATGTCGCAACTCGCGCGCGACAACGATGCCATCAACCTCGGGCAGGGCTTTCCCGACGATCCGGGTCCGGAGGATATCCGGCGCGCGGCGGCTGATGCCGTTCTCGACGGCTACAACCAGTATCCGTCGATGATGGGAATCCCGCAGTTGCGTCAGGCGATCGCCGCGCATTACGGGCACTGGCACCAATTGTCGCTCGATCCGGTGAGCGAGGTCATGGTCACCTCGGGCGGCACCGAGGCGCTGACGAGCGCGATCCTTGCCGTGGTCGAGCCCGGCGACGAGGTCATTGTCTTTCAGCCGGTTTACGACTCCTATCTTCCCATCATCAGGCAGGCCGGCGGAGTTCCGCGGCTGGTGCGGCTGGAGCCGCCGCACTGGCGATTGACGGAAGACGCGCTTCGCGCCGCCTTCACGCACAAGACGAAAGCGGTTGTCTTCAACAATCCGCTCAATCCCGCCGCGGTGGTTTATCCGCGCGAGGACCTGGAATTGCTGGCGCGGTTTTGCCAGGAATTCGACGCGATCGCGATCTGCGACGAGGTCTGGGAGCACGTCGTCTTCGACGGCCGCGAACATATCCCGCTGATCACGATTCCCGGCATGCGCGAGCGCACCATCAAGATCGGCTCGGCCGGGAAGATATTTTCGCTGACGGGCTGGAAGGTCGGGTTCGTCTGCGCCGCGCCGCCACTGCTGAAAGTGACCGCGAAGGTGCATCAGTTTCTGACCTTCACAACGCCGCCCAACCTTCAGGCTGCGGTCGCTCGCGGCCTCGCCAAGCCGGACGATTTCTTTCTCGCGATGCGTAGCGATCTGGCGCGACGCCGCGATCGCCTGACTCGCGGACTCGAGGACATCGGATTTCCGGTGCTGGCCTCGCAAGGAACCTATTTCCTGACGGTCGATCTCGCGCCGCTCGGCCTCAATGAAACCGATGAAGCGTTTTGCAGACGCATCGTGACAGACCACAAGGTCGCGGCGATCCCGGTATCGGCATTCTACGAACAGGACGCGGTCACCTCGGTGGTGCGCTTCTGTTTCGCCAAGACCGACGCCACGCTCGACAGCGCGCTGGAGCGTTTGTCCGACGCCGTGCACGCTCTTTAGGACGGTGCAGCGATGATTCCAAATCGACACACATGGCTTTATCGATACACTTGGCTTTGGGTTGCCGCCGCGTTCGCGCTCGGTTTCGGCGCGGCATCGTCGCGCGCGCAGGCGGCTGATCGGGTCGTGAATTTCTACAACTGGTCGAGCTACATCGCGCCCGGCGTGCTCGATGACTTCACCAGGGAGACCGGCATCAAGGTGGTCTACGACACCTTCGACGCCAACGAGACGCTGGAGACGAGGCTTCTCGCCGGCAAGTCGGGCTACGACGTGGTGGTGCCAACGGCCTATTTCCTGCAGCGACAGATCGGCGCGAATATTTTCCAGAAGCTCGACAAGTCGAAGCTGCCGAATCTCGCCAATGCGTGGCCGGCGGTGACGGCGAAGCTCGCGGTCTACGATCCCGGCAACCGATACGCCGCGAACTACATGTGGGGAACGACCGGCATCGGCTACAACGTCAAAGCTGTGCATCGCATCCTCGGACCCGAGGGCAAGATCGATAGCTGGGATATCGTCTTCGATCCGGACAAGCTTGCAAAGTTCAAGGATTGCGGTGTCCAGATGCTCGATTCCGCCGACGATATCCTGCCGGCGGCATTGAATTATCTCGGCCTCGATCCGAATTCCATCGCATCCGCCGATCTTGAGCGCGCGGCCGCTCTCGTCAGCAAGGTGACGCCTTTTGTCAGGAAGTTTCATTCGTCGGAATATCTGAACAGCCTCGCAACCGGCGAGATCTGTCTCGTCGTCGGCTGGTCGGGCGATATCAAGCAGGCACAGAGCCGCGCGGCGGAAACCAATAACGGCGTGGAGATCGGCTATGCGATTCCGAAAGAGGGCGCGCAGATGTTTTTCGACAATCTCGCGATCCCGGCGGATGCGAAGAACGTCGCCGAGGCCTATGAACTGATCAACTATCTCTATCGGCCGGACGTGGCGGCGAAGAATTCCGATTTCCTGTCCTATGCCAACGGCAATCTGGCCAGCCAGAAGCTGATCGATCCAAAAATCTTCAACGACAAGACGATCTATCCGGATGCGGCCACAATGAAGCGGCTGTTCGTCATCACGGCGCGCAACCCCGCGACCCAGCGCATGATCAACCGGCTCTGGACCCGCGTGAAAACCGGACGGTGAAAAGAACTACAGCGGTTCGCGCTTACACGGAATCAATCGGTGCTCGGGCGTCAGGGCGACGATAGCCGTTCGAAGAACGACTATCGCGGCATGAATAGCCGAGATCTCTCTGTTCAAATGTGAGACGCTCTACCGCCAGCGGCGGTGCAGCCACAGCCATTGATCCGGATATTCGCGGATCCAGCCTTCGATCACCGAGGTGACAGCCTGCATCGTGCCCTGCACGTCGATGTCGCCGTCCACATCGCGCACGGGCGCGATCTCCTCGGACAATTCGGCGCGGAAGCGATGGCCGGGCAGGCGGATGATCCGCACGCCGTGAATCGGGCACTCGATCTGCCGCAACAGACGCGCCAGCATCGGATTGGCCTTGGTCTTGCGCCCGAAGAACGTGACGTCAACGCCGTTGGTCAGATACTGGTCGACCAGCATGGCGACGTGCTGGCCGTTTTGCAGCGCGTGTGCCAGCTTGAACGGTGCGTCGCGGCCGGCCGGGATCAGCGTGCCCATGTTGACCGAGCGCATCTGCTCGATCACGCGATCGGCCGATGCGATGTTGGGCCTGCGGTACAGCACCGCCGCGTCGAGTCCGTGCGCGACGGCGGCGACGGCCGGGAGTTCCCAGTTGCCGAGATGGCTTGCGAAGATCAACGCCGGCTTGCCGTCGAGCCGCAGCTTGTGGAACAGTTCGCGGGTGCGCGGCCCGATTTCGACCCGGCTTTGATCGGGACGGTCGGGATCGAATGTCCAGACGCGATCGAGATGGGCGAACTCCGCGCCGATGCGTCCGAGATTGTCCCACACCCCAGCGAGTATGGTCTCGATCTCCTCCGGCGACTTGTCGGGAAACGCCGCGCTGAGGTTGGCGCGACCGATCTTCTGCTCGCGCAGCATCGGTCCGATCTTCTGCGTGATGCGGCCGAACAGGTTCGCCGTCTTGATCGGATCGAAATAACGCGTCGTGCGCAACATGGCGATCGTCAGCGCGCCGATCGTGGCTGCGCCCACCGGTTTGATCGCGTCGCGCAGTCGCGCGCGGGTTCGAAGCAGGAGGCGTCGCATCAGAGGCGGACAGTGATTGTGCCGCACATCGGTCGGCTTCTCCGGCGCGTCGACACGTCGCCGTCAGACGGGTTCGCGCGTCAGGATCAGCGACGCGTTCTGGCCGCCGAAGCCGAACGAGTTCGACATGACTGTGGTGACGCGCGCATCGCGCGCCGCGTTGGGAACGACATCGAACGGGATCGCCGGGTCCGGCACGTCATAGTTGATGGTCGGCGGAATGCGCTGATGCTCGAGCGTCAGGAGCGAGAACACCGCTTCGACGGCTCCCGCTGCCGAGAGGGTGTGGCCGACCATGGATTTGTTCGACGAAACCGGGATCTGCTTGGCGCGCTCGCCGAACACGGACGAGATGCCGAGATATTCCATCTTGTCGTTTTCCGGCGTGCCGGTGCCGTGCGCATTGATATAGTCGATCTGCTCGATGGTCACGCCGGCATCCGTCAGCGCATTGCGGACGCATCCGATGATCGGCTTGCCGTCGGGACTCGACCGCGTGCGGTGGAAAGAGTCCGCCAGTTCGCCGCACCCTGCCATGATGCCGAGGATCTTCGCGCCGCGCGCGGTCGCTGCTTCATAGCTTTCGAGAACCAGCGCGCCGGCGCCCTCGGCCATCACGAAGCCGTCGCGGTTTTTGGAAAATGGCCGGACCGCAGTGTGCGGAGGATCGTTGTGCGTCGATAGCGCCGACAGCAGCGAGAACCGGATCAGCGCTTCGGGATTGACCGAGCCGTCGGTTGCGACGCACAGCGCGGCGTCCGCTTCGCCGCGACGGATCGCTTCGACGCCGAGCTGGATCGCGGTTGCTCCCGACGCGCAGGCCGTCGAGAGCGAGATGGGCGAGCCCTTGGTCCCGAAGGTTTCGGCGAGATGATCGGCGACGGAGCCAAACAGGAAGCGGCGGTGATACTTCTTGAACGCGCCGCCGCCGCTGACCCGCAGCATCTGGTCGTAGTCGATTTCGGTATCCGTACCGATGACGCGGCCGAGTTCGTGACGCTGCGGCCATTCGAGTTCAACCGGAGCGACTGCGAGAAACAGCGGGCCTGGAAAATCGCCGGCGCGGCCGATGCCCGCCTGCGCGACGGCTTCCTCGGTCACAATGTTCGCGAGCCGCTCGGAAAGATCGGTCGACGAGAACGGCTCGACCGGGACGAAATCGACGGTGCCGGCCATCGTAGTTCTGAGGCCTTCGGTCGGGAAGCGCGTGATGGTCCTGATGCCGGATTCACCTGCGCAAAGCCTGGCCCAGTTGTCGGCTTTACCAGCGCCGAGAGACGTCACGACGCCCATGCCCGTGACGACGACGACGGGCCTGCCGGATTTGTCGCGCATTGCGGTCATGGTTTCCCCCGTCAAACGCCAGAATCTGCTGAATCAGACTCTACCCTTATCCTTTTGATCGAGCATGATCTTATCCGAAACCGGTTTCCACTTTTCGGAATCGTGCTCCAGCCCGGTTCAGCGGATCGCTTCGACCAGCGCCATGCCTTCGCCGCGCCAGTGTCCGGCTCCGATCACGACAATCTGGGCCGGCGGCGAAGCCATATCAATCTCCTGATCCGATGAATTGTCCGGCGCAAACAGCGCGCCTCGCGACAGCGACAACGCGGCGACGGCCAGTCCGAGCGGGAACTGCGCTTCCAGGGTGTGACCGAACATCGTTCCGGTCGCGCGGACCGGGATGTCGGAATGAGCGCGAAGGAAGGCGCGCTCTTCGGAGGTGACCGGCTCGGCGCCGGTGGCGCCGGTAATGATCGCGGTCGCCTTCGTGGGGCTGCCGAGCTTGGACCACAATGATTCCAGCGTCGAGGTGACGTCGCCGGAGTGTTTGCGCCGTGCATGGTCTGCGACGATGCTGGTCAGGCGCGCAAACGGCTTCGCGCCGCGGGCCTCGGCATGAGCGCGGGATTCGATCACCAGGAAAGCGCCGCCGGATCCGAGCGCGAAACCGCTGCTCTGCTCACGCATCCAGACCGGCGCGAATTTTTCTTTCAGGTTGAAGTCGCCGAATTCGTAGAGGAGGAGCAGGTCCTTGCGCTCGCCATTGTGAGCCGCGCCGACCAGCGCGATGTCGCTCTGGCCGGCGGCGATACGAGCCAGCGCGATGCGCACCGCGTCGACGCCGGCGGCTTCTTCGCCCATGAACGTGCGCGACGAGCCGGTCACGCCGTGGACGATGGCGATGTTGCCGGCGAGAAGGTTGGACAGCTGCGCCAAAAAGAGCGTCGGTCTCAACTCGTTCATCAGCCGTTCGTTGAGAAAGCCGGGTGCGACGTTGCCCTTGGTTTCGGCGTTCAGAATACCGGCGTCGACGACGAGGTCGCGTTCGCCTCCGCCGGCGGCGACGATCATGTCCATTCGCGATAGGATATCCGTGTTACCTTTGACGCCGGCGGAATCGAGCGCCAGGCCGGCGGCGTATGTGCCAATGCGTTGCCAGGCTTCCATCTGGCGCTGGTCGCCCTTTTTCGGGATCTGCGCGTCGAAGTTGACGGGCGCCAGCGGATGAACGACGTAAGGCGCGAAGCCCTTCTCGTCGGCGTTGATGCGGCGCTGGTTCAGCGCGTCCCAATGCGCGTCGAGACCCTCGCCAAGCGAGGTGGCAAGGCCGATGCCGGTGATCCAGGCTTCGATAGGCTTTGAATGCGATGATGTCTCAGCCATGCGAGATCGTCTGTTGCGGAAATCCGATGCGATTGGCCATGGCTTCCATATGCCCGCGCAAATCCGCGTTCGGGAAGGCGGCGATGCCGAACGTGATTGTCGCGTTGCACCGCGTTTTGCCGCCGACGCTGACTTTGGCCTGGGTCACGGCGTAGCCGGACCCTTCGTGAACGACACTCGCCTCGACGCTCAGGAGTTCGCCGGGAGTCACAAACGTTCGCATTTTGGCTTCCTTGACCGCGGCGAGGAATGGCATGCGCTCGAACTTCATCAGCGCGATCAGCAACCAGCCCGACGCCTGTGCCATCGACTCGATCAGCAGAACGCCCGGCATCAGCGGATATCCGGGGAAGTGACCCTCGAAGATCGTACTCTGCTGAGGCACCTGGGCCTCAACCGCGATCGTTTTCCTGCCTATATCGAGGTCGGCAATGCGGTCGATCAGGTGAAAGTATGCGAAATCCATGGCCGCGCGATTAGGCGCCCTTGGCGGCGACCAGCTCGTCGATGCGCGCGCTGAGATTTTTCAGGACGAAGTATTGCTCGGTGGTCGCCTTGCCGTCATTGACCTCCTGAGTCCACTTCTCCAGCGGCAGCTTGATGCCGAACGCCTTGTCGATCGCAAAGGCGATGTCGAGGAAATCCAGGCTGTCGATCCCCAGGTCGTCGATGGCGTGGCTCTCGGGCGTGATCGTATCGCGTGGAATGTCGCAGGTTTCCGCGATGATGGTGGCGACCCGATCGAATGTGGAAGACATCTTTAAGCCTTTGATAGTTTAGAGATAAATGTCGTACCGGCGTTCGACGGCGGCGCCGGCTCCGCAACGGCCAGCCCATCGCGCGGAGTCGAGTGCCCATATATCGGAGCGCTGTCCCGAGTTCAATGGCGCGGGCCTCTCGCCACGCCGTATTCCGCAGCCGAATCAGGGTGCTCCAGTGGTCCGATTCTGGTTTGCATCTTGCGGACGTTGCACTAGCGGCGCAATCCCGAAGTCCCACTCAGGGCAGGGTCCCAACGCCGCGCAAAGCGGCGATGTTCACGGCCAGCCACAGTCCCACTGCGGTCAATGCGATCGTGAAGGCGAACGCAGCCATATTTGCGAGCATCCGGTGGCGGAAGTCGTCCGGTTGTTCGGAAGGAGGTTGATGGTGGGGACGATCGGGGAAGTCGGCGAAGTGGTGCTGGTCGGCGGAATTTGCCGGCTTTCGCCGGTCGGGCAATCCTGCAGAGCGGCGCGGCCGGAACGGGATCACGACCTGCTCGTCGTCGGAGATTTTGGGTCGCTGTTTTCCCATCGGTTACAGTTCCGCAGAATCCGGCGCGATCTTAGCACATTGCGCGCGATCCTCACATGGAAAGTCACCAGGAGCGAGGGGGACAACCCGGCCCCGCAGCCCTTTCGTCCGATCCAATCAGGCCGGTTCGGGTGGCTTTGGCAACCGGCCCATCAGATAAAACTCATCGTTGGGGCGCATGTCGGTGACGTTCGCCATCCGGTTCGACAGCGCGAAAAACGCGGCGATGGCGGCGATGTCCCAGACGTCGTCGTTCGTGAAGCCGTGATCGGCAAGTCTCCCAAAGTCCGCGTCATTGACCTTGTGCGCCTCGGCGCTGACCTTCAGCGCGAAATCGAGCATCGCTTTCTGACGCGGCGTGATGTCTGCCTTGCGATAATTCGCAGCGATCTGGTCGGCGATCTGTGGATTCCTGGCGCGGATGCGAAGGATCGCGCCGTGAGCCACGACGCAGTACTGACATTGATTGGCGATGCTGGTGGCGACCACGATCATTTCGCGTTCGGCTTTGGTCAGCCCGCCATCTTTCTCCATGAGCGCATCGTGGTAGGCGAAAAATGCGCGGAATTCATCGGGTCGATAGGCCAGCGTCAGGAAGACGTTGGGAACGAAGCCGGACTTCTCCTGCACCGCCAGAATCCGCGCGCGGATGTCGTCAGGCAGCGTGGCGAGATCGGGTATCGGGAAACGTCCGGCGGCTGGCGACGTCATCAGGTCCGTCCTGTTCGATCCAGATGCGGATCATAGAGGATGACTGTCCGACCCGAAAGCGAGGCTTGTCGGTGGCGATGCAAAAGCGCTTCGCTTTTCATCCGGAGCAGCGCGGACCTGCCCTTAATCTCCGCTCTACCGCAACGGCCTTTTCAGGAGCGTGAAGCGGTCGGGATCGAGGCCGAGCGACGGCTGCAGCATCGGTGCGTCCAACATGCGTGGGACCGGCTTTTCCGCGGAGCCGATATCGTTGGGTGCGTCGCGATGCGAGGTCGCGCCCCGCCAGCGTTCCAGAACGGCGTCGACGAACTGCGCGTCATGGCCGGGGGCGCTCGACGGTACGGTCGAAATCGTCGCCTCGCTGCGCGGCAACTGATGCGTCGGAACTTCCTTGAAACGCAGACGGGTGGGGAGCGCGACGCCTTCGCCGAAGGCCAGCACCTCGCGGGTTCCGAGCGATGGCACGAACGAGAGCAGGTTCGCCGCCGCATCCGAGACGGCCGAACGCAGCAGCGCCTGGTCGCGCTCGTTGGCGAGCCGCATCGTGAACAGCGTGTTGCACTGGGAAATGATGGTGGCATCGAGTTCAGCCGGGCGCTGCGTCACGAGGCCGAGATAGACGCCGTACTTGCGGCCTTCCTTGGCGATGCGGGAAATCGCCTTGCGCGTCGGGCCGAAGCCGATGCTGCGGTCGGCCGACGCATAGCGGTGGGCTTCTTCGCAGACGAACAGCAGCGGCGAGACGCCGTCGCTCCACAGGCCGAAGTCGAATGCCATGCGGCAGAGCACCGACACCACGGAATCGACGACCTCGGCGGGGAAGCCCGCAAGCTGCATGATGGTCATCGGCTTGCCGTTGGCGGGCAGGCGGAACAGCAGGCTGACGACCTCGGCCATCGTATCGCCGCCGACGTTCGCATTGTCGAACATGAAGGCGTAGCGGGGATCGTTGCGCACGGTTTCGATGCGCGAGATCAGCTTGTGGTAGACGATGCGCGACGAGCGGTTCTCGAGTTTGCCCATGCGCTCGTCGATCAGCGAGATCATGTCGACCAGGCGATAGGGCACCGGCGTATCGGCAGTGAAGCCGACGCTCTTGGGATCGACGCGCTTGAGGCCGACACGGTCGGCGTGCTGATATTGCGTATAGATTCCCTTCGCGATCGGGATCACCTCGGCGAGGATGTCGAGTTCTTCCGGCACGCCGGGCCGACCTGCGAACAGGACGTCGACGATTTCCTCGAAATTGAAGAGCCAGAACGGCAATTTCAGATTGCGCGGGTTGAGTACGATCGAGCGCTCGCCAAAACACCTGCCGTACTCGTTGTGAACGTCGAGCAGGAAGATGCGGAGACTGGGCCGCGATTTCAGGATTTCGTTGATGAGCAGCGAAACGCCGCTCGACTTGCCGACGCCGGTTGAGCCGAGCACAGCGAAGTGCTTGCTGAGCATTTCCTCGATGTCGACATAGGCTATGACGGACTTGTCCTGCTGCAGCGTGCCGATGTCGATCTGATCCGCTCCGTTGGGTGTGTAGATGGTGCGCAGTTCCTGGTTCGTGATCAGTTCTGCCGGGTCGTCGATCGCCGGATAGTTGGTGACGCCGCGCTGGAATCGGGGGCAGGAACCGGAGCTGTCGAAGATTTCGCCCAGCAGGTCGACTGAGGCGCTTGCCATGAACTCGTCCGAGGACGGCAGATTCTCGCAGGAGACCTCGGTGATCATGGCAACGATCGTGGAGGTCGCGCTGCTGCGCAGACTGACGGATCGCCCCACCGTGGCGCGCACTGCGGCGGCGGACATCCGGCTGGTCTTCAGAATGCCGACGCGCGCCTGCGATCCGCGTACCGAGATCACGCGTCCGAACGAACTGGCGGAGGTCGTATGAAGCATTTTGCTGATCACAATTCTTGTGCTGTCGACCCCGACTGTCGCATGCAGTTATTGTCAAAACGGTTAAACCCGGAACCTCTCGGACAGCATGACGGATCTGCGATGTGCGTTGCGCAGTTCGGTGCGACGTGCTGATATCATTGGAGAATGGGCTTTGAGGGCGCGAGCCGCCCGGATGTGGCTCCGCCCGCGGAAATTAGCGGTTCATTAACCGCTAGGGGGAGGCTGCAGCGCCGGCGGGGATTGCCGGTGGTGGAGGTTGCTGTCGGAAGTTCGGGTGGGATTCGCCCCCGAAATAGATGTGCGGTCGGAAGCCGCTGCGCAATAAGCTGCCCGCCGATCAGAAGAAATGGGTTCGATCCCATCCGCGCGCTTGCCAAGAGAGGGAACGAGCGGGTAGAACGACCACGTTTCGGTCGCGCCCGCTTTGAGCCTCGGCCGTATCTGTAACGCCTTGCAGGCATTACAGAAACTTGGGGAATGGTGTAACGGTAGCACAACAGACTCTGACTCTGTTTGTCTAGGTTCGAATCCTAGTTCCCCAGCCAGCCTCTATTCTCTCCTCGCAGATCAAAGACGTCGAACCCGCGGCTTTCGAAAAACCGCGGTGGTCCGTCACAATGGTCCACAACAAGGGCTCGAATGGCATCGGGCGGTGCCTGCGGCGGCGGGTCATCCATGGTTTTTCGCTTCCCATGGCTGCGACGCCTGCCGCTTGTCGTATTTCGGGCGAGCTTATTATGAGCCTGGTAAGGCGTGACGACGCGGAGCGAGGAACGGGGTTAGGAGGAACATCCCGAGCGCTACCGCGAACAAAAGCCAGGTTGGAGCTTGGAAGGTGCCGGTGACATCTCGCAGCAAACCGACGAGCAAAGGTCCAGTGGCGGCGAGCAGGTAACCGACGGTCATCATGAATGCATTCCAGGTATTCGCTTCGTCCGCGCTATGCGCGTTATCGAGCGGCAAGGTCATTGCGAGCGTAAAGCCGCCGCCCACACCAAATGCAGCGATGGCAATCGAGATGTGAGGCAGTGATGGCACCAATGCCATCCCGAGAGTCCCCATGCCCGAGAGCGCCGCACAGACCGCGAGCCACGCCCGTCGGTCATGCGCCCGGCTCAATAAACCGAGCACCGGCATCGCAACCGTGAAAACCACCGTGAAGGTTGCAAGCACGAGACCCGCAGATGACGCGGACAGGCCATGCTCCCGGTACATCGGAGAAGTCCATGCCAGGAACGCGAAGAACAGAAAATTGTCGCAAGCAAAGAAAAGCGCCACGAGCCACGCGGTTGAATTCCTGAGCGGTAATCGTACAGCCGTGATGGCCTTGGCCGTAGCTCCGGCCAGTTCTCGCCGTTCCCGCATGAGGATTCCAAGTGCCGCGAAAATCGCAATCAACGCGACAGGACTCCAGATACCTGTTCCGATCCGCCATCCGCTTGATCCGTTTGCGTCCGCAATCGCCGCAATCGGGCCGGTCGCGGCGGCGGAGATCGTCGTGCTGCCCGCGAGCGAGGTCGTATAGATGCTCATCATCATGGCGATGTTCGTCGGAAATCGGGCCTTGATGATCCCGGCGAACAGCGTCCCCGCTATCGCGATTCCAGCCCCCACGCCCACCGTGGTCAGCAACAGCAGCGTGACGTCCGAGACGAACGTGCGCGCTACCATCGAGATAAACAGCAGCACGAGTGACCCAAGCAATAACTCATTTTTTCCAAGTTGCCGCGCCAACCACGGGGTTGGCAGCGCCAGTAGCCCCATCAGTAATGTCGGGATGGTCGTCAGCAACGATGCAGTTGCATGCGAAAGCGAAAACTCTCGACTGATGAGTGGCAGAACCGGACCAATGGACGCGATGCCAGGCCGAAGCGCCATCGCGATTACGATGATCGCAACGACGAGCCACGCTGTTTTTCTCGCGCCATCCGAGCCTTCGCGAGTCGGTTTGGTATTGCAGATCGCTGCTGCCGATCCGGCTTCCTGCATGTTGCGCTCCGTCAGGCTATGATATCGAGCTGTCAATAAGTCTGCGCCAAGCAGTCAGCGACCTTACTCACGTCGACCTCGTCGATCGGCGCGCCGTAATGCTTGATCATCTTGTTGATCCCCCAGACCCGTGGACCAAAATAGAACCTTCTCGATCACGCGATCCAACTCATAGTTTTCATCGTTCCAATCGATGCTATCGATAAGTGGGGAGGCGAGCGGCTAACCGTCATGCCGCTTGGATTCGCGGCACGGTGTCGTGTAGTAAACCGACCTTTGCTGTTGCGGACGATGTCGACGTGATTGGTGATCGAGCCGTATCAAATGATTTCACAACGTCAAGCGCAGGTGCATTGAAGGCCACGGCTCCGACAAATCCTTCAACGTGCCTGCCGTCAGGTAGCGCTCCATGACACTGGAACAATTGCGCATCTTCATTGCCGTCGCGGAAAAGCAACACGTCACGCGAGCCGCGGGCTCGCTGAATTTGTCGCAATCGGCAACGAGCGCCGCCATCGCATCGCTGGAGACGCGTTACGGCATAAAGCTGTTCGATCGCGTCGGACGTGGCATCGTGCTGACACAAACGGGACGCGATTTTCTTTACGAAGCGCGTGCCGTCGTGGCCCGCGCCGAAACGGCGGAGCAAGTCCTGAATGATTTGGCCGGTCTGAAACGTGGATCGTTGACGATCGCAGCCAGCCAGACCGTGGCGAATTACTGGTTGTCCGCGCGCATCCAACAATTTCAAATGGTCTACCCAGGCATTCACCTTCAAATCGCGATCGCAAACACGGAACAGGTGACTCAAGCTGTTCATGATGGCGTTGCAGACCTCGGATTTGTCGAAGGCGAGACCAGTGACCCTTTACTGGAGGTTCGGAAGATTGAGGGGGACTCGTTGATCGTCGTCGTCGGCATGAAGCATCCCTGGGTCAGTCAGACCAGGATTGCACCGGAAAGCCTGACAGCCACGGGCTGGATCTTGCGGGAGCCCGGCTCCGGCACGCGATCGATGTTCGAGGCCGCACTTGGAAAATTTGGGCTGAATATCTCGGACCTTACAATCAGGCTCGAGCTGCCGTCGAACGAGGCCGTGCGCGTGGCCGTCGAGTCGGGCGATTGTGCAACCGCGATATCGGATCTCGTCGTGACGCAATCGCTGAAAGCCGGAACGCTTCATCGCGTCAGGATCGAGCTTCCGCGGCGCTCCTTCTTTGTTTTACGACACAAAGAGCGTTATGCCAGTCAGGCACAGAAAGCGTTGCTCGCATCGTTCCGGATTTGAGGGCGGCTCAACCACGGAAATCGTTTCGAAGCGGAAAGCGATCCTGGGCTGGCTGACAAGGTTGAAGCGGCGCGCGCGCTGGCGCCCGCAAATTCGAAGCCGCTGGCGTCGGCTTCTGATCCGCGCGCTATTCGGCCGCTTCGTTGATCGCGGCGCCTCCGGGCACGTTTCGATCGCTCCCGGCATCTCCTCGGCCCCAACCGGACAGCCAGTTGGAGAACTGGTCGAGGTAGAGATAGACCACCGGCGTGGTGAACAGCGTCAGCACCTGGCTGACCGCCAATCCCCCGACCATGGCGTAGCCGAGCGGCTGGCGGATTTCCGCGCCGGTACCGGTGCCGAGCATCAGCGGCACACCGCCGAGCATCGCGGCCATGGTCGTCATCATGATCGGGCGGAAGCGGAGCAGGGCGGCCTTGCGGATCGATTGCTCCGGCGACAGGTGCTCCTCGCGTTCGGCCGCGATCGCGAAGTCGACCATCATGATGCCGTTCTTCTTCACGATGCCGATCAGCAGGATGATGCCGATCAGCGCGATCAGGCTGAAATCGTAACCGAACAGCATCAGCGTCGCGAGCGCGCCGACGCCCGCCGACGGCAGCGTCGACAGGATGGTGATCGGGTGGATGTAGCTTTCGTAGAGAATGCCGAGGATCAGATAGACCACGACGAGCGCGGCGAGGATCAACAGCGGCACGGTGCCGAGCGATTGCTGGAAGGCTTGCGCGGTGCCCTGGAAGCTGCCGCTGAGAGTAGCCGGCGTGCCGAGCTGGCGCATGGCGTTCTGCACGGCGTCGGTGGCCTGTCCCAGCGCCACGCCCTGCGCGAGATTGAAGCTGATGGTGATCGCCGGAAACTGGCCCTGATGGCTGATCGACAGCGGCCGCACCGGCACGGTCGTCCACTTGGCGAACACCGAGAGCGGCACCTGTTCGCCGGTGAGCGGCGACTTCACATAGATCTTGTTCAGCGTATCGACCTTGCCCTGTAACTCGGGAAGGATCTCGAGGATCACGTGATAGCTGTTGAGCTGGGTGAAGTACTGCGCGACCTGCCGCTGGCCGAACGCGTCATAGAGCGTGTCGTCGATGAGTTGCGGCGCAATGCCGTAACGCGAGGCGGCGTCGCGATCCACCGTGAGCGTCAGCGTGGTGCCGTTGGTCTGCTGGTCGGTGGCGACGTCGCGCAGTTGCGGCAGCGTCTGCAGCTTGCTCAGCACCTTCGGCGCCCAGGTGTTCAATTCGTCGAGATTGGCATCCTGTAGCGTAAACTCGAACTGCGTGCGGGTGGCGCGCCCGCCGAGCCGGACGTCCTGCGCCGCCTGAAGAAACTGCCGCGCGCCTTCGACCTTGTCGAGCTTGGGCCGCAGCCGCGCGATGATCTGCTGCGCCGAGGCGTCGCGCTCGCTGCGCGGTTTCAGCGTGACGTACATGCGGCCGTTGTTGAGCGCGCTGCCGCCGCCGCCGATGAACATGGCGATGCTGGCGACGGCGGGATCGGACATCACGATCTGTCCCAGTTCCTCCTGCTTCCGCTTCATTTCGTCGAAGGAGATGTCCTGCGCCGCCTCGGAGGTGCCGAGGATCATGCCGTTGTCCTGCTGCGGGAAGAAGCCCTTCGGGATGATGACGAACAGGTAGATCGACAGGGCCAGCGTCACGAAGAACACCAGAAGCGTGGTGCGCCGCCAGCGCAGCACGAGGTCCAGACCGCGGCGATAGGCGTCGAGCATAGCGTCGAAGCCGCGTTCGCTGAGCTGATAGAGCTTGCCATGCCGGACGTCGTGCTGGTTTCGCAGGAAGCGCGACGCCATCATCGGCGTCAGCGTCAGCGACACGACAAGCGACACGAAGATCGCCATCGCCAGCGTCACCGCGAATTCGCGGAACAGACGTCCGATGATGCCGCCCATCAGCAATAGCGGGATCAGCACCGCGACCAGCGAAATACTGATCGACATGATGGTGAAGCCGATCTCGCCCGCGCCTTTCAATGCCGCCGCCATCGGCGTTTCGCCTTGCTCGATGTAGCGACTTATGTTTTCCAGCATGACGATGGCGTCGTCGACGACGAAGCCGACCGAAATCGTCAGCGCCATCAGCGAGAGATTGTCGAGCGAATAGCCGAATGGCCACATCAGCGCGCATGCGCCGAGCAGCGCCAGCGGCACGGTAACGCTCGGAATGATGGTTGCCCAGAAGCTTCTCAGGAACAGGAAGATCACCATCACGACGAGGACGATGGTGATGAGCAGGGTGATCTGCACGTCTTCGACGGCGGCGCGGATGGTGGTCGTGCGGTCGCTGATGATGTTGATCTTGATCGCCGGCGGGATCGCTGCGATCAGTTTCGGCAGTTCCGCCTTGATCCGGTCGACGGTGTCGATGACGTTGGCGCCGGGCTGCTTGAAAATGACCAGGAACACGCCGCGCTCGCCGTTCGCCCACGCCGCCCGCTTGTTGTCCTCGGGGCCGGACACCGCCCGGCCGATATCGCGGATGCGCAGCGGCCCGCCGTTGCGGTAGGCGATGATGACGTCGTTCCAGTCCTTCGACGCGGTCAACTGGTCGTTGGCATAAATGGTGTAGCTGCGCGTCCCGCCGTCGATGCTGCCTTTCGGGCTGTCGACCGTCGTCATGGTGATCTGGCTGCGGATGTCCTCCAGTGACAATCCCTTGGCCACGAGCTTCGCAGGATCGATCTGGATACGGATCGCGGGTTTCTGCTGGCCGCCGACGAACACCTGCGCAACGCCGGCGATCTGGCTGATCTGCTGCGCCATCTGCGCGTCGGTGTCGTCGCTCACCGTGGTCAGGGGCAGGGTGTCGGATGTCGCCGACAGCAGCATGATGGGCGAGTCGGCCGGATTGACCTTGCGATAGGTCGGCGGACTCGGCAGGTTTTTCGGCAACTGGCCGCCGGCGGCGTTGATGGCGCCCTGAACGTCGTTGGCGGCGCCGTCGATATTGCGGTTGAGATCGAACTGGATCGTGATCGAGGTCGATCCGATCGAACTGGTCGACGTCATCTGCGCGATGCCGGGAATCTGCGCCATTTGCCGCTCAAGCGGCTGCGCCACCGACGACGCCATGGTTTCGGGACTTGCGCCGGGCAGGTTCGCCTGGACCTGGATGGTGGGGAAATCGACCTGCGGCAGCGGCGCGACCGGCAGCAGCGGGAACGCCACCAGTCCGACAAACAGAATGCCCGCCATCAGCAACGAGGTTGCGATGGGGTACCTGATAAACGGTGCGGAAATGCTGCCGTTCATTCTAATGTCCTGATCCCGAAGTTCGCATGTCCCCCAGCAACCACGACGCGAGCTTCCGGACTAACGGGTTTTGCCGTCGGACGGTTCGGAGTCCGCGACTGTCGTGGTCACGGCCGATCCCGGCTCAACCCGATATTGTCCAGCAACTATAACACGTTCTCCGGGTGTCAGGCCGTTCTCGATCACGGTTTCGCCGTCAATCGACTGGCCGGCCTTGATCTTGCGAAACTCGGCCTTGTTGTCCTGATTGACGGCGTAGGCATAAAGCCCGTCGGTTCCGTGCTTGACGGCGTCGTCGGGAACCACGACGGCATCCTTCACCGTGGACACAAGCAGGCGGGTCGAAACCGACTGCCCAGGCCACAGGACGTGATCCTTGTTCTGGAAAACCGCCTTGAGGCGAATGGTTCCGCTGGTGGTGTCGACCTGATTGTTGATCAGCGTCAGCGTACCTTCGGAAAGAACCCGCTTGCCGTCGGTGGAGTAGGCGATTGTTTTCGGTGATCCGGCGGCGAGGGCGTCCTTGATCTGCGGAAGCTGCTCTTCCGGCGCGGTGAAAACCACGGCGATCGGCTCGATCTGCGCGATGGTGACGATGCCGGTCTGCGTCGAGGCGTTGACGATGTTGCCCTGATCCACCTGACGGAAGCCGGTGACGCCTGCGATCGGCGCGCGGATGTTGGTGTAATCGAGCTGGGTTTGCGCGTTGGCGATCGCGGCGTCATCCGCCGCGATCTGCGCGGTGAGTTGCTGCACGGTGGAGCGCTGGGTATCGGTCTGTTGTCGGGTCGCGAACTCGCCGAGCTTGGTATAACGCTGCAAGTCGAGATTGGCATTGGCGCGATTGGCTTCATCCTGCGCCTTCTTGGCCTTGGCTTGATCGAGGGCCGCCTGAAATGGCCGCGGATCGATATGGGCGAGCAGATCGCCTTTCTCGACCAATTGGCCTTCCTTGAAGGCGATCCGGTCGATCTGGCCGTCGACCCGCGTGCGGACCACGACGGTATTGAAACCCTGAACGGTCCCGAGCCCGGTCAGATAGACCGGGAAATCGCTTTTTCGAACGGTCGCGATCTTGACCGGAATCGCGCGCGCGTTCGCGGCGCTGGTGTGATCGGCACCTTTATGCTTTCCCGCGCCGTGCTGCCACAGCGCATAGCCACCCGCCAGGGCGATCACCGCGACGAGGGAGGTCCAACCGAGGATTCGCGACCGTGACATGGGGGCTCGCGTTGAAAAATCCGGACTTCAAAAATTGTCCGATTAGCCGTAGATAGATGCATGCATATAATGTGTAAACACACCATCCTTTGATAATTCTAAACAATCGGAAACCTTTAAGGCCAGTGCGCTGCTGATGTCTCTCGATCGCAAACGCCAGTTCGTCTCGCAATTGATCGAAAGCTCACGCCTGCTGCGCAATTATATCGACCTGCGCGCCAAAGGCTGCGGGACCACGCGGGCACAGTGGATTGTGCTGTTCCAGCTCCGTCAAAAGGAAGGCCTGTCGCAAGTCGATCTGGCCGACGTCCTGGAATTGCAGCCGATTTCGCTGGTGCGGCTGCTCGACCGGCTGGTCGATCACGGCTTCCTGGAGCGCCGGCCCGATCCTCGGGACCGTCGCGCCAACCGTTTGTTTCTGACCGGGGCAGGGCGCCGGCTCGTCGACGATCTGGACAGCCTCCGCGACTCCATCGCCGCGGATGTCCTGCAGGGAATTCCAGAGGAGACGGTCGAAACGAGTCTCGAGACCCTTCGGGCCCTCAAGCACCGTATTAAGAGTGTCTCCGACGACAAGGGCTCTGAAAAGCCGGGCGATGCCGCGAGCAAATAACGGCTGCGCACGGGACGTCAGCCGAAACGTTGCGCCTCACGGGACGGCGCCGATCAAGTTGTCAGTTGTCACTGAATATCGCTTCTCCCATATCAGCCCATTGCAAACCGGACGCAAAGCCGGGATGCACGAACAAATAGGGGTCTACGATGGACGAACTGAACGGCCGGATGATGGCCTGCCAGATCATGATTACCGGTTTGATCGCGCACGTGGCCAACAACTCTCCGGATCCGCTTCGTTTCCTGACCGATTTCCGCGACGAGATCAAAGCCGTGGTGCGGCAGGTCAATATCGCCGGGACGGACGATACCGATCGCATCAGAAGCGTTGCGCAAAAGACCGTCGATGAAATGCTGTCGCTGATGAAGCCTCCGAGCGTCACCTGATGATTATGGCGCTCCGGCAGTTAGAATTGTTTCAAATATAACGCAGTCAAGAGAATTGGGTGCAAAGTCCTGCGACGGATTGGTCAGGTAATTTAGAATCGCTATGATTTAGATAGATTCAAAAAACTAAGCAGTACCGGCTCGCCGAAACGCGTTGACCCTCAAAATGTTGATCGATAGTGCTCCCCATGCGGTAAATGACCGCAGCGTCAATCACGCGCATTGACCTGTTACCAATTGGGGGAACGTTTCATGAGCAATGCAAGGGTGCCGAGGTCGTTGCGGACTGTCGTCGCGGCCGGGTCGATTGACAGGTCGCTGGAGGTCAATTCCGTCGGCAAGGTATCCGCCGTTGCAGGCCTCATCGCGGCCGCCTCCTTCTCGCCAGCCGAAGCGCAGCAATCCAGCCTCCCGCCGGTGACGATCGATGCCCCGGTCGCCCGTCCGCATCGCGCCGCGCCGAAGCCCACCGCGGACCACGTCCGGGCGCGCACTGCATTGCGCCGTGCGGCGCGGCGCGCCCAACCCGCGCACGTCGCTCCGGTGCCGTTTCCCAACGCCGGCAACCTCGCGGCGGATCGTAATCCCTACGCCGATGCGGCCGCGCCCTATAAGGTTGATCACCTGCAGGCGTCTGGCAAATTTCCCGAGCCGCTGCTGAACACGCCGAAGACGGTCACGGTTCTCAGCAAGGAAGTGCTCGCGGACAAGAGCGCCACCTTGCTCAAGGATGTGGCGCGCACCACCGCCGGCGTCACGCTCGGAACGGGCGAGGGCGGCAACGCTTTCGGCGATCGCTTCTTCATCCGCGGCTTCGATGCGCGAAACGACGTTTTCATCGACGGCGTTCGCGATCCGGGCGTCAGCGTTCGCGAGAACTTCTTCACCGAGCAGGTAGAAATCTTGCGCGGGCCGGGCTCGTCCTTCGCCGGCCGCGGCACCACTGGTGGCGCAATCAACATCGTCACCAAGCAGGCCAATACCGAAGGCAACTTCTACAACATGGATACGATCTTCGGCACCGACCAGACCAAGCGGGTGGTGCTCGACGTCAACCAGGTCATCAGTCCGACACTAGCCGTTCGCGCCGGGGGTCTGTTCCAGGACGCAGACATCGCGGGCCGAAAATACATCACGGACGATCGCGGCGGCGGTTTCCTTGCGGTGACCTGGAAGCCGATCGACGCGATCAAGGTCCAGGCCAACTACATCCACACCGATCTTCACGGCTTGCCCGATTTCGGCGTGCCGTATTACCGGCCGGCGAGCGCGCTTTCGGGGACACAATATACCTCGACCGCAGGCGGACCGTTCCCGCAATTCGGCCTCAACCGCAACACCTGGTACGGCTTCCTCAATCGCGACTACCAGTCCTACAGGCAGGACATCGGCACGCTGAACCTGGAAGCCCATATCACGCCCGACCTCATGGTCACCAACAAGACGCGCGTGCAGCACTCGATCCTGGACTATATCGGGACGCTGCCGGAAGGTCCGAAGGTGACCGATCCGAACCCCGCTAACTGGACGCTCAGCGCCAATCCGCAGAGCCGCTTTCAGCCGACCAATGTCTTCGCCAACCAGACCGAGGCAGCCTACAAGTTCGGCACCGGATTGTGGCACCATACCGCGGTTGCCGGCGTGGAAATCTCCGCCGAAAGGTCGAGCATCGACAAGTATGCGGGCCTGAGTTCGGAGGCACTGCCAGGTGGTTTCAGCGGGAGCGGCTCGTTGACGGGCGTCAATATTTTCAACCCGCAATACACCAATCTTCCGTTCGGCACGGATCCGTCGCTGACGGGTCGCCCGACAAAGATCAATATCGACACCAAGAGCGTCTATCTGCTCGATACCGCCAACTATAACGATTTCATCATTCTGAACGCCGGCATCCGTTACGACGACTACCACATCGGCACCAGCGGCTACGGCACGGTGAACGGCGTTGCGAACACGTTCGGCACCCAGTCGCTCGACTCCGGCCTGACCAATTACAATTTCGGCGCGGTGGTGAAGCCGCTCCCCTATGTCAGCCTTTATGCCGCCTATGCGACGTCCGCCAATCCGGTCGGCGCCGAGTTCGACGGCACCAGCGCGACGTATGGCGGACTTGCACCCGTTTTGAACGGCAATTCGAACCAGATCTTCGGGCCTGAGAAGAATCGCGCCGCCGAAGTTGGCACCAAGTGGGAGCTGTTCGACCGCCATCTTCTGGTCCAGGCGTCGCTGTTCCAGACTTGGAAGGATAACGCGCGCGAGTCGCAGAACATAGCAAGTGCTGGAGCGGCCACGCCAACGTGTCCCTATCCGGCAGGCAGCACCGGTACGGTGTCCTGCATCACGGCAGGCGCGGCCTATTGGATTCGCGGCATCGACATCGAAGCCGCCGGCAAGATCACCGACAAATGGAGTGTGTTCGGCGGCATCGTGCTGATGCAGTCGGAAGTGACGAAGTCGCTCGCTCCTTCGGCGCAGCCGCTGCTTTACGCGAGCAATGTGGGCCTGCCGCTCGCCAACATCGCGCATCAGTCCTTCAACATCCTCACCAAGTATCAGGTGACGGATATCTGGGAGGTCGGCGCGCAGGCCACATACCGCTCGAAGATCTACGGCGGCACGTTGCTCGCGGCCAACCAGGGGACGTCACTGCCTGACTACTGGCGCTTTGACGCCTTCACCGAAGTGAAGATCAATCCGAACTGGAAGGTGAAGCTCGCCGTCAACAACATCACTAACCAGCTCATCTATGATGCCTTGTATCAGAGCGCCACGCCGTTCGTGTTCGTCGCGCCGGGCCGTGTCGCCTATCTGACGCTGTCAGCTCGTTACTGATCGATCCACGTTCGGGATGCGGACACATGCTGATCTGCGTCCCCGGCGTATTGACCAAGGATGACGTGGCGGATTTCCGCCGCGTCATGGACGCCGCCGAATGGGAGGACGGTCGTTCCACGGCGGGCGCCCAATCGGCGCTGGTCAAGAAGAACGAGCAGTTGCCCCCGGACAGCGAGGTGGCGCGGACGCTCGGCAACCGGATCATCTCGGCGCTGACGGCAAATCCGCGGTTCATCTCGGCGGCGATTCCGCTGCAGATTTTTCCACCCCTGTTCAACCGCTACGTCGCGTCCGACGGACATCATTTCGGCGTTCACGTCGACAATGCCGTGCGGGGCGATCGTTTGACCGGCTTGCGAATTCGCACCGACCTGTCGGTCACGTTGTTTTTATCGGAACCGGACGATTACGACGGCGGCGAACTGGTAGTTGAAGACAACTATGGTTCGCATGAAATCAAGCTGCCGGCGGGCGATTTGGTGCTCTATCCGGCATCAAGCCTGCATCTGGTGACGCCGGTGACCCGCGGTGTCCGGGTTGCGTCTTTTTTCTGGCTGCAGAGCATGGTACGGGATGACCACGCGCGCAGCCTGATCTTCGACCTGGACACGGCGATTCAAAATCTTGTTGAACGTCTTGGCCGCGATGATCCTGAAACGGTCAAATTGACGGGCATCTATCACAATCTCATCCGCTACTGGGCGGAGGTATGAGTAGCCGCAATGTTTAGAATCATTCTAAGAATTCTACCGATGGCGGCTGCGTTGACGTTTGCGTCGCTGGCGTCACCCGTGGCCGCACAGCAGAACAAGACCGCCGGGCCGCCACCGTCGGCCCAGATTCAGCCGCCGGTCCAGACGGCCTTACCGCCGCCCCCCAGCATATCACCGCCGACTGCCGCCGATGCCGCGCCCGCTTCGGGTGCGACGGCCATCAACCCGCTGAAGGCGGAGACAACGCCTCACGAACTGTCGCCGTGGTCGATGTTTCTGTCGGCGGACGTGCTGGTCAAGTTCGTGATGATCGGTCTTGCGTTTGCCTCGCTGGTGACCTGGACGATCTTCATCGCAAAAATGGTCGAGCTGTCGCTTGCGCGGCGCAACCTCGGCGCGGCGCTGGCACAGATCAGCGAGTCGCGCTCGCTGGCGGAAGCGCAGATGGCGCTCGGCGACAAAAACAGCGTGCTGGCGTCCTTGCTGGGGGCAGCCATGCGCGAGGCGCGGCTGTCGGCCGGAATCTCCAGCGACGCCGGCATCAAGGAACGGGCGGCGTCGAGTTTCGCCGAAATCGTCCGCGCGGAGTCGCGGCGTATCCGGCTCGGAATGGGCCTGCTTGCGACCATCGGTGCGACGTCGCCTTTCGTCGGCCTGTTCGGCACCGTCTGGGGCATCATGAACAGCTTCATCGGGATTTCCAAGGCGCAGACCACAAACCTCGCCGTGGTCGCGCCCGGCATCGCCGAAGCGCTGCTCGCGACCGCGCTCGGCCTCGTCGCGGCGATCCCGGCGGTCATCATCTACAATTATTTCGCGCGCGTGACGCGGGGCTACATCGAACTGGTCAGCCGCGCATCCGGGTCGTCCGGACGATTGCTGTCGCGCGACCTGGACCGGACCCACGGCGGGTCCCTCGGCGCAGCGCATTCGCGCGCGGCGGAGTAGGCGATGGGCGCATCGATTGCAGAAGGCGGCTTTGACGACGACGAGGATTACGCCGAAGCGCACGAGATCAACGTCACGCCGTTCATCGACGTCATCCTGGTTCTGCTGATCATCTTCATGGTGGCCGCGCCGCTGTCGACCGTCGATCTTCCGGTCAACCTGCCGACGTCGAGCGCGACGCCGCAGAAGAAACCGGACAAGCCGACCTATGTGAGCATCAAGGCCGATCTTGCGGTTGCGATCGGCGAAACGCTCGTGAAGCGGGTCGATCTGGTCCGGACGCTCGACAGCACGCCGAACATGACCAAGGACAGTTTCATCTTCCTGCGGGCGGATCGCGCGGTGCCTTACGGCGACCTGATGGACGTGCTGGAGATCCTGCGCGCAGGCGGCTTCACGAAAATCAAGCTGGTGGCGCTCGAAGGCGTTCCGGACGCCCAGTCCGTTCCGGCCGCGGCCACCGCTCCCGCAAAGCCTTGAACCATGTCTGAGATCATCGCAGAGCCTCCGCCGTCCCGCCGCTTGTGGGTTTTCTCCGCGGTCGCTGCGCTTACGATCCACATCGGTTGCGTTGCGCTGGCGATGGCTCACATGCAGTCCGACGAGGCCGAAGACGATCTCGGCGCGCCGGCGATCGAGATCGGGCTCGATCTGGCTTCGCCGCATCGCGAGGCGACCGACCTTCCGCCCGGACCGGACACCGACGCATCTGTCGCTTCACCCGCGCTTGCCGAGCAGAAGGCGGTGGTGAAGGAGACCGATCTGCCCAAGGACACGCCGACGGAGGCTGAGGATCCGGATCGGATCGTCACCGAAAACGAATCGAAGAAGCCGGTGGATGACGATCCCGAGAAGGCGGCGGTGCAGACGTCCGCCTCGCAGGAATCGGTAGCCGCGGAGGCGACCGCGATGCCGAGCGTCGAACATGCGCCGGAGTCGGAGCGTTCGGTCGCGCCGCAGCAAGGCACCGGCGCGAGCGCCCGCCGCATCCGCGCCACATGGCAGAAGGAACTGGTCGCGCACCTCGACAAGCACAAGCGCTATCCGCCCGAACGCTCACAGAAGAGTGCGGAAATTCTCGTCAACTTCGTGCTCGACCGTCTCGGCCATATCGTTTCGGCCTCGATCGTGAAGGGATCGGGCGATGCGGTCTTCGACCAGGCCGCGCTGGCCATGTTGCACCGGTCCGATCCGGTGCCGCCGCCGCCGCCGCTGATCGCGGACGAGGGATTGAGCTTTACCCTGCCGGTGGTCTTCCGGGTCAAGAACAAGGGCTGACGCCGTTGTTGTCGCTGACGTTGTCCCGGCTGTCGGGAGGCTGCGCGCGTTATCGGAAAAAATAGTACCGGATGCCGACATAGATTGCAGCGAGCAGGACGAAGATCAGTGCGACGGGCAAACGCTGGCGTGGTTTCGTCCCGGAATTTTTGCCCTGTTCTTGTTGCGGTGCGGGACGCTTGAAGGCGGTGACATTATCGAGTTCCACGATCGGGTCTTTTGGCACCGACTTGATGTCCGGCGGCGTGCCGGTGCCGCCCATCTCCGCGTAGTAGGCGTTGTAGATCAGACCGATGGTAGTCTCGCTCGCTTCCGTCTCGGGCATCGTTTCGAGAAAACCCTTGTAACTCGAAAGGAATGCCAGGGCCTCCGTGGGCAGCGATGACGAGCCGTTCAGTTTCGTCATCATTTTCCAGGTTGCGAAGTCGGCGCGCGCCTTGGTGTCGGCGCGCCTCGCAATCATTTTGTCCTGTGCTTTGATCAACTGACTACGCCCCTCGCAACTGCTTTTATGTATTGCCCGTGACCAGCAGAAGAAACTGTATCACATATCCGGTGACTGTTCTCACGATGGTGGAGATCACGTCAAGATTGAGTCCGAGCTGGCTGCCGAGCATCGGAAGCAGGAGGAGGACCCCGATCAGGATCAGCAGCCCATAAGGTTCCAGCCGGGCGAGGGGGGCTGCCAGGACGTTCGGCAACAGACCAACCGCGACCCGTCCGCCATCCAGCGGCGGGATCGGCAGCATGTTGAACACCGCGAGAATGACATTGATGATAAGCGCGTTCTGCAGGTTGTCGGCGACCCACTGGGCGCCGTTGGCCGGGACCAGGCCGAGCCCGTGAAATGCCAATGCCGCGGCCAGCGCCAGCAGGATGTTGGTGGCGGGGCCGGCGAGCGCCACCCAGACCATGTCGATGCGGGGATGGCTCAGGTTGCGGAAATTCACCGGTACCGGCTTTGCGTAGCCGAACAGGAACGGCGCGTGCGACAGCAGCAGAATCCCCGGCAACATCACGGTACCGAAGGGATCGATATGTTTCAGCGGATTGAAGCTGACGCGGCCGAGCTGCCAGGCGGTGTTGTCACCCAGCCGGTGCGCGACAAATCCGTGCGCGGCTTCGTGAAAGGTGATCGCGATGACGAGCGGCAGCACCCAGACCGACAGCGTGTAGAGTGAAATGCCCGACAATCGGCGCCTCGTGCGGTTCGACGGATACGATCCATACCATAGGTCGCAGCGGCGATGACAGAGGATTAGGGCGCGGCGGGGCCTGCCGCTTCGCCCTTTCGGGCATTGCGGAAGCCCGCCCCGCGCATTCGTCAGCCATTTCGCGGGAAGGAGGCATGATCGCCTACCGCTGGCGCCGACCTTTGCAGATACACAACCTGTTAGGCGTCTTTCAGATAGTAGTTGGCGCGTTTGCCGAGCGCGATGCGGCGCAGGATTCGCCGCATCGTCATCGAGCCGCGCAACGGCCTGACCGCTGCCGTGCCTGCGCGATAGAACGCCAGCTTGGCCGCATCGAACGCGGGTTGCGTGCCCGGAGACTTCTGGGGCCAGCCGAGACCGCGCAGCATCGAATTGAAAAAATGCAAATCGTTGATGCGGCGGACCTCGCGCGTTTTCCAGGTGATGGCCATCGAGATCGAGTGCGATCCGGCGGTGCGTACCCAATGCGGCCACTGGTAAGGCACGAAGCAGCCGTCGCCGCCGAACATGTGGAATTCGATGCCGCGCAGCGCGAAGCTCGGGTCGAATTTCAGATTGCGATGTTTCGTCATCGAGTGCTCGATCTCACGTTCGGAGACCAGACTGCGGTCGCTGTTGTCGTAGATCGTGAAGAACTTTTCGCCATGGATCTGGACGAAAAAATTGTCTTCGCTGTCGAGATGGAATGGCGTGGTCGAATTCGGCGATGAGACAAACAAAAAACCCTCGAGCTGCTCGAATCCGGCGTCGCGCAGGCTGTCGAAGCCGCGGGCGCGTGCGACCGAAAGCAGCGCATCCTCGATCAGGCGGCGGTACTGCGGCGAGTTCTCGACGCGCTTCAACACCATCCAGGCACCGGCGGTCTCGATCCGCTTCACCACCTCGACCGGATCGAGGTCGATCGCGGGAATCGCATCGGGATCCTGGCTGATTGCCACCTTGCCGGAATTGTACTCGATCAGGTCGCGCGGCAGTTCGGCAGCCAGTTGCGCGATGCGCGGCAGCGTCAGCAGCGGATGTCCGGCAAGCCCGTGCCGGATCGCGAACGGCTTGAGCGGGAAGTCGCGTCGAAGCGCATCGTCGGCCGCGGTGATGGCCGGCGCCGATTCGGAGACGCTCATGTGTTTTTTTCCTGACGCTTGCGGATGGCATGAATGGCGCGGCGCGCGGATGAGCGCATCTGTCCGCGCAGCGCGATCGCCGCCTTTGCGAGCGGAACGACGTAGCTGCGGCGCAGCGGGAGCAGCACATCACCGATCGTAAGCCGGCCGCGCCAGATCGGGTCGATCATCGGATGACCCGGATGCGCCGTGGAATCCGCGAGCGCGATCGCCGGATCGGCGCAGAGGTGCCGCGTGAGATCGAGCGTCAACTGCACGCCCGGTGAAAATTTTGCGAATTTTTCGTCGACGCCAAGCTTGAAATAGAATGCGTGATCCTGATGCCGTAACACGATGGCTGCCGCCACCGGCGTCGTGCCCGCGCGCAGGGTCACGACTTCACACTGGCCGCGCTCGGCCAGCGCCGGGCTTGCGCGGCGGATGAAGGCCGCGTCGCCGTCGTGCTGGAGTAAGGCGGTGCCCCGTTTCCCCTTCCAGCCGCTGGCTTCCAGTTCAAGGAACGTTTCGAGCGCCGGCACGACATCGTGGGGGCTGCGCGCGACCTGGAACGAGACCTCGCCTTGCTCCGCAAGGCGGTTACGCTGCCGGCGCAGCTCTTTCAGCTTCTTGACGCCGAGCGCGTCGCGCAGCAGGTCGTCTGGGTCCTGCGTCGCGTCGAGACAGGCTCGCACGTGTGTCTGCAGTATGTGCGGCCTGAGGCCGTCGCGTTCCAGCACCGCGGTGAGCGCTTTCATCGCGGCGCCGTCGAGCGCGGCGTTGCGCAGGATCAGCGCGTGCTGGCCGATGGCGCGAGCCTTGTGCAGCAGCATGGCCGCGGCTTCAGTTGCAACGTCATGATCGAGCAGCGGAGTGCTCAGCGTTCCATAGGGATCGGCGCTCACAAGAACTGGGAGCGGAATCCGGTAGGCTCTCCAGGCGGAGACGACCGGAATCAGGCCGATGAGCGTACCAGCGTGGGGGTCGGCGGATGACGCGGCGCGTGCCGCCAGCGCGGACGCATTGGTCCGGTCGCGCGCCGTTGCGTCGAGCGGCAACTCCCAGTCGGCGAGATTGTAGGCGTTCGGCTCGACCGCGCGGTCGGCAAGGTCTCGCCATTGGTCGACGTCGATCGATGCGAGTGCTGCGGCGTCACAGCGTGATGCGGTTCGGGGTGCGCGCATCGCGAATCCTTGCGCCGACGAGCGGCGCACCGGAGCCCAATTGACGATTTCGGCCATGTCCCCAAATTCCCATGCACGACGGATGGCGAGGTCACGAGCTGCAGCGCTGCGACCTTGCTTCCGGCAGAGGTTATGGGAAACATTCGAAGATAACCTTGGCGCCGACGCTTAATATACGCATCGGCATTTACCGGGCATTTACCGTAGCCGGGACCGGGCGCGGGCGACGGGGCGGGAGGATTTTTTGCGGCGGCCGGCGTCCCCTGCTGCTATCCTGAAAGCGGGAGCGTTTCCGCCACCGCGATAGGCCATGGTCCAATCGTGGTGGAAGCACGTCAAAGCAGGCGGCTCACGATCAAAATATTTTTGGTTCGCTCAATGGTTTGCGGTCCGGAGTTGCCTTAATATCGCAGCCAGCCCGGCGTCTTGTCCCGGCGTCTTTTCAAAGTGTGCACACACTGAGCAACGGCCATCGCACCGCGACATGGCAATTGAGGGGAAGGCCATGAAGCTGGCAGCATTTGCATTCACGGTCGGTGTTGCGATGACGGCGGCCATGGTGTCGGCGACACCAGCCGATGCCCAGATGGGCGGCGGTCATCATCGCCGCGGCGATAGCGGCGATCAGAAACCGGCCAAGAAACCGAAGGTGGACGAGAGGGCTTACAACGAGGCGCTCAAGACGATTCCCGATTCCAAGGAGAAATTTGACCCCTGGGGAAGTCTCGGCGTTTCATCCGCAGAAAAAAAGCCGAAGTAGCGGTTCGTCCGCGGGTACCGTTAGGGGAGAATTTCGATGAGGGTTCTACGCGCATCCGTGCTGATGACGGCACTGCTGTCGGGGCCAGCCTTTGCCCAGTCGCCGCATATCAATATGCTCGCCGATAAGCCCGGCAAGACGCAGGAAGAAATCGAGAAACAGCAGGCCATCGAAAAAGCCTACAAGGATACGCTGCGGACGATTCCCGACGCCGCAAGATCCAACGACCCCTGGAGCGGCGTGCGTAATGAAGGCCAGCCCAAAGCCAGCGCCAAAAACAAGGCCAAGTCGAGGTTGGGCGCTACGGGCACGGCGAACTAGCGAGATCCCGACCCGAAGGGCCGCGCGAACGCAAAGCGGAAACCGATTTTCGGGTAAGACCGCGCTTCATCAGAAGGATACACCAGAATCTGTTCACCGTAGTTGAATCAGTCTGGTGTCTTTCCGCGTCCGAGTTGCTGTCTTCGAACGCACGCTCAAACAACAACGCCACCTGAGCGGAATATGATCGCCCGGTGACGTTGTGCCTAGACTGGGCAGTGCAATCCCCCAGCCCATTGTGGGTCGTTTCATCGAGCGAAAGGTTCAGTCGGGTCCCGGCCGAGAACGAATGAACGGTGTTTTGCCGGAAGACAGGCGAAAGCTACTGGGCGTGAGTCCAGATCGCGTAGGGGACTTCCCGGCCCGTGGTCTTGTCGAGCTTCACGCCGACGTCCAGAACGTTGCCATCGGGGGAGCGGATCTCATAGGCCCAGGTGAGCCCGCCACTGACGAGATCGATCTCGTCGGTTGTCAGGTTACGGATGCCTGTGATCGGTTGAGTCATGTCGGTCTCCCGTCGGTGCGGCGGGAAGGCTTCCCGCAAATCTCCGAACAGGTGTAACGGCCTGCGCGCGACCGCGGCGTGATCCGGATCACATAGCCACTTCTGATTCTGTGCGAATCTCTCCTTCAGCCTCGCCGCCGGGGTGATTCTGAAAGAATTGATTAAGTTTCTGCGCTCATTCTACGAAAACTTGTTTTGCGTACCGGGAGAAACATCATGCTGACCACCGAACCTGGATTGGCCCGGAATTTCCTCAATATCGCGTTCGCCGGCTTCGGCGTGCTCGTCACGGTTCTGATCGGGGTGGCGCTAAGCTGACATCCCGCAAGATATTCGCTGGCTAGCTAAAGCGGATAAGTAATGTGTGGTGCGGCTTTCGGCCCGCATCCCGTTCTGGAATATGGAATAAATCCCGGTCATGATCTGGATCGATTCGATCCAAAATCATCCTGATCCAGAGGGCGTGAGACACTTGTCCCGCCGCCTCGATCGACCGGAGCGACCGACGTGGGCAACAGCAGCGGCTTGGACAAGGGACTGCTGGCCCTGATCCAGAACGTTTTGGGTGCGCGCCACAACGCGCCTCAGCCCGAACAGCCTGACGACGATCCGCTCGCCGCACCCGAATCGCCCGAGGCAGGAATTCGGGAGCCGGCGGAAGCGGGTGATCCAACTGCCGACGCCACCATGCGGTCGGATCAACCGGAGGAGAGCCACAACCGCCGTAAAACCGCGGACGAACTGGCCGGTATCATCCTGAAAGCGCTGCGAACGCTCGACGGCGCGCCGGCCAGCGGGTTCGTGGTGACCGTCTATGGCGCAAACCCGTGGAATGCCATGCTGACAATCAAACCGGAGGCCGGCCCGGTCGCCGATCCAGGCCTGTGGCGTGGACGCGTCCGGGACATGGCGGCGCGGTTACGTCAGGATTTCGACCTGGCGGAGGCGTAACGGATAAACGGAGCAGGGCGGGGTCCGAACAGTGGCGGGCACGTCGTTCGGGTCAGGGCCGCGACCAATATCCATCGATCGCGTGGGCCAGGAAAATGCTGACGCTCATTATTCCAAAGACGGCGGTAATCATTTCCAGCATGGTACTCATCCTATTACCCAGCGCCTGCCAGCAAAATCAAATCGCGTTGCACAGTCAAAAGGATTCTAAATTCGCGTCCGACTCCCTTCCGTGCTGATGATTCCGAGCAACACTGCCGGCTGTCGGCGACAGCGAAGGTGGCATAGCACGCAGGCCTGGCCGGTCGATCCGAGGCTCTGACAATCGGGACAACCTGGCGAAACCCGTATGAGCCGGCAGGACAGGACGTTCCGTTTCTCCACCTGGCCTGCCGGGTCCGCCAGCACGCGCGAGGCAACTGATCCCGGCTGCGCTTAAACGGCTCGACTGCCGCGAGCCCGGGCTTTCATCCGCGCGTCCGCGCAGGCTTCACCGTCTGGCGGAAGACCGTACGCCGCCGATCCCAACCCTCACTTGCCCGCCGAAGCCTTGTTCGGAACGAGATGCCCGTCCCGGATGGAGGCCAGGCCTTTGCGGAACGTCGTGACGCGGAAGTCTGGAAACCGCGTCTTGAATTTGTCCGAGACGAAGATGTTGTCGGTCTCGTAGCGCGGCAGCAGTTCCGCGGCATCGCGGATCCGCCTGTTGAACAGGCCTGCCAGTCGCAACTGCCAGCGCTTCAGCACCCGGTATCGAGGCTCGGTGCCGAATTGCTCCGCGGCGAGTGCAATGAACGCGCGATAGGTCAGGCGATCGTCGTCGCAGGGCAGGTGCCAGGTCTGGCCGTAAGCGTCGCCCGTGTTTCCCAAGAGCGCCATGGCCCGGCTTGCATCCGGCGTGTAGATCAGGCTGCGCAACCTATCGTCGCGCAGGAAGACCCGCGCGGCCTTTCCCCGGGCAAGGGGCTCGATGATGGAACTGTTGGTGATGCTCTGTGTGTTGCCGGGGCCGTAGAACTCGGGCGCCCTGCAGATCAGCGCGGTCAGCCGCTTCTTTTCCATCGCCGAGAGCAGATCTCCGGCGATGGCGGCGCGGATGCGCCCCTTCTCGCCATGGGGACGGAACGTGGTGTTTTCCGTCTGAGGCTCGTCGGTCTGCGGATACATGTAGGTGTTGTCGAAGAACACCAGCCGCGCTCCCTGCGCAGCGCAGGCGTCGATCACGTTCGTCATGATGACAGGCCATTGCTCGACCCAGAGCCTTGTATCCATCGGCAGCCCGGCTGTCAGATAGACGATTTCAGAGCCTTCGACCGCGCCCAGCGTATCGCTGGCGTCGAGCAGGTCCGCTCGATGAAGTTGGTTGCTGCCGTTCACCTGTTTTGGATTTCGGCTCACCAGCCGGATATCGCTGGTGAAGTCGCGCTTGAGATAGATGGCCAATTCGTGCCCGATCTGTCCGGAGGCGCCGAGAATTGTTTGCATCCAGTTCTCCTCCTTCGCGCTTCGCGCGCAACGCGCCGCTTCGCCTGGGATCGAAAGTGGGAACACCTTACATAATCTGTAGCCGGGCTTAGGTAACGAGGGCGATGGCGCGATTGCCGAAACAACTAAGAGAGGCGGTGCCGACGAATGCGTTTCGCGTTCCCTCACAGTCATGCTTTCCGGCGAGGTCGCGTCTCCGTCGATGACGACGGCAAGGCAGAGCCGGAATGCCTGGTCGAGTTTGGCGATGGCGTCACCGTCCTCGCGGAATGGCAGGCCGATGACGATGGCCTCCGCCTTTCCGTCCCCGATTATCGCACCGCAAAGGGCACGCTCGTAACGGCGCGGATCTGGCGGCTCGCTCGCGGCAAAGATGGCCTGTGGCGGTCGGAACGCCTGTCGTGACTTTCGAAAGAAGGACATTCATTTGACCAGACGCATTCTCCACGTGGTCACGAACGTGTCCCATTATGCCGATCCGGGCGAGCCGACCGGTCTGTGGTTGTCCGAATTGACGCACGCCTATGATATTTTCGAGGCCGAAGGATACGAGCAACGCATCGTCAGCCCCACGGGAGGAAAGTCGCCGCTCGAACCGCGTGCGCTCAAATGGCCGCTGCTCGATGCGTCGGCGAACGCGTGGCTGAACAGCCCTGCGCGCATGACGCTTCTCGCTGAGACGGCGCGGCCGGACGAGATCGACGCGGCGCTGTTCGACGTGATCTATTTCACCGGCGGCCATGCGGTGATGTGGGATTTCCCGGACGATGCCGGATTGCAGAAACTGGCACGCGGCATCTGGGAGCGGGGCGGCATCGTGTCATCGGTCTGCCACGGCTATTGCGGCCTTCTCAACCTCGCTCTCAGCGATGGAACGATGCTGGTGGCCGGCAAGCGCATCACTGGCTTTGCGTGGTCGGAAGAGATTCTGGCAGGCGTCTCCGGCAGGGTGCCCTACAACGCCGAAGCCGAAATGAAACGACGCGGCGCGCGATACCAAAAGGCGCTTCTGCCGTTTCTGACCTATGCCGTAGCGGATGGACGTCTCGTGACCGGGCAAAATCCCTTCTCGGCCAAGGCCACAGCCAGGAAAATCGTGGCCATGCTTTAGGACAACAGACAAAAGGAACGATTGGTCATGAAAGCGAAACTGGTTTCTGTGGCAACAGCCGTGCTCGCTGTCTCGACCGTCGCATTCCAGGCTGGCGCGGGTGGAGCGGGCAGCGCCACGCGAGGCATATGCCGGCCTGGCGCAGCGAAGGCGTTGGCTGGCATGGCTCGGTTGACCGACAAGCAAGCCAGGAAAATGACTGGCGCAACCATCGTGCGCCAGATCTCACCCGGCCAGGGCGTGACCATGGACTATCGTCGCGAACGGGTGACGATCGAAACCGACCCCAAAACGGGCAGGATCGTTCGCGCCTTTTGCGGCTAGGCGAAATTCATTCGTTCAGCAGACTGATTCCGTGTGTTGCCGCCGTTTTTGATGACAGAATCAAAGATGCTTCAGCGTAAGGCGGTGAGCGGGGCCTGTGCCCGTTGATAGGCACACGGTGATCGGCGGCAATGTCGCACTATAGAGGGCAATCGGCGTTGTCTGGCGGAGCCGGAGGGATTCGAACCCTCGATAGGGCTTTACAACCCTATAACGGTTTAGCAAACCGCCGCCTTCAGCCACTCGGCCACAGCTCCGTCAATGCTCGATATGCCCGACACGCTCGCCAGCCGCAAGCGCCGGATCGTGCGATATGTCCTTAGCACGCCATCATCCGGGACTTTCGACGATGGCCGCGCTGCTCCCGAAGTTTTTTTCGCCGTAAACGGGCATCGAGCGGCTGTCGAATCAGGTCGGGCGGTGCCCTCGATGATTCGCCGCGATCGGGCCATTCGAACGGACGGAAGGTCCGCGAAGCAGGGGCGGAGCGTTCGCACGTCCTCGAATGTCGTCTTTGAAAAAGATATGACAAAACAATAGCTTGTCTGTCCGTTTGCAACGGTAAGGCGTGGTGTTTGTGCAACACACCGCCAAAAACGGTTAGACACGTTCTATTCTGAGACGTTCCTTCATTGCGTGTGCACATCGGTTCGGTAATTGTGGTCACACGACGGAGGGGGGCATCCCGAGGTCGTTCCGTTTTTGGTGGTTCGCTGTTTTTGGGTAGTTCGCTTGAGTCCCTCGCGTAGGCGGGAGTGTCCGAACAAGCGCGAACGGCTGGGCGGTTAGTCAGGGACTGAGGGAACGTTTTCTTCGAGCGATTTGCGCTTAACGGATCCGGAACCTGCCCTAAAGAGCAACTTGGAGGTTGAAATGAAATTGATGAAGAGCCTTTTCCTCAGCTCGGCGGCGGGTTTGATCGCCATGAGCGGGGCACAGGCTGCCGATCTTCCGTTGAAGGCCAAAGCGGTCGAATACGTGAAGATCTGCTCCCTGTACGGCGCGGGCTTCTACTACATCCCCGGCACTGACACCTGCATCAAGCTCGGCGGCTATATCCGTGCGGATATGGGCGTTAATACCAATTCGATCTTCGGCGGCAATACTTCAGGCGCCGCCGGCGCGCAAAACCGTTTCAGCAACGCCTTCACCTGGCGGTCCCGCGCAGACCTGAACATCGATACCCGCACCGCCACCGAATACGGTGTGGTCCGCACCTATATGGATACGGTCTTCACCTGGACCTCGGGCGGTTATGCCGGTTCGTCTACCGGCTTGTCCACGTATGACGCTGCTCCGGCTGGAGCGAGCGGCAACGGCGCCGTCTCCGGCGGCCAGATCGGCGTGTACTACGCCTTCATCCAGTTCGCCGGCTTCACGATGGGTAAAGCTGCTTCGCAGTTCAGCACCCCATGGGGCAGCTATCCCGGCAACATCTACGACGGTCTCGTCGGCGGCGGCGGCGCGCTTACCGGCGTGAACCAGTTCACCTATACGGCGGAATTCGGCAACGGCGTGTCGGCATCGGTCGGCGTTCAGGATCCGAGCGCCTATTACCAGGCTGGTATCAACAACCTCAGCCCGAACGCGATCGCTCCCGCCGCGGCGGCGAACAACTTCGGTTACGGCGTCAACGCCTACGGCGGAACGACCGTTCCGGACGTTGTCGGCCAACTCCGCGTCGATCAGGCCTGGGGCCTTTTCCAGGCGTCGGTTGCGGCCCACAACAACAATCCTGCTTATTATGGCACCGATCAAACGACCGGTGGTCCCGGAGACAAGTGGGGTTGGGCCGGTCAGCTCGCCTTGCAGATCAAGAACATCCCGACCGGACCGGGTGACACGATCAACATCCAGGGCGTCTACACCAACGGTGCGACCCGTTACAACATCCAGGATCTGGGTCCCGCGGCGGGCGCAGCCACGATCTATTCCGGCGTGACCGGCGTTGGATATGGCTTTGCACCGGATGCAGTCTATGCTCCCGGAGGCTCGCTCCAGCTCATTTCGACCTGGGGTATGCGCGGTGCTTTCAATCACAACTGGAACCCGTACTGGGCCACGTCGGTCTTCGGCGCTTACGCATCGGTCAGATACACTGGCGCGGCCAAGAACATTATGTGCAACGTGACGATCCCTGTTGCCCTTGGCGCCGGTGTCACCACCTGCAACCCGGATTACAACATCGGGCAGATTGGTGCGAACCTGCGCTGGACTCCGGTCAAGAACCTGACGTTCACGACGGAAGGGGTTTATACTATGCTGGATCAGAAGTATGCCGGCACGGCTGTCCTTCCAATTAACCAGGGTATCGGCAAGCCGGGAGGTGTCTACGCCCTGAAGGACCAGGACATCTGGACCGTTATGTTCCGCGCTCAGCGCACCTGGTAATTACAGGTTGCTGAAGACATCCTGAACGAGCCCCCGGTAGGAAACTGCCGGGGGTTTATTTATCGGCAACGCGAAGGTGATGACGCAATGCCGCTGAGCGACGACGAAGCTTGATGCCATGATGGGCCGGATTGGCGGGGCAGTCGTGGCTGTCCTCAGCTTGCGCGGCGTGGGAGCCATCACAACCTCTTGAGGTTTGCCAGGCTGCGATAGTACTCTCTCAATCATCTTCCGTGATTCTCTTGGTAGCTTGCGAACAGCGGTGCGCGAGCTGTGCTACTTGGCAACATAGAAGTTTCAAATGAAATTCATGAAGAGCCTTTTCCTTGGCTCGGCGGCAGGTCTTGTCATCATAGGCGGGACGCAGGCCGCTGATCTTCCGTTGAAGGCCAAGGCCGTCGAATACGTGAAGATCTGCTCCCTGTACGGCGCGGGCTTCTACTACATTCCCGGCACTGACACCTGCATCAAGCTCGGCGGCTATGTACGAGCCGACATGGGCATCAACACCAACTTGATGTTTGCGGGTAATACTCTCGGCGCCCCGGGAGCGCGGAATCGTTTCGGCAACGCCTTCACCTGGCGGTCCCGCGCAGACCTGAACATCGATACCCGCACCGCCACCGAATACGGTGTGGTCCGCACGTACATGGACACGGTTTTCACCTGGACCTCCGGCGGTTATGCCGGTGACGGTACGGGTGCGACTGTCTACAATTCGGCTCCGCCTGGAGCGAGCGGCAACGGCGCCGTCTCCGGCGGCCAGCTTGGCGTGTACTACGCCTTCATCCAGTTCGCCGGTTTCACGGTGGGTAGAGCTGCTTCTCAGTTCAGCACTCCGTGGGGAAACTATCTGGGCAACAATATCTTCGACGGTCTCGTCGGCGGCGGCGGCGGTATCATCGGCGTGAACCAGTTCACCTATACGGCCGAGTTCGGCAACGGGGTGTCGGGCTCGATCGGCGTGCAGGATCCGGTCCAGTATTACCAGGCTGGCATTCTGAACCTCGGGGTAGCGCCAAACGCCGTCTTCGGCACAGCCAACCTTGGCTATGGTGCGAATGATTACGGTGGGACCACCGTTCCTGACGTCGTGGGTCAACTTCGCGTCGATCAGGCTTGGGGCTCGTTCCAGGCGTCGGTTGCGGCCCACAACAACAATCCCGCCTACTATACCGATCAAGCAAGTGGCGGCCCGCGAGACAAGTGGGGTTGGGCCGGTCAGCTCGCTCTATCAATTAAGAACCTTCCGACCGGTCCGGGCGACACGGTCGACTTTCAGGGCGTCTACACTAACGGTGCGACCCGTTACAACATCCAGGATCTGGCCGCTGCGGCAGGTGTCAACACGATCTATACCGGCATAACCGGCATTGGATACGGCTTTGCGCCGGATGCGGTATTTGGCCCTGGCGGTCAGCTTGAACTGGTCTCGACCTGGGGCATGCGCGGTGCTTTCAACCACAACTGGAACCCGTACTGGGCCACGTCGGTTTTCGGCGCTTACGCGTCCGTCAGTTACACCGGGGCGGCCAAGAACATTATGTGCAACGTGACGATCCCTGTTGCCCTTGGCGCAGGTGTCACCACGTGCAACCCGGATTACAACATCGGACAGATAGGTGCGAACCTGCGCTGGACTCCGGTCAAGAACCTGACGTTCACGACGGAAGGAGTTTATACCATGCTGGATCAGAAGTATGCCGGCACGGCTATCCTTCCATCCAACCCGGCCGTCGGCAAGCCGGGAGGTGTCTACGCCCTGAAGGATCAGGATACTTGGACCGTCATGTTCCGTGCTCAGCGCACCTGGTAATTACAGGTTGCTGAGGGCATCCTGAACGAACCCCCGGCCGGAAACTGCCGGGGTTTGATTTTTCCGATGAGGCAGGGGATCAGTCGCGCGATCCGCGCCATGCGCGATTGTATCCGTGGAAGGAAGTCCGTGGTCCCTGTGTTCGCCGTGACGAGCCATGTGACGGCGCTACGCGGCAAAACGGCGGGATATCTTCCAGCAAATTGTGGTGATGGCGAAGGCGACTCTGGCCGATCGCGCGCTTTCGCAATATAAGTCCGGCAGACAAAGCGGGATATCAATGGGTAACAGTGAAATGCGCGCGGTCAAACATAAGGTAGCGACTTACAGGTTTTCGCTTGCAGCCGTATGCACCGGCGTTGTGGTCTCATTCCTTACCCTTGCTCCCTCAGCCGCGCAGGCTCGGGATTATCCATACTGCATCAAGGGCGAGTATTACGAGAGCGGCACTGGCGATTGCAGTTTCGACACCTATCAGCAATGCCTGGCGACAGCCTCTGGCCGCCGCGCCTATTGCGACGTGAATCCGTTCTATCGTTTCCCCGAAGATGGCCCCACCGCATATCCCGACATGCGACGTAACTTCAGGCGATAGTTCGGACGTGGTGACGGCGCACGAAGGCGCATCACGCGCCGTGAATGCGAGTTAAAATAGCCGCGCGGAAGACCCTGCATCTATTCGATAGAACCGCGGTGCAAGTCCGCCTCAATCTGCAGCTTCGAGCCTCCGCCGAAGCGGGCGCGATAGACCTGCAGGTTCTCCATGATGCGCTGCACGTAGTTGCGCGTCTCCGAAAACGGAATCAGTTCGACCCAGTCCACCGCATCGACACTTGGATCGCGCGGATCGCCGTAGCGCGCGATCCATTTTTTGACACTGCCGCGTCCGGCGTTGTAAGCCGCAAAAGTCAGGATGTACGAGCCGCGATAGTCTTCGAGCAGGCCGCCGAGTTCCGCCGCACCGAGCGCGGCATTATAGGCGGGCTCGGTTTTCATGCGCTGAAGGTCGAAGCCGACGCCGTATTTCTTGCAGACATATCGCCCGGCATCAGGCGTCACCTGCATCAGACCGTAGGCGTGGGCCGGTGACACCACCGACGGATTGAAGGCGCTTTCCTGTCGGGCGATTGCATAGACGATGCTGCGCTCGATATCCGGTCCGATCGATTTGAACGACGGAATTCCGCTGACGGGATAGGCATAGAAATCGAACGGCAGCCCGCGATTGAGCGCAGCCTTGCCGGCCAGCAGCATCGCCCGGGCGTCGCCCTGGCGCGCGGCGAGTTCGCCAAGTCCGAGAACAGCGTCCGGATCGCCGTTCTCGCCCATGTCGGCAAAGATCGGGAGTGCGAATTCGCCGTTGCCGATTGCATAAAGAAGCTGCACGGCGCGCACGATCTCCAGCCGCTCGACACCGCGCGACCGGCTGCCGGGAACGCCGCGCAGTTCGATCTGCGGCAGTCCGAGTTTCGCGCGCGCAAGCTGGCCGTAGTAGCTGGTGGAGTGTTCGGCCGCCGCCGCGTAGGCGTGACGGGCTTCCTGGATGCGGCCTGCCGCCTCGGCGGCGCGGCCCTGCCAGTAGCCGGCCCGCGCCAGCGCGGTCGGGTTGACGCTGCCTACGCCGATGCGGGCGAAATGCCGGGCGGCGGTGTTGGGATCCCTCAGGAAACGCAGCGCGATCCAGCCGGCGGTGAACTCCTGCTCGGTCTTGTAGATGTCCCGCGCAGGAAGCGCCGCGTCGCGCGCAATGAGGTATGCGGTGCGATACTCGCCGACGTCGATCATCTTGCGCGCAAGCAGGCGTCGCTCGATCCACCATTCATCGACGTTGTAAAGCCGGTTGGGATCTCGCGGTGCATTCAGCATCAGCCGCGCCGCTTCCCCGAACTTCTCTTCACGCCGCAGAAGCTGAATGCGGGCGAAGATGTAGCCGGGATCGCCGTGCAACTCGCGCGGAACGTTTTCAAGCAGCGCGCGCAAGCTGGACGATTTACGGTCGGCGGCGATTCGTGCTCTGGCGAGGGCGACTTCGGCGCTTCCGAGCCGCTTTGCCGCGCGCAACGCCGCATCGCTTTCGCGACCGTAAAGCAGATAATCCATCCGCGCCTTCTGGTCGCCCGGCGTCAGCATTGCGCCGAATGCCTCGAGTGCCTTTTCCTCGAGCGGTTCCGACATCGAATCGGTCCGCCATGCTTCGCGGATCAACTGCACGGCATTGGCGCGGTCGCCTCGCGCGAGCAGGGCGCGCGCCAGCGCGAACCGTCCCTTGGCCGACAACGGTCGTTCGTTCTCGAACCAGGCCAGCACAGTGCGATCGTCGCGGCTGTCATCCCACAGCGCAGCTTCCGCGCGCCGGCGCAGAAATGTCTGCGATGGCCAGCTTGGATTGGCTTCGATGAAGGCGCGATAGCGCTCGGTCGGCGCGCCGTTGTCTTCGCTGCGCAGGATGATCCACTCGGCGAGCTTGCGCGCCACCGGGTCTGTCATGCTCGCCTCGACCTGCGTGGCGTCGGACGTTCTGCGCTTGCGGGTCAGGTCGATGACGTTCTGAAGCGCCTCGAGATCGGCGCGCGGCGTCGACGATGTCGCAGCCATGGCGGCCCTGGGAACGGGCGTGCGTTTCGGCGGCGGCGGAAGCACCGCGTGCTTGCGTGTGGCCGGTTGAATTGCCGGGGCTGCGGTGGCCTTGTCCTTGTCCGGAGTTGAGGTCTTGCCATGCGCGTGGCTGGCGGCTGTCTTCGAGCCGGCGACGGATTTTGGGGAGGCGTGGTGTGGAGTCGGCCGCGGCTTCGGTGCGGGAGTCTTGGCGGCCTTCTCGGTCTTCTGAACTTTCTCGGTCTTCGGAGCCTTTTCAGCACTTGCGGGTTCAGTCCAGAAGCCGGCAGCCAACACCACGCCCGCGCCGAGCACAGCTGTTCGCAACCTTGATGCACGGGCAGGCAATGTCACGGCAACCCCTCTCGGCAAATCTCGCAGGCCTTAAAAATCCCATGACTATTTCATTGAATATGTGGACAAAACACTAAAATTCGGGTGGCTGACTTATATGCGCCCCAACCGCGGCGAAATCGCGGCTGTCGGGTCGGAAGCGCGGACCTTTCGTCGCGGCGTCAGACCCGATATGACTGAGGAAACATGGAAATTGGCGCGGCGAAGTCGCGCAGCGTTGGAGCGGATCATGGCAAGCAAGGCGAGATTCCAGGGGTCGTATACCGCCCTGGTGACGCCATTCAAGAACGGCTCCGTTGATGAAGCGGCCTTCCGCGCACTGGTGAGTTGGCAGATCGGCGAGGGCGTCCAGGGGCTCGTGCCGGTCGGCACAACCGGCGAGAGCCCGACGCTGAGTCACGACGAGCACCGCAAGGTTGTGGAATGGTGCGTCGACGAGGCGAAAGGCCGTGTTCCGGTGATTGCGGGCGCGGGCTCGAATTCGACTCGCGAGGCGGTCGACCTGGCCGTCCACGCCGAGAAGGCCGGAGCCGATGCGGTGCTGGTGGTGACGCCCTACTACAACAAGCCGACGCAGGAGGGCATGTACCACCACTACAAGGCGGTGAATGACGCGATCGGCATCCCGATCATCATTTATAACATTCCGTCCCGCTCGGTCGTCGATCTCTCGGTGGAGACGATGACGCGGCTGTTCGAACTGAAGAACATTGCCGGCGTCAAGGATGCCACCGCCAATGTGGCGCGGGTTTCCCTGCAGCGCCGCGCGATGGGTCCGGACTTCATCCAGTTGTCGGGCGAAGACATGACGGCGCTCGCCTTCATGGCGGCAGGCGGGCACGGCTGCATCTCGGTATCCGCCAACGTAGCGCCTAAGCTGTGCGCGAGCCTGATGTCGGCGGTGCTGAGCGGCGACTATGCCGCCGGGCTCACGATTCAGGACCGGCTGGTGCCGTTGCACGACGCCATTTTCAAGGAGCCAGGGGTAGCCGGAGCCAAGCACGGTCTCAAGCTGCTCGGCCGTCTCGATGAAGTCGTGCGCCTGCCGCTGATGCCCGTGACGCCGGCGACCGGAAAGATTATTCGCGACGCCATGGTGCACGCGGGCTTGCTGAATTGAGGTCTGGTCTCTCACTTGGGTTGCCGCTGCTGCGCGACGCGGCGAAATATCGGGGAGAATTGCGATGCTGAAGGAATTTCGCGAATTCGCGATGAAGGGAAATGTCGTCGATCTCGCTGTCGGCGTCATCATCGGTGCTGCGTTCGGAGCTATCGTCTCCTCGATGGTCGCCGACATCATCATGCCGATCATCGGAGCCGTTACGGGCGGCCTCGACTTCTCGAACTACTTCACGCCGCTGTCGAAGGCGGTGAACGCCTCGAATCTGGCCGACGCCAAGAAACAGGGCGCGGTGTTGGCGTGGGGCAACTTCCTGACCCTGACGCTGAACTTCGTGATCGTCGCCTTCGTGCTGTTCATCGTTATCAAAGGCATGAACAGACTGAAGCGAAAGGACGAGGCAGCCTCCGCGGCGCCGCCAAAGCCGACCCGCGAGGAAGAACTGCTGACCGAGATCCGCGATCTGCTGAAAGCGAAAAGGTAAGGCGCGGCGTGTGGTGTGGTGATCGAAAGCTCGAAGTTCGACATCAGAGATTGCTGCAAGGACATGCGAACTTCGGAATCGAGACCCTAGAAGGGTAAAAGGATCGGGCGTTGCCGCTATTCGTTGAAAAGGCGACGTCCGGAGGTTTTCAGATATGGCCGAGAAGAACGAACGCGCGATCAAGGTCGTCGCTGAAAATCGCAAGGCGCGGTTCAACTATGCGATCGAGGACACCGTCGAGGCCGGCATTGCGCTGACCGGTACGGAGGTCAAATCGATCCGTAACGGCAAGACCACCATTGCCGAATCTTATGCCGATTCAAAGAACGGCGAAATCTGGCTGATCAATTCCAACATCCCCGAATATCTGCAGGCCAACCGCTTCAATCATGAGCCGAAGCGGCCGCGCAAGCTGCTGCTTCACAGGAAGCAGATCAACAAGCTGATGGGCGCGGTCGATCGCGAGGGCATGACGCTGATTCCGCTCAAGCTCTATTTCAACGAACGCGGACGGGCCAAGCTGCTGCTGGCGATCGCCAAGGGCAAGAAGCTGCACGATAAGCGCGAGAGCGAGAAGAAGCGCGACTGGGGCCGCGAGAAAGGCCGGTTGCTGCGGGCGAGGGGGTGAGAATACTCTTCACCGCCAAAGACGGAGCGAAGCGACCGGTTCGGACGGCTTCGTGATTTCGCGGCGATGACTGCGAACTCCGTGGAGGACCTCGCGATGAATCAGGAGAATCTGTTCGAGGTCGACTGGAGCAAGATTCCGGCGCCGGTCGACGATGGCGCTGCGCGGCACTTGCCCGGAAGAAGGATTCCGCCTCTCGATCTGGTTGCGACCGACAATTCTTCGGTGAGGCTGTCGGCGTTGAAAGGTCGAACGGTGGTATTCGCCTATCCGCGCACTGGCGAGCCGGGCAAGATCAGCCCGGTCGATGACTGGGACATGATTCCGGGCGCGCGAGGCTGCACGCCGCAGGCTTGCGCATTCCGCGATCTGTTCGCCGAGTTGAAGGCTGCCGGCGCAGGTCATGTGTTTGGTCTGTCGACGCAGGATCACCGCTACCAGTGCGAAATGGCCGCGCGACTGCACCTGCCGTTCGCCGTGCTGTCGGACGAGGGGCTTTCGCTGACCCGCGCGCTCGAACTACCGACCATGGAGGTCGCGGGGTTGACCCTGATCAGGCGACTCACGCTGGTCATCGATGGCGGCAGGATCAACCACGTATTCTATCCGGTATTCCCGCCCGACCGGAATGCTGGCGAGGTATTGGCGTGGCTGCGAGCGAATCCCGTTTCGCAATAGATGCGAGCGAAAAGCGCCTGCCTCGGTGATTTTGGACCCTAGCCGTTAAATTTTGATCGATCGATTCAAGGTTATTTCAGGTTTACCGTGATTTGCTCACGGCATGCGGATCAAACAGAAGCGCGCCACTCGGCGCATGCGACGCCGGCATCAACGGGCCTGGCTTGTACTCGACTCGGTCGAAGGCAGATCGGAGTGCGAGGTCATGGACATCTCCAGCGACGGCGCGCGCCTTGTGATTGCCTCCGCCGGCCTCACCGTGCCAAAGCGTTTCGGCGTCGCTTTGGTCCCGAATTCGCCGCCGCGGGAGTGTGAACGAGTCTGGCGAAACGGCGAGATGATGGGCGTCCGTTTCACTGAGCCGCGATAACTCCCGCGGCCGGCTATAGCGTGTTCGAGCGAAGTGGAATCCGGTTCGCGTGAAGAAGACGCGTCAAATCAAGACGCGAGGTCGTCGCGTACCCGTGCGAACACGTTCTCGAACATTTCGGGCGTCAGGACGCGAGTGTTGGTGTTGTAGCGGGAGCAGTGATAGCTGTCGTAAAGCCTGACCGCGCCGGCGTCATGCACGGCGCCATGCGCAAAGGATGCGGCCTTGGCGCGCAGCCCAAGTCCCTTCACCACGGAATCGTGAGCGATGCGGCCAAGCGCGACAACCGCCCTCAGGCGTGGCATCGATGTCAGCGTGGCGTTAAGGAACGTGCGGCAGGTGTTGATCTCGGCCGGCAGCGGCTTGTTTTGCGGCGGGACGCAGCGCACCGCATTGCTGATGCGGCAATCGAGCAAGGTGAGGCCATCGTCGGGCCGGGCCCGGTAGTGACCTGTCGCAAAGCCGTATTTCAGCAATGTGGCATAGAGCAGGTCGCCGGCGTAATCGCCGGTGAAGGGCCGCCCGGTGCGATTGGCGCCTTGCACGCCCGGCGCGAGGCCGACGATCAGCAGGGCGGCATCCGGGCTGCCGAAAGAGGGCACGGGGGCGTTGAACCACTCCGGTTCGCGCGCTCGCACTGCCAAGCGATAGTCAACCAGCCGCGGACAAAGCGGGCAATCGCGGCCGGGTTCTTCGTTTGCGGGGTTGGTGCCGGAGGGAGCAGGTTCGGCGCGCGACTGCGCCTCAGTCCTCGAAATCGTCGTCATCATCCCGATGCGCCATGGCGGTGGACCGCTGCAGGAATTGCGGCGCATGGTGGCGCGGCTCGCGCGATGTCTGCCGTTCCGACGGATCGCGCCCGAGTTTCGGCTGCAGGTCGACGAGGTCGGTGAAAACGTCCGCCTGGCGGCGCAATTCGTCGGCGATCATCGGCGGCTGGCTTGCGATCGTGGAAACAACGGTTACGCGCACGCCGCGGCGCTGCACCGCCTCGACGAGCGAGCGGAAATCGCCGTCGCCCGAGAACAGCACCATCTGGTCGACGTGTTCGGCAAGCTCCATCGCATCGACCGCAAGTTCGATGTCCATATTGCCCTTCACCTTGCGGCGGCCGCTGGTGTCGACGAATTCCTTGGTGGCTTTCGTGACCACCGTGTATCCGTTGTAGTCCAGCCAGTCGATCAGCGGCCGTATCGAGGAATATTCCTGGTCCTCGATGATCGCGGTGTAATAGAAGGCGCGAAGCAGCGTGCCCCTCGACTGGAATTCCTTCAGCAGGCGCTTGTAGTCGATGTCGAAGCCGAGCGTCTTGGCAGTTGCGTAAAGATTGGCGCCATCGATAAAGAGCGCGATCTTGTTGGAAGCGGGTGACATCAAGCGTTCTCGTGATCGTTGTTGGCGTTATTGGTGCGGCCGAGGCCAGCCACGCTTTCCAATGATGC